>JARRNJ010000016.1:0-36531 GCA_037385045.1 Gammaproteobacteria bacterium | reverse complement strand
TTTCCGGTGGCCGTCGGCGCGGCCTATTGGCTGAAGATGAACGATGCGGTGGATGCGGTGCTGTGCTTTTTCGGCGACGGCGCCGCCAACCAGGGCACCTTCCACGAATGTCTCAACATGGCCTCATTGTGGAAGTTGCCGGTGCTGTTCGTGTGCGAGAACAACCACTATCAGATCGGCACCGAAATCCACCGTCACTCGGCGGTGGCCGAGATTCACCGGCGGGCCTGCGCCTACGCCATGGACGCCCGCAGCGTCGACGGCATGGACGTCCTGGCAGTCCATGAAGCCACCCGCGACGCCCTGCGTCACGTGCGCGCCGGCAACGGGCCGTTCCTGCTCGAGTGCGAGACCTACCGCTACCGCGGCCATTCCATGGCTGATCCGGGCTCCTATCGTTCGGCGCTGGAGCTGGAGGAGCTGCGGGCGCGGGATCCCCTGGAGACGTTCCGCGCGCGGGCGCTGGCCGCCGACTGGATCACCCAGGAGGCGCAACAGGCACTCGACCGCGAAGTGGACGAGGTGGTGCGGGATGCAGTGGCGTTTGCCGCCGACAGTCCCGCCCCGGAGGATCTGCATCACGGCGTTTATCACACGCCCCTCGATCTGTACGGAGGCCGGCCGTGAGCGAGCACCCCGGCAGCCCCCGCGGCTCCATCGCGCCGAGCAGGCCGGCCTCGAAGCTGGCTCTGTGGCAGGCACTGAACCTGGCCCACGACCGTGCCCTGGCGGCCGATGATGGGGTGTTCGTGCTTGGCGAGGATGTGGGCCTGTTCGGCGGCAGCTACCGGGTGACCCAGGGCCTGTACGCCAAGTATGGCGAATGGCGGGTGCGCGACGTGCCCATTTCGGAGAACAGTTTTACCGGGCTTGGCGTCGGCGCAGCGCTGGTGGGCGGGCGCCCGGTGGTGGAGATAATGACGACCAATTTTGCCCTGCTGGCCCTGGACGCCATCATCAACATGGCCGCCAAGCTGCGTTACATGTCCGGCGGGCGAATGGGCGTACCCCTGGTCATCCGCATGCCGGGTGGGGTCGCCCACCAGCTCGGCGCCCAGCATTCCCAGCGCCTGGAGCACACCCTGCTGAACGTGCCGGGGCTGCGCATCGTCACCCCCGGCACGCCGCAGGACGCCTATTGGCAGTTTCTTCAGGCGGTGTCCGACGACGACCCCATTATCATGCTCGAGCACGAGCTGCTGTATTTCACCCAGGGTGAGTTCGACGTGGACGCACCGGCGCCGCCCATGCACGCCGCCGCCGTGCGCCGCGCCGGGAGGGATGTCACGTTGATTGCCTGGCAGCGGATGGTGAGCGTGGCCATGAAAGCGGCCGAGACCTTGGCCGGACAGGGCATCGAGGCGGAGGTGATCGACCTGCGCAGCCTGCGGCCCATCGACCTGCCGCTGCTGCTCGACTCCTTGCGCCGTACCCATCGCGCCGTGGTCGTAGAGGAGGACTGCGGTTTCGGCGGCGCCGGCGCCGAGATTGCCGCGGCGTTGAGCGAGGCGGGCTTCTTCGAGTTGGAGGGGCCGGTGCTGCGGGTCGCGGCCGCTGACGTGCCGACCCCCTACAATGCCGCCCTGGAGGCGGAATCCATTCCGGACGCGGATCAGGTGGTCGCGGCGGTGCGGCGTAGTGTTGGGTAGCGACGAGTGGGTAGGGTGCGTTTGGCGCCGCCGGCGGCAACGCACCGCTTGATGATGGTGGCACCGGCATCGTGCGCTCGTGGTGCGGGAACCGCAGTCGGTGCGCCACCTTCGGTCGGCGCACCCTACGGCTTCGTAGGGTGCGTTTGACGCCGCAGGCGGCAACGCGCCGCTTGATGATGGTGGCGCCGGTGTCATGCGCCTGCGGTGCGGGAACCGCAGTCGGTGCGCCACCTTCGGTCGGCGCACCCTACCCGCTATTTATTCTTCTTCCGCAGACGCGACACGGCGAGCGCGGCCGCATCCCGCAGATGCTTGAAGGCCGGGTCGCTGGTGCTGGCGATTTGCAGGCGCACCGGCGACAGGGCCAGTTCGCGCTTGCCGACCCGGACGCCCAGCATAGCCACGCCAGCCTGGACGCCGTGGGTGGGGTCGGCGCGCTGCACGGCGACCGCCGCTTCGTCGCCGAGACCGGTGACCTCATGTACGTCGTAACCCATATTGGCGAAGCCGCTTTCCAGATCCTTTTTGACGCTGGACGCCGGTGCCGGCGTGACCTGCAGCATCAATGCAGGCAGATGGCTGGCATCATCCCACTCGCAGGTGGAGGTGTTGGGTATCTTCGCCTTGCCGGGCGTTCCGGCGCTGAGCCCCGGCGCCAGCGCCTGCAGGTCGTCGGCGCTGAGCAGGCTGCATGCGTCCACCGCCGCCGGCACCTGGGTTGCGCCGTCTTGATTGCCGCACGCCGCGAGCCACAAGGCGCACAGTCCCGTGAGCAGCCACACCCGGGTCCTCGACGGATGCCTGGCGACAGGCTGGTTGCTTGGAGACATGGGATCCCTCGTCATGGTGTGTGAATGGTGCCAGGCCCGAGGGCGCTGGCGCTCCCGCCGATGATCGATCCCGGACGTTGACTATTTGCGCCGCACGGTCACCGGCGGCGACGGCGGGCCCAGGGTCCCATCAACTGCCTGATAGCGTATCCGATACTGCACCGCGCCGGAACCCGGATTGAGATCCTGAGCGTGATCCTGGGTGGTCGGGCCCGCGGCCGTCAGCCAATGCCTGCCGTCCCGCGATGACTGCACCACCACGGCCAGCCGCCGTGGCGGCGGCCGGAATTCAAACCGTACCATGGGAAGCGGCCGGGCGACGAACCGGGCCTTGGGAGCCGCCGGCCGGGGCGGTTGCGGTGCCGCGACCCGCACTTCCACCGCGGTGCTGCCGGCGCTGCGGTTACCGGCGGCGTCGTAGGCGACCAGGTGATACCAATAGGTCTTGCCCGGCTGCACCCAGGTGTCGTCGAACCGCGTGCCATCGCCCGGCAGCGGCTTGCCGATCACCAGCCCGGGGTCCCGGGCCGTGCCGCCGCGCAGGACGTAGATGCGGGCGGTATCGGCCGCCGGCCGGGCCGCCCGCAGCCGCAGGGTCACTTTGCCGCCGGCACCGTCGGCAGCGGTGATCTGCGGCGGCAGCGGCGGTGCGGTATCCACCAGCTTCACGTCCAGCACCTTCGACGGTTTGCTGACCTGGTTGTCCTGGCTCACGGCGCGCACCCGGTAGCGCAGTGTGCCGCCGGCCTGGGCGCCGAGCAGATCGTCGTAGCGCGGCGGTTGCTGCAGTTCCTGATTGAGGCGGCTCCAGCGCGGGCTGCCTTCAGCCCGGCGTTCGACGATGTAACCGGCAACATTGCCCGGCAGCGGTTCCCAGGTCAGGCGTACGCGGGTGCGGCCGAGCGCCGCCTTGAGCCGGCGCGGCGCCGGCGGCGCGGCCGTGCCCCGGGCCTGGATTGCCACCGGGTCGGACGGCGCCCCCAGATCGCCCCGTGGACCCATGGCCTGCACGCGGTAGAAATACAGCGTACCGCCCTGCAGCCCCTGGTCGCGGTACTCCGGCTTGGCCGCCGGCAGGCCGTTGGGGGTCAGCACCTCATAGGGGCCGGTATTGAGATAGGCGCGTTCGACCACGTAGCCGGCGGTATGTGGGTTGTCGCTTTTCGGCCAGTGCAACGCCACTCCGCCCGGAATGCGCTCGGCCGTCACCCGCGCCGGCGGCCGCAGGGCGGCGAGGTCCATGGTATAGATGCGCACCCGCGCCGGCGCCCCGGCGCGCCCCAGCGGGTCCACCCAGCGCACCTGGTAGGTGACGTTCTGCTCCAGGGGCGGCGCCTCATCCATGTAGGCCGGCTGTTTCGACGGGTGGTTGAACGGCAGAAACGGTGCCTGGCCGGTCAGTGGCTCGCTGCCGGCGCCGGCGTTGCGCTGCACCCGGTAGGACAGCACCGGCAGCCCCCGCCCGGCCAGCGGCCGCCAGTACAGGGCCACGCCGTCGCCGGTCATCTTCGCCCGCAGGCCGGCGGGCGCCGGCGGCGGCCTGGACGGACCCAGGCGGCAGGTCAGCGCCGGCCCCGAGGCGTGACCGCGGGCGTCCAGCGGTTGCACCTGGATCTCCTTGATGCCGCGTGGCGCCCCCGTCAGCGCGCCGCCCATGCCCGCGGCCCGGGCGAAGCGCCAGTCCGACAGCAGGCGGCCGTAGATGATCACCGTCGCGCCGCCGGAGTGGGCGGCACGGGCGCGGGCCGGCAGCCGCTTCAATGCCTGGCGGTCCTTCTGCGGCAGCTCGGCCAGGGCGCGGGGGTCGGGCCGCAGCCGCGCGAGGGTCCTGCCGCCGGCGTCGACGCGCAGGCCGCCGGCCGGCCAGTGCGCCGGCGGTATCAACGCCAGCACCCGCAGCGCGCCGGCGCTGTCGCGGGCGCATACGGCCCGTTGCGGCGTCGATGCCGCGTTGGCGGCCGGCGCCGATGCCAAAACGGCGACCAAGCCGGCGGCCGTCAGTCGACGGCGGTTTGCGCGCACATTCACCATAGACATACCCCCCCACCAATGTGCGGCTTGGGATTCGGCAGCACCTCCAGGCCCACGTCCAGGTGCCCGGGCGGGCAGCCGCCGAGGTTGAAGCCCAGGGCAAGCTCAGGCGGCAGCGCCGCCAAGTGCATATGGCTTCCCACGCCCGCCCCGAGGCAGACGTCGAACGCGCAGGCGTGGGCGTCCACATGCATGTGGGCGTCGGCGCGGATGTGCGGCTGGGGCGTGATCTCGGCTTCGAGGAGTGTGTTGGCATTCGCTTCGGCGCAGGCGCTGCTGCAGTTGCCGCCGCCCACGTGCAGATGGGCCTTGGCGCCGGCGCGCATGCCTTCCGAACCCAGGCCCAGCCAGGCCCCCGCGTTGACGATCAATACATGGCCGCGCACCGGGTTGTCCTTGGTGCCGGCGTGGATGTACCACTTGCCGCCGCCGAAATGCATGGCGATGGCGTCGTGGGTGGCCTCGATGTAGACCTTGTCGTCGAGGAAGCCGTAGTGGCCGTTGAGGGTGCCGTCGAAGTTGCCGCTGGCATACTGGAAGCGGCCGTAGAAGTCGCCGCCGCCGTTCCACTGGTGGCGCACCAGCCATGCCTTGTAGTCCATGCGCGCGCCGGCCTCCGGGCCGCTGACCTTGACCGTCAGCTCGCCGTCGAAGCCGTAGACGAAATGGCTCGGGTCGCCCACCAGCAGGTGGGCGTTGAAGGCCGGGGTGTGGTCGATTTTCGCATGCACATCGCAGCTGGAGCCGGTGGCGAACGAATCGATGGCGACGTTGTAGCCGAGTCCGCCGCCGATGGTGTAGAGGGTCATATACGGCGGCACCAGGGGCGTGCCGCTGGTGCCCAGCGACACGTCGGCGCGGGCGGCCCAGAAATCGTCGCTGCCCTGGTAGCCCAGTGCGAAGCCGCCTTTGACCGGCGGGCCGCCGAACAGGCCCAGGTCCACGTCACCGCAGTAGCGCATGTGGCTGCCGCTGTCGGCGCGGGCGTCGCGAATCAACCAGTGCAGCGGACCGGCCGACGCCGTGTGGCCGTCCTGCGGCCCGACGTAGTCGGGATGGATGACCGAGTCGGTGGACGGGTTGGCATCCGGGAACGGCTTGTGGATGACGAAGTGCCCGGTCACGGGTCCGCTGCCGGTGTAGGTGCCCGGCACGGCCTCGTCGATGCGGTAGCTGACCGGCGCCTGCGCCGCGGGCAGGGCATCGGAGATGCGCAGCTCGGTGCTGAAGTTGAACAGCAGCCGGCTCGATTCCCCCGGCGTGGCCACCACGTCCAGGCCCTGGAGATCGACCACGCCCTGGGACAGGCGGCCCTTGCGGCCGCTGAGGCTCACGTGCGCCGAGCCGCCGCTGCCGTCGAAGTACGCCTTGCCGTCCATGCCGAAATACAGGTCGGGCACGTTCACCTGGTCGGCGAATGCGCGGCCGTCGGCCGTGAAGGCGAAGCCTGTGCTATGGGCCCGAACCGCCATGCCCACGCCCTTCAAGGTGCCCAGCTGCAGGCCGTTGGCGTCCAGCTTCACCGGGCCGAACTGGCGCGCCGGCGCGTCGCCGGTGAGGTTGAGTTCGATCCTGCCGCCGCCGCTGCCCTTGCCCGCGTGCATCAAGCGGTCGCCACCCTTGAGGTCCACGTCCAGCCACGGCACGTGCACCCGCAGGCCCCGGTAGCGGGCGGTGAAGCGCCCGCCGGCGGCGGTCGCGTCGATGCCGTCCCAGTGAATGGTGCCCTGTTCCACCGGCGAGTCGTAAACGCCGAACTTGTGTTGGCCGCACAATCCCTGATCGTCGATGCCCCAGCCGGAAACCGGTGCCGCCTGCCCGTGTTTGAGCTGGAAGGTATAGGCGCTCAAGCGCGAGCCGGCGCCAAACGCCAGCCCCATCCAGCCGTCGCCGCCGGCTCCGCAGCCGCTGCCCTGGGTGGCGCTGAAATCCAGTACCACGGACTTGGGGGCCAGGGTGAAACCGCTGTCGTAGACGTCCAGCGTCGGCAGCGACAAGCCGTCGGCATACCAGTCGCCTTGCGGTGACAGCACCGCGGTGGCGACCAGCGCCGGCGGCGCTGCCTGGTTGTCGGTGGCGCGGATGTTGGCATTGCTGATGTGGGCGCGCAGCGTCATGCGCACTGAATCGCCGGCCTTGCCCTGGAGCCGCTGCACCCGGGCCTGCACCCCCGGCATGGGCAGGCTGGACTGGATCGGATCCGACAGATCGAAGCTGCCGCTGGCGACCGTGGTCTGATCGTTCTTGAGCGTCCAGTCCTTGAATTTGATCGGTACCGGCCACTGCACCAGTCCGCCCGAGCCGGCCAAATGAATGAACAGTTTACCGCTGCCGCTCCAACGGTTGCCCTGGTGGGTGACATTGGGTTTGCCGCCGCCCGGGTTCTGCAGGCCGCCGACAATGAACGCGCCGCCCTGCACCGGGAACCGGAACGTGCACGGTTGTCCGGATTGCGTGCCCGCCACCTGGTAGTCGCGGGCGGGGGCGGCGACGTAAGTCGGCGGCTTCCTTTTCGGTAATCCGCCTGCCCCGGACAGCGCGGTTCCCAGCGCGATCGGGTTGCCGGTGTCGAAACGGACGCCCCCGGAGGCGGCCACCAGCAACCGTTTCGGTGCGGCGCGGGCTACCTGCTGCAGCGGCCGGTTCAGCCAGGCCACCGGATCACCGCCGTGGGGGATGCTTACACCCTGGGGCGGCAACACCCCCAGGGCCGGCGCGCCGTGCAGGCCGGCCGCGAGTTGGGCCGCCAGCCGGTGGTCGGGGTGCCGCCCGCCGCTGCCCAATGCCCGGCCCATGAGGCCGGAGAGGCCGGTGAGTCCGCTGGCGTCGTACATGACCTGGGCGTCGAACGACAGCCGGTGCTTGCCGACCTGCTTGAGGGGTATCGACGGTGAGGTGATCAGGCCCCATGCCGACACCAGCGGCGGGCCGGGATCCTTGCTCGCCAGCACCGGGTCGCTGCGCGGCGTCGACGGGCCGGGCGACACCATACGGCTGCCGATGGCGTGGCCGTCCAGATACCAGGTGACCCGGGCCCGGCCCTGGCCGTAGTAATAGAGATAGCCGCCGCCGGTGAGGGACACGTCGCAGGCGGAGAACTTCGGCACCCCGCCGGGCCCGGCGTGAAAGATCCGGCTCATGTCCTGACTGTTGAGCGACGGGTGCGCGCCCGAAAGCGCCATCGCCCGCTCATGGCTGTTCGCCGGCGCGGCGCCGGCGCCCTGGGCCAGCCCCGGCAGGGGCGAGGAGTCACCCGCCGGCGGCGCGACCTTCACGCCCTTGGGCGGGCTGTCGTCGCCCGGCTGTTCGGGAAAGCCGCGCACCTTGGCCGCGACCAGATTGAGCGGTCCGTCCGAGGCGTCGTCGTGGCGCGGGCGGATCACCACCTGCTTGCACATGAGCATGTAGGCGTGGTTGCCCGTCGCCTTGGCATGGTGAAAGTGGCTCGGTGCGGCCTGGTCGTTGTGACTGTGGCCGCCGCCCCCGCCCAGCGCCACCGCCGCGCCGTACAGTCCGGCGCCGTGATTGGCCGCCAGGCTTACGTTGGCGGCCGACTCGTCCTGAATGTCGCCCTCGGCCAGTTGATAGACCCGCACCGTATAGCTGCCGGTCTGGGAATAGGCGTGCAGATGCTTTTGCATGGCGTGGTCAATGTCGACCACGGTATCGGCGTGGTACTTGCCCGGCCCGGGGTTGCCTTTCTGGGACACCGCCAGCGGCCGCACCGTACCATCGCCCCAGTCGACGTAGACGTTGTCGAAGCGCCAGGTGGTGAACAGTACTTTCTTGTTCTTGCCGCGCCCGACGGCGGGTTGGAACACTTGCGGGCTCGACGACCAGGGGCTGCGCTTCAGGTCCAGGGCCCCCACCAGCTGCCAGCGTTCGCCGGTATGGGCGCTGGTGGCCTGGTCGGTGGAAAACTGCTTGTCCTTGCCGGTGGCGCCGTTGTCGATCAGTTTCACGTCCAGGCTGCTCGGCGCCTGGCTGCCGCAGGCCAGGCCGGTGGGGCGGGCAGGGACGTTCAGGGGCCAGCGCTCGGAGCGTTCGACTTCGCGCGCCACTTGTCTGCCCGGCGACGCGGCGCGGGGCACAAAACCGCCCAGGGCGGCGACCATCACCGGTGCCCGCGCGCGCAGGGCCGCCTTGCGTTCCACGCCGCTTTGGTAATAGTTGCGGTAGCCCACCACCTCCCAGGTGAGGTCGCTGGCGGGCAGACCATCCTTGGGGCCGAACGCCGTTGACGCCTTGACCTGCCCGCTGACCGCCCATTTTCCGGTCTTTTTGTTGCGCACCAGGGTGACGTCCCCGGCCGGCACCGCCTGGGCGAGCGTCGCGATCAGCGTCGGATCCGGGATCAGCCAGGTGGGCAGCATGTTCTTGTTGAACCAGGCCACGTGGCGCTTCTCGATGCGGCGCTTGGCGACCAGTTTGCCGCCGGCGTAAAAGCGCACCTCGAACCACTCGGCAAGCCCCGGGTTCTGCTCCCGCCAGGAGAAAATGGTGGTGTCCTTGAGGCCCGGTACATGGACGCCCACATGCACCACTTCCTGGCCCATCGGTTTGCCGGTGATCGGGTCCTTGTGCGCCACGGCCGCTTTTCCCGAGAACCACTTCGGGCCCTGCAGCAGGATGCGGCCCTTGATGATCGCTTTCCAGTCGGGTTTCGGCAGCTTGGGTTTCGGCAGCTTGGCGATGCGAAAAGGCGGCTGCACAAGAAGCGAGGCCGTCTGCACTTTCCATGTCGCGTGACTGTCGGCGCGGGCCTGGGCCTGGCGGATGCCGGAGTGCGCCTTCGGGTCCACGTGCAGCGACACCTGCGCCCGGCGGTTGTCGAGCACCTTCACCTCGTCGACGCGGACGCCGTTGCCGAAGCGCAGCTCGAGGCCGGCGTCGAGGTGTTCACCGTAGGCAGTGACCGTGTAGTCCTTGCCGGCTTCCAACCGGTTGGGGGTGATGCTGAGTACCCTGGGCGCCCGCATCGCCACCGGCTTGCGCGGCGCAAAGCCGCCGCCGGAAACCTGCGGCGCCCGCAGCGACGGGCCGCCGGCGGCGATCTGCAAGGCCGCCTGGGGCAGGACCTGAACCCGGGCGTCGGGTTCGCTGGCCCGCGGCATGCGCCGGCCCGGGGCCGCGGAGGCATCCACACTGACCACGGCCACGGCGCGGGTGTCGCTGAGCACCTGCACCGACTCCACATGTACCCCCTGGCCGTAGTCGATCCGCAGACCCCGCATCAGGCTGCGCCCGTTCAATACCAGTTCGACCCGCCGCCCCGCCCGTACCGACGACGGCGTCACCTGCGCCAGGATGGAGACCGCCGGCGCGAAGCCGGCGGCCCCCTGTTTGGGCTTGATGGTGACGTGGGGGAGCGGGGCGAGTTTGACCGGCGCGGCCTGCACCGTGACGTAGGTTGGCTGGGGCAGGCGCCGGCCGTTGACCACCAGGGTTAATTGGTAGCGGCCGGGCGCGGCGTTGGGCGCCACGCGGATGCGCATGTGGGCCCCCCGGCCGTCGGCGCTGGCGCGGCTCATGGGGTCGGCCTGGATGCCGGCGCGGAAGCTGCCGACCAGACCGTCGCGCAGGGCGTGCCCGTGCAGTGTCAGATCCACCTGCTGTCCGGCTGTGGCCTGGGTCGGCGCAAGGCTGGTCACCTGCGGTGTCGTCGGCACCGCCGTCAGGCTTGGGACCCCCGCCGCCGCTGCCGCCGGCAGCACCCAGGCCAGCCATGCCAGCGTGCGCAGGGCGGCGCCGGGGTGACAGCGTTCAATCCGTGATCGGTCCACTGGTTCGGCTCCCGTCGTTATTCGCGTCGCTCAGCGACCCACCAGTTCGACGCGGCGATTTCTGGCGCGGCCGGCGTCCGTGGTGTTGGCGGCCACCGGCGCCAGCGGCCCCACGCCGCGGGCATCGAGCCGGGCAGCCGCGATGTGGTATCGGCTTTCCAGCGCCTGCGCCACGGCCCGGGCGCGGCGCCGCGACAGATCGAGGTTGTGGTCCAGGGCGCCGCGGTCGTCGGTGTGGCCGACGATGTAGACGTTGGTGTGCGGATGGGCCTTGAGAAAGCGGGCCATTTCCCGCAGCTGGTTCTGCGACGCGGGCTTGAGGCGGGCGCTGTCGGTATCGAAGTACACGCCGTAGAGGGCAACGTGTCCGCTGCGGTCCAGGGCCTGGGCCAGCGCGGAGGCGTTGACGGTCACCTGGCCGGTCTGCATGGGTTGTGTCTGGACGATCTGCAGCAGGGTCATGACGCGCTTGGCGCCCCGGTATAGTCCCGCTTCGTTTTCGTCGGTGGCGACATACAACGACAGGTAGGCGCCCCTGTGGGCGGCGTCGCTCAACCGGGCGCTGAGGAAGTATTCGTCGGCGACGCCGGAGAACGCGAATTCGGTTTGCTGTGAGTCGGTGAGCTGTTGCGCCTGGGGGTAGATCGCCTGATGAAACAGCGCGCCGCAGCCGGTTTTGCCCTCGCACTCGAACAGGCTCTTGAAGCCTCCCTGGCGCAGCGCGCGCTGGTAGTTCCTGAACACCTCCAGCGCCGAGCGGCCGGGCGGATTCACATACAGGATGCGGGTGAGTTCGCCTTCCACGCGGCGCTTTTTCACCAGCGCGGCGTGCTGCGACTTACTTAACGGCAGGTCCAGCGCACCATAGCGAAGGTGCCGGTAGCCGATGATCCAGGAGCCCGCGTAGCGGGACACCAGGGGCGAGTCGTGACTGCCCTTGAGGTCATGGCCCGGCCGCGGCGCAGCAAACGCGCCGCCGGCGGACCAAACGGTGCAGACCCACAGCAGCAGCGCCGCGGTGGCTGTCCACGGCTTCCGGGGACGCGAAAGCTTGTTGTCGGTCATGGCAGGTGCTCCAGCACGATGCGGGCGATGCGTTGTTGTGACGCCTGGTCTCCCGGCGTGACGATGTCGATCCAGACGCGCCCCTTGCGCATCAGCAGCCGCCGCACGCGGGGATCGGGGGCCCGGTAGGCCTCGTCACCCAGCCGGGCCAGGGGCGTGATCGGCGACAGCACCGCCAGGCCCTGTTTGTCGTTGTCCAGGGCCCGCTGCGCCGCGGCGTCCGAAGCCTCCGCGTAGACATTGAAGGTCAGGGTCATGAACGGATGGGACTTGGAGCGGTAGAGGCAACTGAAAACGGTGCTGGTCTGCGGCCCCTGCACGTCGCCGACGGGGATGTTGAGAATGGCTGCCGCTGCCGCCGATTTGAGGCCGCCGCACGGATCGACGTGGGTCTGCTCGGTTGCCGCGGAGGGTGCTTTGGAGCAGGCAGCGGCCAGGCACAATAGCGGGCCGACGGCCGTCAGCAGGCCGTGCCGGTTGCGGGTGCCGCGGTGGCGTTTCATGCCGGGCTCCTCCGGTCAGCGATTGAGCGGCTGCTGCATCGGCAGGCTCAGCCGACGCGTCGGTGAGTTGGGCGCCAGTTGCCGGCGCTGTTTCTGCCCCGAGTGCTGCTGGTTCTGGCTCGCCCCCGGCAGCGCGCCCCCCGCCCTCGGCAGCACGGTGTAGGTGAGCGGCTCCTGGACGATGAAGCTGCGCCATGCCGACCAGGGGCCGGGGGCCTTGGCCGGCAGGTAGTGCTCGCGCACCCGCACCCAGTAGCGGTAGCCGAACTTGTGGCTGTGGGGGCGGTACTGGCTTACGGACCAGCTCCAGGTCCAGGGGCCGGACGATGCCGACTCGGGCGCCAAAGGATCGTCCTCGTCCAGGCGCGCGCGCGGCGAGGGAAAGTCGCTCTGCATCACGGACCCCGGCGGCGTGTGGTTCTTGACGTAGGCGTTGTTTTCCTTGGTGATGACGCGGGCCCGGTCGATCTGGTAATCACAGCATTGCCATTTGGAGCGGTCCGTATGCTTGGGCAGGGCGATGCGGATGACGATCTTGCCGCTGTGGAACACCTGTCCGCCGGTGGGCGCGGTGATCAACGGCGGTTTCAATCCCTGCAGCGCCACTTGCGTCTGAACCCTGCCGCGAGTCGGCCGCTGTTGCCGCCGGGTGCGCGGCGTGCCGGCAGTGGACTTGGGCAGCTTGGCGCCGGGCTTTTCCTGAACCACGAAACTGAGCCAGCCCGACCAGGGGCTGGAGGTGTCGGTCGGCAGGTCGTGTTCCCGCGCACGCACCCAGTACCGGTAGCCGAAGGTGTGGCTGCGCGGCCTGGCGACATTGAACTTGAGATAGGCGAACGTCTGTCCCGGGAAGCCGCCCACGGTGGTGGGCCGGCCGGGCCCGTTCCAGGCCGCGCGCGGACCCGGCCAGTCGGTCTGCGGGATCTGCCCGGCCGGGGTGTGGCTGCGCACATAGTCGTCGTTGAATCGGGTGACCACCTTGGCGCGCTGCCATTGCAGCTGATATTGCCAATTGTCGCTGTCCTGGCGCTTGGTCCCGGACTGCAGCGCCAGCGTAACGTCCTTGCCGACGAATTGCGCGCCTTCGTGGGGCAGGCTGAACACCGGTTTGGCGAACCGCGCATTCTTCGCCACCGCCTGCACCGCGGTGCGGTGCCAGGGTCCCCAGGGCCCGTTGCCGTGCTGCGGCGACGACAGCCGCGCCCGCGCATACACGGTGCCGGCGTCGAAATGCTGCGCCGGGGTGATGGTCTGCACCGCGCCGTTGGGGTCCAGGGATCGGTTTTTCAGCACCTGGGAGGTGCACCCGTGCCCCGGGAACGGCGTTTCGTCGACGTTGGTATTGGAGGGCGCACCGTCGTGGCCCGGTGTGCAGTACCAGTACTGCCACGAATACCTGGTGTAGGACGGCGTGCCGGAACCGCCGGCGTAGTAGTGAAAGGTCAACACCAGGGGCTGGGAGGAAAGGATCTGGCTCGGTCCCTGCACCTGCGGTGCTCCGGTGCCGGCGCCGACGAAACCGGCCATGGCCAGGGCCGGTGCCAGCGCCGCCAGCGCCGGCAGGCGGCGGACGACGCACTGCAGGCGTTTGGTCAGCGCGCGCGCGAAAGGCTCGGGTCCCATGGTCGGCGTCCTCCTTTTGGTTACGGTGCCCAAGGCCCCGGCGCCGAAGGCTCCGGGCCATCATGTCGGCGCGTCACCCTTCAGGTCACGGAACCACCAGCACCCGGGTCGCGCTCTGCGCCAGGATCTGGCCCTTGTCGCCGATGGCGATCACCCGCCAGTGATAGCGTTGGCCCGAGACCAGGTGGGCACGTGCCAGCTGCGACAACTGGGTGCGGGTCTGCACGTCGCGCACCAGAATGCCGGACACCGGCGCCTGGGGTCGGTGGGTGGCCGCCGGGGCGGCGCCGTAGATCTCCAGCTGATAGGCGCGGGCGCCGGGCACCGCCTGCCAGGCGAACCAGGTATCGGCGCTCAGCTTCGCTTCCGCCTGCGGTTGGTCCAGCTGCAGCACCGCCGGCGGCGGCTTGGATTCCAGCGGCTTCTCCACCACCACGTAGCGCAGCATGGGCGTGCCGATGCCCTGGTCCGGTGCCAGCACCCGCAGGCGCAGCAGGTATTGCCCGGCCATTTGGGTGGGCAGCGCGGGCGCGGGCAGGTAAGCCCGACCGCCGCTGGCCAGGAAGCGGGTCACCAGCCGCAGGGGCGTGTACGATGCCACGCCCTGGGTGCTGGGCGGGCGGGCGATTTCCCACACCGCGCGCAGCTCGCCGCTGCCGCTGAAGTTCACTTCGGCGACGGCGCCGAGTTTGGCGCCGCGTTCGACGATGCGGGTGGCGGCGCCGTCGTCGAAGCGCAGCGCAATGCGGGTGATACCCAGCGCACCGCCGCCTTCGCTGCCGGCGATGTTGAGGGCCACACTCCAGGTCGAGGTGGTGGAGCCATCGTTGAAGGTGCGTCGGTACTGGATACGGCTCAAGCCGAGGTCCACGGCGCGGCGCACGATAGCCGCCGGAACCGGGACGAATTCCCGGATGCGCACGGTCTGGTTCGGACAGGCGCTGATGCGCGTGCTGCCGGACACCGTCGCCGTGCGCGTACCCAGAATGATAGAGCCGTCGTCGTTGGTGTACTGCGCCTGGCTGGAGGTGATGGAGTAGGTGGCGCCGACGACGCAGGGCGGCCCGGCGCCAAGCGGCGTGGGCGTGCCGGTGATGGTCCAGAGCACGTTCACCGGGCTGGTTCGTACCAGCGTTACGGTGTTCGGGCTGGCGGTGACCGAAAAACTGAGGATTGTGGCCTCCGCCGGCTGCAGCGCCAGCAGCGCCAGACACAGGATCCATAACAGCCGATCAAGGCGCATGTCGTTCCCTCTTATTTCCTGAGCGGCAGGGTCATGGCCAGGGTGGCGAAGGCCTGCCAGCGGCCGTAATTGTTGCTGTCGTTGAGCTGGTCGTTCAGTGCGTGATACATGACGCTCATTCCCAGGTCAAACCCCGGATGGTTGGCGCGCGGCTGGATCCAGTTCCACACCAGGTGCACGTCCGTGGTCCAGTCGGTCTGGTCCTGGGCGCTGGCCACGTCGTGGCTGTTGTTGCGGCTGTAGTTCAATCCGCCGCGCAGGCGATCGGTCAACTGCGCATCGACGTTCAGGTTGGCGGCGGTGTTGTGGCTGGATTCGTTGGTGGCCAGGTTGCGGGTGCGCTGATAGGCGACGTAGGGCGTGATCGTGTAGCGGTTGCGCACCACGGCGCTGAGCTGCACCCCGTAGGCGTCGGTGACCGTTTCGGGCGATTGTCCGGTGCGGTCCTTGAAGCGGTCGCGGTTGTAGTTCAGGCCCCAGCTCCAGGTGGTGTGGGCGAAGTTGGCACTGACGCCGGTGCTGGTAGAGCGTTGGTTGGCGGGGGTGCCCAGGTAGCCCGCCGGCACCCGTTTCGGCCGCTGGTCGACGCGGTCGTACTGCAGATTGACCGACGGCGCGCCCAGCCACGGCGTCGCCGTCGTATTCATGGTGGGCGTCCAGCCCAGCTGCGCGGTCTGCTCGCGGGTGCGATCGGTGGGCAGGATGTCGATCTTTTTAACGTTGTCGGTGGTATTGCTGCCGGAAACCTGCAGCGACCAACTGCGCCACTGCAGCGAACCATAACCGCGCAGCAAGTCCTGGTCCGGCGTCAGTCCGGGGTTGGATACCGTGTGAAAATAGGTCCCGATGCGGCTGCGCAGCACGCCCACACCCCAGATCAGCGGCTGTGCGCCGCCGGTGCGGGTGCGCCAGTCGATGCGCGTGCTCCAGGCGTTGTCGCTGTCCTGGGGCAGGCTGCCGCTGCCGTCGACGTCGTAGCGGCTGTGGTCGGCTTCGGCGTGCAGGGTCAGGCGATGCTGCAGCAGCTGCGAGCCGACCACCAGTCCCCAGGCGCTGCCCCGGGCCACCGTCGAGGGCAGGCCGTTGCCGGGCGGCGTGACCACGGAGCTGCCCTGGGACTGGGGATCGTAGCGGCCGCTGAGCGCGGTCATGGCGAGGTAGAGGGCGTCGCGGTCGCGCAGCGGACGGTCTTCCAGGACCACGCCGCCCATGCGTTGGTCCGGCTTCGATACGCCGAAAGGATTGGCCGAATCCGGCGACTCGCGGGATTGCATCAGCAGCCCGGTGGCGCGCAGGCTGTCGTCGGCGCTGCTGACGTGGCCGGTGATGCCGCGGCGATGGAAGTTCTGCAGCAGCAGGCTGTCCTGCCGGATGGTCTGGCTGCCCAGGGCGGCGCCCAGATGGTCGCGGTCGGCGCTGAGCAGGTACTCGCCCAATTGCAGCGGCGGACCGTTGGCGGTCTGGGTGTCGTAGAGCAGGTCGGCCTTGGCCTTGGCGGTCCAGACATTGCCGACCGCGGTACCGCGCATCCGGGCCGCCCCCTGCGCCTGCAGCTCGCCGGGCTTGGACGACGGCAGGTCGCTGCCGGCGATGCGGTAGGAGAGGTTGGCGCTGATGTCGGCGGAGCCGGACAGCCGGCGAAATGCCGCCGACTGGCGCACCTCGAATTTCCAGTGTCCGCGCTCGATCTCACGGCCGTCGTCGGTGATCTGCACGATGCGCAGGGTGTGCGTGCCGTAGGCCAGCGGCCGGGGCGGTTTGTACACTGCGTACTCGCCCTCGCGGCTCACCAGAGCGGTGACGTCAATCTGATCCAGCTCCAGGTGCAGCTGGCTGAGGACCTGCACCGGCAGTCCGGACGGTACGTGGATGCGCAGGGTGGTGTCCGGCTGGCGAAAGTGCCTGCCGCCCGCGGGCGGTTCCAGTTGCAGGGCCGAAGGACCGGCGGCGGACAGCGCCGGCGCCAGCATCAGCAACAGCCACAGGGCGGCGTGTCGCAGCGCCCGGGCGGTGCCCAGGATTGTGCCGGGCAAGGCCCGCGCGGCGGCGGTGCCGGAAATGTGGCACTGGCTTGCCAACAATGGCGACCTCCCTGATCGCTGGACTTCGTTATAGGGTGTCGGGTGTCTAGCGGCTTCTGGGCTAAGTTGTTGAAAAAAAGCCGGCACCGGCCCCCGCCGGTACATTCCGCACAGACACCGCGGTTGTCTTTTCCCCGGAAAAATAGCAGGAAGGGCTTTACAGATCGGGTACAGATGGGGCGTGTGGGTGGCTCACCCGGTCCGCAGCTGGTGGTGCACCGCTTCGGTATCAGGCGCCGGGCGCACGCCCAGCACCGCCCCCAGGGTTTTGCGGCAGCGATGGTACACCGCCAGGCCGTCGGCCCGGCGGTTGCGGCCCAGGTGGCAGACCATCAGGCCGCGGTAGCAGGCTTCGCACAGGTCATCGATCTCCAGGCCGTGCTCGAACACGGCTTCGGCGTCACCGAGGCGCTGCCGCCGCAGCAGCGCGTCGCCGAGCGCCTGCACGGTCCTTAGCAGGCGCGCGTGCAGCCGTTCGCGGGTCCGCAGCACCGACGGCAGGCGCGAGTCGGCCGGCAGCAGGGGTCCGCGGTAAACCGCCATGGCCCGCGTGAAGGCCGCCAGGGCCTCGTCGTCGCAGCCGCTTTCCAACGCCTGCGTCACATGTCCCAGTTCCGCCTGCAGCGTGGTCAGGTCCACGTCGCAGCGACGTCCGTCGAGCCCGATTTCCCCGGCCTGCCGGGAGATGCAGTCGGTTCCCAGCAGGCGGCGCAGGCGGTGCAGGGTGGTGGCCAGCGCCTGCTGTTGGGCGTCGCCTTCGGCATCGGGCCACAGCTCGTCGGCCAGCTGCGCTTCCGGTATGCGTTCGCCGCCCAGCGCCCCCAGCAGTTTGAGCAGGTCCAACGGCTTTTTCTGCGTCTTGCCGTGCACGTGCACGGCGGTGCCGTGGCGCAGCAGCTGAAATCCGCCCAGAGTCACGATGCGCACCGGCACCGGCCATCCGCTGGGGTTGCGTTGCGGCGCGGGCAGCAGGCCGCGGCGCTCGATCAGCTCGCGCACGAAGTCGGTTTCGATGCCCGCTTCGAGCGCCTGGGTACAGACGTCGGCCATGGCGCTGGCACGCCACCAGGAGGAGTTGATGAATCCGCAGCGGCGCGAGATCTCGAGCAGCCGGCGCAGGGCATGGGTGCGCCCGTCCCGAGGCAGCCCCAGCTCGACGCGCGCCAACAGCTCGCCATAGGCAATGGTATCGCTGCCCAGTCGTTCGGCGATGCGCCCGGCCTGTGCCAGCAGCCGGCCCGCCGCGGCGCGCTGCCCCGCGGCGGCCCGGGCCCGGGCGCAGCCCGACAGCACGATGCCCTCGGCCCAGGGCACGCCCGCTTCGCGGGCAAGCTTCAATGCCGCGCTGCTGTGGTCGTGCATGGCGGCTGCATCGCCGCGGTGCATGGCCTCGACAAATAACTCATATCGGTAGTGGCACAGGTCCAGCAGCCGCTGCGGATGGGCCGTCGCCCCCATTCGGTTCAGGTAGGTGCGCGCCTGGACAAGATTGTCCGACGTCAGCGCGCCCCAGCCGGCCTGGGCCAGGAGCATGAAATCCCACAGGTGGATCCCGGTGCGCTCGGCCAGCTCCAGGCCGCGCTCGGCGGTTTCGATGCAGTGGGCGGTGTCACCCGCCATCCAGGTGTGGGTGGCCTCGATGGCCAGCCAGGCGATCTGCAGCAGCGGCGACACGCGTTTGGATTGAGCCAACGGGTTCAGCAGCTCTACCAGGGCGCCCCCCTTGCTCAGCTCTCCCCGCCACCAGGTGTAATACAGCAGCAGGTGACTGCCGGCGGTGATGCGCAGCAGATCGTCGGGCAGGCGCTCGATGATGTGGTGTACTTGTTGCGCCAGCTTCTGCAGCTGCACGTGATCGGGGCGGCGGTACATGAAAGCGGTGAACAATGCGACTGTGACCCGCGCCCGGGCGGGTTCGGGCAACAACCGGGCGTGGGTGTCCATGAGCGCGTCGATTTCGTCGATCCAACGGTCCAGCGGCCGGAAATCCCCCCACTCGTAGATGTAGGTTTCCACCACGCCGGCGGCCGCCAGGCACCTCCCGGCAACGTCGTCGGCAGTCCGGAAGCCTGCGTTGGCGCGCTCGAAAGCGGCCCGTGCGCCATGCAGATCGAAGCCGAGCCGGCAGACGCCGAACCAGTAGTCGAGCCAAGGCGTGGCAAAACGCAGCGGTTCGGGTATCGAGGTGATCCAGTGATCCAGCTGACGCACCCGGCCCTGGGCCAGCAGCCCCGGCGCCTGCTCGATGACGATGCCTGCGACCTCCGGCCAGTCCTGCGCTTCGATGCACAGATCGACGGCGTCCTCGATCTGGTTCTGGGTGCGCAGGATGCCGGCGGCGAGGCGCAGCGACGCCCCGTAGCGTTCCGGCTCCATGTGGTGGCGCGCCGTTTGGCGCAGATAGGCGCGCAACAGGGGATGGAACTCGTAGGACTGGTCGTCGGCATGACGCACCAGGAAGAAGTTGTCGCGCCAGAGCTGCTGCAGCAGGCGCTCGGCGCCGCTGGCGGGACACAGGGCGCGTGCCGCTGCGGGCGTGATGCGCGGCACCGCGGCCAGCCGCAACAGAATGTCGCGGTCCGCGGGCGGGTGACGCTGCAGAAGCTCGGTGGCGAAATAGTCGAACACCGCGCCTTCGCCGCCGGTCGGCGGCGCCGACGGATCCTGTTCATGCTCCAGCAGCAGGGTCAGCCCGGCGGCCCAACCCTGGGTCCGGGCATGCAGGCGCTGCAGCGTTTGTTCTGACAGGTCCTGCATGCCGCGGGCGAGGGCGATCTGGCGCACTTCGTCGACGGTCAGCGCCAGCGCCCGGCCGTCGATCACGCTGGCCGCCTCGATGCTGCGCAGGTGGGCCACTTTCGGTGGCGGCCCGTCACGGCTGGTGATCACCGTGTTGATGCCGGGTGGTGCCGCGGCCAGCCCATCGCCCAGCAGGTCGTTCAGAAATGCCTCCCGGCCGGCTTCCTGGAAGTTGTCGAACACCAGCAGGCATTGTCGCGGCAGGCACGCGAACAGCCGTTCCAGGTAGTGGTGGGCAAAGTCGCCCAGTGCCGGCAGCGCCTCGGGCCCGAGAGTGGGAAGATCGAGCTGCACATCGGGCAGCAACTGCCGGGCCGCGAGGGTGAGGTAGTAAAAGAAGGTTCCGGGATCGCCGTCGCGAAAGTCGATCTGGTACCACAGACAGGGGCGGGCGCGGGCTGCGGCGTAGGTGCTGACCAGGGTTGTCTTGCCGGCGCCGGCATTGCCGGTCAACCAGGTCAGCGTGCGGGACAGTGCCTGGTCCAGCCGCGAAAACAGCCGCGGCCGGTCAATGGCGTGACCGAGCTGCGGCCGCACCAGTTTGGCGATGGGTGTCTCCCCGCCGCCGGCATCCCCGCGCCGTGTCGGCATTCTCGTTCTCCGTGCCCGTTTTCCCGCTCGTGGCTCGGGCTGGGCTGGGTCGTCAGGTGGGCGGTTGCCGTTTCGACAGTGGGCCGATATCCGGTGGCTGCACGCTGCGTGCCGCCACATCGTGTTCGGCGCGTGAGCGACAGCGCCGCGTTTGCATCAGCCGGTCAACGGATTCGTCGTACGTCGTTTGGTGCTCACCTGGCACCAATCATATGTGGCGTTCGACGCGCGGATCAACGTGACGGTCGACAACTTGGGCGCGGCGCGCGACTGCACGAGCGCAACGGCCGTCGAGGAACGAGCGGGAGGCTACCCGCAAGGGTAGTTATTCAACGGTAAGCATTGTTTGAGAGTGAGCGGCGACGGTGAGCCAACGATCTGCACCTGGATGCAGCGACAAGCGACAAGCAACGAGCAACTGCTAACCGGCCGACGCAGGCCTACAGCATTTCGATCACCCACTTGGTGACCAGGCCGGTCGCCCGTGCGCACTGGTCGCCGCGCGCCGCGGAAAAGCCTTTGTACTCTGCGGGTTTCCAGAAATCCCAGGTGCGTCCGGAGAAGCACTGCTGCAGATGCTCGCAGCTGGTGCCGCCGAACTCCTGGTGAAAGCGCTCCACCAGCTCGCGGCCGGCCTGGAAGTTGGCCATGCCGCGCCCCTTGTGCAACTTGTCGGCGTCGCGGCCGCGGCGCGTGCCCAGGGCCACCAGCCCGCCGGTCAATGCGCCGCAGGTGCCGGCGCCCATCAGGCTGCCGCCGCCGGAGAGGCCGTGGCTGGCCTTGATCAGCTCGTCGGATATGCCGCCCACCGTTTCCTTGACGGCGGTAAGCACGCACTGCGGGCAGCAGCCGTACTTGGCGTCCAGCTCGTAGGCCCGTTGGTAGGCTTTGGCGGCCAGTTTTTCGCGCTCCATGGTCATACCCTCGGACAGGTTCGATGCAGAGTCAATCCAGAATAGCGGCCCCGGATGGGACTAGTTTAGACATTACTAATATACCCCGAAAGCCGACGCGGCGAAACGACCCAGATCAATCGCCACACCGTACCGTGACGCGTGGCGCACAGCCCCGCCGTTTGGCGTCCGCCGACAACGCAGAGGGCGCAGAGCTGCAGAGGGCGCGGAGCGAAGCGAATGGCCGTGGCAACCGGGGCGCCGTCGGCGCAGGGTGCGCCGGACACCGCAGGCGGCAACGCCGGGCTGCTACCAATCGCCACCTCAGTCGTGCGTGCCCGGTGAGTCCGGGCGTTCACGGCGCGTCACCGCTCAGTGGACGTAGGGTGCGTTCGACGCTGCAGGCGGCAACGCACCAGGTTGACTGGCAATTGACCACGTCGCCGCGGCGGTCCCGGTGAGTTCCGGCTTTCACGGTGCATCGCGGTAGGTGGGCGCCCCCCGCGCTTTCCGATTCATACAATGATCATCCCTCTGCGTTCCCTGCGACTGCGCGCACTCTGCATCGTTGCGCCTGCATCCAAGAAAATCGGCAGGCGTCGCCGCTCAGAACCGCGTCCGCAGTCCCACCGCAAATCCGCCCGGCAGGACTTCGAGGGTCAAGGGCGTTTTGCGGGAATGGGCGTAGAGCCCCAGCGCGGTGCCCAGGGCCCAGCCGGCCAGCACGTCGGTCTGCCAGTGACCGTGCACTTTCATCCGCGCCACCGCGTCATACAACGGCAGCGCCTCCAGTGCGTAGACCCACGGATGGTCGGTGTGGTACTCGGCGATCAGCGGCGTGACGATGGCGGCGACGGTGGTGACTTCGCCGCTGGGAAAGCTGTAATGCTTGCCGCCCTGGAAAAACTTGTTCGGGTCATTGGTCTGGGACGGGCGGGCACGGGTGAAGATCAGTTTCAACGCGCTGCTGGACACGCCGCCGAGGATGGATGCATCGACCGACTGCCACAGGGTATGGCCGAGGCGGGTGTTGTTGCCCTCCCACAGCGCGCCGGCGGTCTCGCCCACGATCATGCCGACGATGAGATCCTTCTGATAGCTGCGTTTGTAGATGCCACTGTTGTCATAGGCGAGCTTGTGGTCGATGCCGAGGGGGCCGCCGGCGGCATAGGCGCCCGGAACCGCGCTCAGCAGCAGCGCCGCGCCGAGAACTGCCGTCAGCACCTTCTGGAGCCTTTGCGTCATGGTTGACCTCCCATTCTTGTGGCGCGTTGCGGGTTGCGAGTAGCTGGGGACAGGCGTTGGCAGCGCTGCTCGCTACCGGGAGATGCAGCGTGCGTTCGGCGTTGGAGGCGGCAACGCACCGAGCCGTTCCGCAACCGAGCGCATCGGATTGCGCATGGTCAAAGTCCCGACCGCCGGCGGTGCGTCATCTTCGGTCGACCCGATCGAGACGGACCGAACGGCGTAGCCCGGATGAAGCAAGGCGGAATCCGGGGCGCTGCTCGATGACCTCTCCCGGATTCCATTGCATTGCATCCGGGCTACCAGCTAGTGGCGAGTAGCTCGTGGCTCGTAGCGGGGAACCCGAAACGGTCCGCGCTACCAGCTGCAAGCCACTGATCATTGCCCGCCGGCGCGGGCGATCAGTACTGCATTGGTGCCGCCGAAGGCAAAGGCGTTGGACATGATGGTGCGCAGCGGCACATTGCCGCGGGCTTCGTTGGGCACATAGTCCAGATCGCACTCCGGGTCCGGGTCATGCAGGTTGGCGGTCGGTGGAATGGCGCCGTGCAGCATGGCCAGCAGCGCCGCGGAAAACTCCATCGCTCCGGCCGCACCCATCAGGTGGCCGTGCATGGACTTGGTCGAGCTGATGGGAACGTTTTTCGCAGCATCGCCCAGCGCCCGCTTGATCGCCTGGGTTTCGGTGGCGTCGTTGGCGCGGGTGGCGGTGCCGTGGGCGTTGATGTAGTCGATGTCCGCGGGCTGCAGTTCGGCGTCTTTCAGCGCCAGGGTGATGGCGCGCGCCTGGCCGTCCACCGACGGACGCGTGATGTGGGACGCGTCGTTGGTGCAGCCGTAGCCGACCAGCTCGCCGTAAATGCGCGCGCCCCGTACCTGCGCCCGCTCCCATTCTTCAAGTGCCAAAATGGCCGCGCCCTCGGCCAGCACCAGGCCGCTGCGGTTGCGGTCGAACGGTTTGCACGAAGCCGACGGATCGCGCTCGTCCACCGCCGCCAGCGTGCGCAGCGCCGACCAGGCCTGGAACAGTCCGAAGGTGAGCAGCGCCTCGACACCGCCGGTGAGCATGACATCGCTGTAGCCGAAGCGGATCTGGCGGTAGGCCTCACCGATCGCCACCGCCGACGAGGCGCAGGCGCAGGATACGGTGACGTTGGGTCCGCGCAGGCCGTGGGTGCTGGCGATGTTGCCGGCGGCGGCATTGTTCATCACCATCGGCACGGTCAGCGGCTTGAGCCGCTCGGGATCCCGGGTCAGCAGCTGCACGTAGCTTTCCTCCAGCGACGTGGCGCCGCCCATGCCCGTGCCCAGGTAGACGCCGATACGCTCGCTGTCCTCTTCACCGCACTGCAGCCCGGCGTCTTCCAGGGCCTGCGCGCTGGCGGCCAGGCCCATCTGGGTGACGCGGTCGAGTGAGGCCAGCGCGTGGCGCTTCAGGCCTGGCAGGTGCTCGCCCGGATCGAAGTCGCTGCGCCCGGCGGGATAGCGGTAGCTTTTGCCGTCCAGGTCCCAGGATATCGGCGCGACGCCCGAACGGCCGGCGAGCAGATTGCCGAAGAAGGTGTCCCGGTCGTTGCCCAGCGGCGAGATGACGCCGATGCCGGTGATGGCTACACGTCTCACGAGCTTGCCGACTCCTGCGCGGCCCCGGCTACGCTCTGCTCGGCCACCAGATCGTCGAGGCTCTTGACGATGTCGGCCAGCGAATCCAGTTTGGGGCGGTTCATGGTGTCGTCGCCGATGCGAACGCCGAACTCGTCTTCGAGCTCGAACAGCACTTCGATGAAGTCCAGCGAATCCAGGCCCAGG
The DNA here is from genome assembly GCA_037385045.1 of Gammaproteobacteria bacterium. GTDB lineage: Bacteria > Pseudomonadota > Gammaproteobacteria > JASBUN01 > JASBUN01 > JARRNJ01. The sequence continues at coordinate 12,383 of JARRNJ010000016.1, read as the reverse complement.
GTTTCGGCGGTACTTTCGGGTACCACCTGCGCCGGGTCGAGATCGAATTTGTCGACCAGAATCTTCTTCAGGCGTTCGAATGTATCCATGGTCTGTCTCCTGTAGTTATGCGCGGGACGGAGGGTCCTCCGCTGCTCCGCATGTCGGTCGCCACCGTGGCCGGACCGGTCTCAAGCGCGCCGTGCCGCGGCGTTGCGGGCCAGGCATTCGCTGAAAAAATGCCCGACGCGGTCGGCGACGTCGTCGCGGCGTTTGTCCAGCGTCAGGACGTGATAGGAGTCGTCCACCAGATAGGTCTCCACCTCCCTCGAGCCGAGCCGCGCGGCGAGATAGCGGGCGTTCCTGACGCTGGCCATGTCGTCCTCGGTGGCGTGGGCGATCAGCGTCGGCGAGACGATGCCGCCGAGCCCGCGTTTGACTGTGCGGATCAGGCGGAAGGTCTCGGCGATGGTCAGCGCCGGAAACTCCGAATAGCCGGCCTGGTCCACCCGCAGCGCTTCGCGGCCCGAGTACATGGCTTCGATCAACGAGCGGATGCGCTCGTCCTTGATGCCGTAGGGCGAGGGCTCGTGGTAGGAAAGCAGGTACTTCAGCGGCGAGTGCAGCACCAGCGGCAGCACCAGGCGTTGGCGGATGCGCGGCACGTTCCAGCCGTCGTAGAAGAACGTCGCCGACAGCGTCGCCACGCCGGCCACCCGGGCCTTTTTCTCCGCCGCCAGCTGCAGCGCCAGCAGCGCGCCCATGGAAAGGCCGCTGACGAAAACCTGATCGCAGCGCCGGGCGAGAAACTCGAACGCCCGCTCCACCGACCGGTACCAGTCGCGCCAGCCGGTGGCTTTCAGCGAGCGCAGGGTCTCGCAGTGCCCCGCCAGCTGCGGACAGGCGACGGTGAAGCCGCGCCGGCCGAGGCTGCGGGCGAGGTAGCGCATCTCCACCGGCGCCCCGGTGATGCCGTGAATCAACACCACGCCGTGAGATCCGCGGCGCTGGTAGGTGCCGTAGGGGCCGAGGCTGGTGCTGACGTCCTCGTCGTTGCCGGCCACGGCCACCAGCGGTGCGGCGTTGTGCTGCGCGGCCATGGTCATTGCGCCGCGCAGCGGCGCAGCAGCGCCTCGATCAGTTCCAAGGACAGGTCGATTTCCTCGAAGCTGATTTCCAGAGACGGCGCCATGGTGAAGGCGTTCTTGTAGTAGCCGCCCACGTCCAGCACCAGGCCGTAGCGGCGCCCGTTCGCCTCCAGGTCGCCTTTGAGCCCTTCCTGGAACATGCGGTCGGTGAGCTCGGGGTCGGGCGTGCGCCCGTCGGGTTTGCAGATTTCGATACGCAGCGCCAGGCCGAGGCCGTCGACGTTGCCGATCACCGGCCAGCGTTGCTGCAGGTCGCGCAGCCGCTGCAGGAAGTAGGCGCCTTTTTCATTGATCCTGGCGGCCATGTCGTCTTCGCTCAGCATCTTCACCACTTCCAGGCCCACGGCGGTGCCGATGGGATTGGAGGAGAACGTGGAATGGGTGGAGCCGGGCGGGAACTGCTGCGGGTTGATCAACTCCTCGCGCGCCCACATGCCTGACAACGGGTTGAGGCCGTTGGTCAGCGCCTTGCCGAACACGACGATGTCCGGCGTGATGCCGAAGTGCTCGAACGACCACAGTTTGCCGGTGCGGTAGAAGCCCATCTGCACTTCGTCGGCCACCAGCAGAATGCCGCGCTCCCTGCAGATGCGCGCCAGCTCCTGCATGTAGCCGGCGGGCGGGATGATGTAGCCGCCGGTGCCCTGGATCGGCTCGATGTAAAAGGCGCCGAACTCGCAGGCGCCGGCCTTGTGATCCCACACCGAGTGATACTCGGTTTCGAACAGCCGCTCGAACTGCTGCACGCAATACAGTCCGCAGTCTTCGCGCTGCTTGTCGTAGGGGCAGCGGAAGCAGTAGGGGAACGGCACGAACTGGGCGCGGTCGGAGAAGTGGCCGTACCGGCGCCGGTAGCGGTAGCTGGAGGTGATGGCCGAGGCGCCCAGGGTGCGGCCGTGATAGCCGCCCATGAACGCCAGCATCAGGTTCTTGCCGGTGGCGTTGCGCACCAGCTTCAGCGAGTCCTCCACCGCCTGTGAACCGCCGACGTTGAAATGCACGCGGCCTTTGACGCCGGTGCGCTGTTCGGTGAGGGTGCACAGCGCTTCGGCCAGCTCCACCTTCTCCTTGTGCAGGTACTGGCACGCCAGCTGCGGCAATGTGTCCATCTGCCGCTGCAGCGCGCCCATGATGCGCGGATTCTTGTAACCGAAGTTGACGGCCGAATACCACATCTGCAGATCCAGGTACGGAGTGTCGCGCTCGTCGAACAGATAGCTGCCTTCACAGCTGGTGAACAGCTTCGGCGGGTCGGCATAGTGGACCGTGTCGCCGAAGGAGCAGTAGAGCTTTTCCTTTTCCAGCAGGTCGTCAATGGCGGTCTGTTCGACGATATCGGAAATTGCAGTATTCATAATCTCATGTCGCCCGTGTGATTCTTCGGTGGGGCCACGATGCCGTGGCGGATTCGCCGGCGGTGCGAAGGGTCGGCGTACCATGTGAGCGCGCACGCGCTGCTATCAAACAAGAACTGCGACAGCGGCCGTCTGTTTGAGCGCCGCCAGTATACGAACCGTTACTTACACGAACCTGACTTGAGTGAACGAAAAAACGCGGTTGGATTGACTCACGGTTGGTTTATGCGCAAAGACGCGATGACGCGGACAGCGCGAAGATGTGTGATGATGGGAATGAGGGAGCGGGCGCGAGTGGTGGCATGAGCATCGCTGTCGGCGGCACGTTAAGTTAATGGTAAGGTGGCGGGTGCGGCGCAGGAGCCGCACGGCAGCAGGTATTTTTGCCGTGGCGCATGCATCTGGCGCGGGTTTGCGGTGCCGCACGTTAATGCACAGGTAATGATCATACGTGCCGCTGACGCGGCCGCATAACTCCGACTGCCACCGGCGGCGACTGCGACCGGGCGTCGCTCTCCCGCGGTCGATGGTTACCTGATGGTAATGATTGGCGCAGCCGCGGATCGGATGGATACCGGCCAGACCGGTGAAGTCTGAACGGGACCACAAATGCGCCGGTATGGTCAGCGCTTCACCCGTCGTCGCCGCGCCCGTCCGGTTCTCGACCCGGTCGCATCTCCCGCGCATCCCCAACGCCGAGCGCGTTCGCCTCCAGCAGGCTGAACGCCAGGTGCGCGCTGAGGCCGCGGCCGCCGGGACCCGGTTCCAGCCAGCACTCGGCGCCGTGAGCGAGTGCCAGTTCGCGCGCGATCGCCAGACCCAGGCCGCAGCCGTCGGCATCGGTGCCGTGCAGGCGGCGGAACGGTTCGAACACGCTCTGGCGGTCCGCTTCGGGAATGCCGGGGCCGGTGTCGTCCACGCTCAGATGCGCCTGTTGCGCTTCGTCCCACAGCCGCACGGTGATGCTGCCGCCAGCGGGCGTGTAGCGAATGGCGTTGTCCAGCAGGTTGCCGATCAATTCGTTGAGCACCAGGGCGTCGCCGAGGATGACCATCGGCTGCTGCGGGCCGTCGAAGCCCATGTCGATGTCCCTGTCCAGCGCCGACGGCACCCAGGCGCTGGTGGTTTCGCGGGCAATGGCGGCGAGGTTTACCGGCTTCAACGCGAGGCTGCGTTCGGCATAGTGCTCGGCCCGGGCCAGGGCCAGCAGCTGGGTGACCAGGCGTCCGGACTGGTCGATGCCGCTGGCGAGCTGGGACAGCAGCCGATGGGTGCGGCCGGGATCATCTTCGCGGGCGGCGAGCTCGACCTGGGTTTTCAGGCCCGCCAGCGGTGTGCGCAGCTGGTGGGCGGCGTCGGCAATAAAGCGCCGTTGGGCCTCGAACGCCTTCGACAGCCGTGCCATCAGCGTATTGATGGCCTGCACCAGGGAGCGCACCTCCTCCGGTGCATCCTCTTCAGTGACCGGGCGCAGGTCCCGCGGCGAGCGGCTGGCCACCTGGGCTTCGAGACGCGACAGCGGCGCCAGTCCGCGGCTGACGCCGAACCACACCGCCAGCACCGCCAGCACGATGACGATCAGCTGCGGCAGGGCGATGGTCCACAGGATCTCCCGCGACGCCCGCGAGCGCTTCGCCAGGGTCTCGGCGATCTGCACGTAGACGTAGTCGGAACCGTGGAGCAGGCGCATTGACGCCATGCGGATCGGATGGTGGTTGAACACCGCATCGCTCAGCACCGGCGCATCGGGATCGTCGCTGTCGGGCGGCGGCGCCGCCGGCAGGTTGCCCCAGCCGGAAATGAGCCGCCCGTCGGGGCCGGCGATCTTGTAGTAGACCCGGTCGTACTTGTCGAACTCGAGAATGCGCAGCGCCGGTTTGGGCAGCTCCACGCGCACGCCGTCCCGATGAAACTGCACTTGCGCGGCCAAAGACAGCAGCGAATCGCTCAAGGCGCGGTCGTAGGCCAGGTTGACGAAGTATACGGAGATGAAATAAATCGCCACCGCGGCGGAGAACCACAAACCCACCAACAGGGCCAGCAACCAGCGCAGCAGGTTGCGCCGCAGGGTCACCGGGCGCCTCAAGCCGTGGCCTCCAGCAGGTAACCCAGGCCGCGGATGGTGCGGATCGTCACGCCGGCCGGCTCCAGCTTTTTGCGCAGCCGGTGAATGTAGACCTCGATGGCGTTGGGCGTGGCCTCTGTGTTCCAGTCGTAGAGGTGCTCGACCATGCGCTCCTTGCTCACCACTTTGCCCGCCTGGAGCATGAGGATCTCAAGAACCCCCAGCTCGCGGGCGGACAGCTGCAGCGCCTGGTCGTTGACGGTCACCGAGCGGCTGGTCATGTCGAAGGCGACGCGGCCGTGAGTGAGCACCGCCTGGGAGCCGGCCTGGCCGCGGCGCATCAGGGTGCGCACCCGGGCTTCCAGCTCGCGCAGGTTGAACGGCTTGACCATGTAGTCGTCGGCGCCCAGGTCCAGGCCGGTGATGCGTTCCTCGATGCCGTCGCGCGCCGACAGGATCAACACCGGCACCGGGCAGCGCCGCGCACGCACGCGCTTGAGCACGTCCAGGCCGTCCATGCCCGGCAGGCCCAGGTCGAGAATCACCAGATCGTAGGTGTCGTTCTCCAGCACCGCGTTGGCGTCGGTGCCGGTGGCGGCCCAGTCGACGGCGTAGTCGGCTTCGCGCAGGGAGCGGGTCAGGCCGTCGGCGAGCACCGCATTGTCCTCGACAATCAGAATCCTCATGCCCGTCTACCGCTCCTCGGCAACGCCAATCGGCGCTAAAGCGTACCACCCGCGGTAACGCCCAGCCATCGCGTGAGGTTACAGGGCATGCAGCCGGAAGGTCGGCCGCGGCCGGGTGTGGTCCAGCACCAGGTTGGCGTGGGTGAGGCCGCCGGTGAACAGCACCGAGTCCAGCCCGAACCCGTTGGCGCCCTGTATGTCGGTCTCCAGCTGGTCGCCGATCATCACCATGTCGCGGCTGCCGCTGCGCCGCAGCGCTTCCTCGAACATGGCCCGCTGGGGCTTGCCCAGGCGCGCGAAGCGCAAATCCTTCCGCTGCGGATAGCGCACCTGCAGCGCGGCCTCCAGCATCAGCGCCACGGCGCCCGAGGTGAGGCCGAAGGCGCCGGCGTCCTTGGGATAGACCAGATCGGGGTTGGGCAGCACCAGCGCCACCGGTTCGCCCGCGTCGAGCCGCCGGTAGAGCCCGGTGAGCACCGCGTCCACGGTGTCGAAGAACGGGAAGCCCGCCTCGTCGCCGATGACCACCACCTCGAACGGCTGGTCGGCGCCGACCACCACGCCGCCGGCGCGCTCCACATAGTGCGCGCTGCCCGGCGGGCCCAGCACCGCGCAGCGCTTGCCCACCAGCCCGTGGGCGGCGAAATGGTGCGCCAGCAGCATGCCTGAGGTGATGATGCGTTCCGCGGGCAGGGCCACCCCGTAGCGGCGGTAGCGCTCCGCGGCGGCCTCGGGCAGCTTGGAGGCGTCGTTGGTGAGAATGAAGAATTCCTTGCCGGCGCGCTGCAGCTCGTCCATGCGCCGGGCGGCGCCCGGCAACGCGCCGGAGGAGTGCACCAGTACGCCATAGGCGTCCAGCAGCAGCACCTCGTAGCGCTCGACCAATTGTTCGAAACGGATTTCCTCGACCGTGTGCATGGCGGTAGGCACTGTGGCCCGGCAACCTCTACCGGCGGGCAGTGTACAGCGCGCCGGAGTCGCGGCAAACGAATGTGACCGGAATGTAATGAAGGGTTCCGGGCCGGGTGTAACGCCTCAGGAGGTTGTTCACCGGGCGATTTATCGGGCCCAGGCAGGTGTGAGTCGTCCCGGGCGTCGGCGTTTGCCATGAAGCACTCGGCCCGAAGGGGGCAACGGGGTTGCGGTGCGGCGCGCCAAACGCACCCGGGCACCGGCGGTTCGGCCTGGAGGCGGTGCCGGTCGGGTCGAGGCGGCAGGCGGGCGGCGACGCCGGTGGCGTTGTTGCCCGGTGGATAAGCGCAGCGCATCCACCGCCCGCTCAAGTAGCCCGGATGAAGCATCGCGAAATCCGCGATGAGCGCCGCGGTCCCGGATTCCGTTGCACTCCATCCGGGCTGCGCCGGCTAGGGCGGATAGCCCACCGTCTGGGCCAGAATGATGTGCTGGCGGTCATTGAGTTTCAGGGCCCGGGCCAGGGCGGTACGGTCCACCGAGCCGCGCACCACGGTGGCCAGCCCTGCCGAGGCGCAGAACAGGTACACGTTCTGGCTGATGAACCCGGTGGCCGCGGCCGAGTAGAGGCGCTTGTCGCGCTCGCTGGCGCCGTCCATGCGCCCGTAGTCGGCGACATAGACCAGGTTCAGCGGCGCCCGGGCGACGAAGTCCTGCTGCCCGGTGGCGGCGCGCAGGTCGCCGGCCGCCACCGGCAGCAGGCGATGGCGGGCGGCGTCGTAGCGGTAGGCGCCGGAGGCCAGCACCACGTACAGGTCGGTTTCCTGGAAGTTGCGCGCCGAGGGCGCGGTGCGCTTGCCGGAATCGGGCCGGTTGACACCGAACGCCGCCCACAGCAGGTCGGACAACACCTGCGGCGGCAGCGTGCGGGCGCTGAACGCCCGTGACGAATGGCGTTCCTTCAGCGCCTGCATCAGCGGCATGCCGCCGGAGGTATGGGGCGGCGGCAATTGGATCGGCTCGGCAGCCAGGGCGACGGCCGGCAGCAGCACCGACAGCGCCGTCAACCGGCGCCACACCGATAAAGCGATCGTGGCCATGATGGCACCTCCGCAGTGCTCGGGGCGGTGATTCAGCGCACCGGCGGTGCCCGGGCGTGTTGCGATCGGGTCCGGCCGATACCGCAAGCATAGAAATCGTGCGCGACGCGCGCCACGGGCATGGCGCTGGCCACTGGCGGCGCCGGGCGCTAGACTGTGAACAACGCAGCGCTTTTTGGCAGGTTCCCGGTTTTCCCATGAGGATCCTCGCGCACCAGATCGCCCGCACCATTCTCGCCGGTTTCGAGAAGCACTTCGCCTTTCACCAGGAGGTCACCAGCGGCGCCCGCGAGCGCTTCGAGCGCCGCGATTGGCCGGCGGCGCAGCGTGCCGCCATCGAACGCATCAGCCTTTATGATCGCCGCGTGCGCGAAATCATTGCCAAGGTGCGCGAGACCTTCGGCATCACCGAACTGGACGAACCCCTTTGGCGCGAAGTTAAGGCGGCGTACCTGGATCTGCTGCGCTGCCACTGCCGTCCGGAGCTGGCCGAGACGTTCTACAATTCGGTGTTCTGCCAGATGTTCGAGCGCAAGTATTTCAACAACGCCAACATCTTCGTCGAATCGGTTGCCGACCGGCGCAAGCTCGTCGACCAGTACCGCGTCTACATGTCGTTCCACCCCAAGGACGGCGGGCTGCATACCAGCGTGCGCGAGCTGTTGAGCTCGTTTTATTTCTCCCTGCCGTTCGAGGACCTGGAGCGCGATACCGCCAATATCGTCGACATGTTCCTGACCCACTCGCCGCTGCGCCGCGCGCCGGTCGACGAGCTGCGCATCGACGTGCTGGAGACACCGTTCTTCCGCAACAAGGCCGCCTATCTCATCGGCCGGGTGATGCGCCGCGAGCACTGCTATCCGTTCGTGGTGCCGCTGCTCAACAACGGCCGCGGCGCCGTCTACGCCGATGCGCTGCTCACCACCGGCGACCAGCTGGGCCTGGTGTTCAGCTTTTCGCGCGCCTATTTCATGGTCAAGACGCCGGTGCCGGCGGCCACCATCCACTTCCTGGAGAGCTTGCTGCACAACAAGCCGCTGGCCGAGCTGTACATGAGCATCGGCTTCCACAAGCAGGCCAAGAACCAGTTCTACCGGGATTTTCTCCATCACCTGCGCGACAGCAGCGACCCGTTCATCATCGCCCCGGGCGCCCGCGGCATGGTCATGAGCGTGTTCACGCTGCAGTCCTATCCTTACGTGTTCAAGGTGATCAAGGACCGTTTCGATCCGCCCAAGGAAGTGACTCACGAACAGGTGATCCACCGTTATCTGCTGGTCAAACAGCACGACCGGGTCGGGCGCATGGCCGACACCCTGGAGTTCTCCGACGCCGCCTTCCCGCGCCATCGTTTCTCGCCGCAGCTGCTGGAGGAGCTGCAGCGGGTGGCGCCGTCGAGCCTGGAAATCGAAGATGACATCATTGTCATCAAGCATCTGTACATCGAGCGGCGCATGCGGCCGCTGAACCTGTTCCTGGAGCAGGCCTCGGAATCCGAGGCCCGCGCCGCCATCGCCGACTGGGGCCTGGCGATCAAGGAGCTGATGGCCGCCAACATTTTTCCCGGTGATCTGCTGTTCAAGAATTTCGGTGTCACCCGCCAGGGGCGGGTGGTGTTCTACGACTACGATGAACTGTCCTATCTGACCGAGTGCCGGTTCCGCAAGATTCCCGAGCCGCGCTATCCGGAGGACGAACTCGCCGCCGAGCCCGCCTTCGACGTCGGCCCCCACGATGTGTTCCCGGAAGAGTTCCTGACTTTCATCACCACCGACCCGCAGCGGCGCCAGATGCTGCTGGAGAGCCATCCCGAGCTGCTGGACTACCGCTACTGGCGCCAGCGCCAGCAGGACGTGGAAAACGGCGTCTACACCAACGTTTACCCTTACGCCGAGCGCTTCCGTTTCCTGCGCAACCTGCCCGTCGCCCTGCCCAACTGAACCGTTCGTCCGCCTGTCCTGCGCCGTCTGTCCGCCAGGCCAAACTTGGCGCGCCGCCGGACGCTATATTGTCCAAGGTCCTGCACCAGTCTGTGCCCGCATGGCCGGTGGCCCAGCCCCCCCAAAACGTCGAAAATTGTGGCCTTCGGAGTGGTCCGGTGAGACCATCGCAATGCGGGCTGGAGTCCGCGGTGTTGAGCCATAAGGAGGTGGTGTTGTGGTTGGCCCAGGTTTTAAGCGCGTTCTGCACTTTCTTCCGCCGTTGTTGATGTCGGTTGCGGTGTTGGTGTTCGCGGCGCTTTTGGACCAGGTGGTCCAGCAGCGCTACCAGGCCCAGGAACGGGCCGAGGTGCTGAGCCGGGCCAGCACCGTGCGGGCGCGGCTGGAAGGCGAGCTCAACTCGCGCCTGTTCCTGAACCAGGGGCTGGTCAGCTACGTGGCCACCCATCCCGATATCACCCAGGCCCAGTTCACCGACTACGCGCGGCGGCTCACCGCCGGGCACAGCGCCGTGCGCAGCGTCCAGCTGGCCCGCGATACAGTCATGAGCCACGTTTTCCCGCTGGATGCCAACCGCGCCGCGCTGGGCCTGCATCTGCTCGACCTGCCGTCGCAGCGCGCCGCGGTGCAACGGGCGTTGCGCACCCGGGGCACCGTGGTGGCCGGGCCGGTGCAGTTGGCGCATGGCGGTCCGGCGTTCATCAGCCGCACGCCGATCTACGTCGGTACCGGCGAACAACAGCGCTACTGGGGCCTGGCCTCCATTGTCATCGACGCCGCCACCCTGCTGCGGAACGCCGGCCTCACCGGCGATCCGGGCGGCGGTGTGCTGTTCGCCTTGCGGGGCGGGGATGGACTCGGCGCACACGGCGCGGATTTCTATGGGTCCCCGGCGTTGTTCAATGGCGATCCGGTCACCCAGCAGGTCGTGTTTCCCAACGGCAGCTGGGAGTTGGCAGCGGTGCGCGAGGGGGGATGGAATCGGCTGGCGCCCCACACCTGGTGGCTGCGCGGCGGCGGGGTGCTGATCGCCCTGCTGGTGGGCACCATTATCTGGTTGTGGACCCGTTACCCGGACCGCCTCTGGCACGAGGTGCAGCGAACCACCTTCGAGCTGCTGCATATGCACGAACAGCTGGAGCAAATGGTGGCCGAGCGAACCGCGGCACTGACCCGCGCCAACCAGGCGCTGCGCGACAGCGAGGCGCGTCTGGCCGAGGCCCAGCAGATCGCGCGCCTCGGCAACTGGGTCTGGGACATCAACGCCAACGACCTGTATTGGTCCGACGAGTGCTACCGCATCTTCGGCCTCGAGCCCCAGCAGTTCGGGGCCACCTACGATGCGTTCCTGGAACGCGTACACCCCGACGACCACGGGCTGGTGAAGTCCGCGGTGCGTGAGGCGCTGACCTATTTCACCCCTTACAGCATCGATCACCGGGTGGTGCTTCCCGACGGCAGCGTGCGCGTCGTGCACGAGCAGGCGCGGGTGGATGTCGACGGGAACGGCCGGCCGCTGCGCATGGCCGGTACGGTTCAGGACATCACCGAGCGCAAGTGCAGCGAGATGCAGATGAAGCACATGGCGTACCACGACCCGCTTACCGGGCTGCCCAACCGTGCCCTGCTGCGCGACCGCCTGGAGCACGCCATGGCCAAGGCGCGTCGCAACGGCGGCCGGCTGGCGTTGCTGTTCCTGGACCTGGACCGCTTCAAGAACGTCAACGACAGTCTCGGCCACGACACCGGCGACCGGCTGCTGGTGCAGGTGACGCAGCGCCTGTCCGAGCAGATGCGCGACGAGGACACCCTGGCGCGCCTCGGTGGTGACGAGTTCACGGTGCTGCTCGAGGACGTGCACGATGTGGATCAGGTGACCATGGTTGCCGGCAAGCTGCGCGAGGTGCTGCGGCAGAGCTTCGACCTGGACGGCCGCGAGATCTTTATCACCGGCAGCATCGGCATCAGCCTCTATCCCGACGACGGGGACAGCGCCGACGCGCTGATGAAGTACGCCGACGCGGCCATGTACCGGGCCAAGGAACTGGGGCGCGACGAGTACCAGTTCTTCGCCCGCGACATGAGCCTGCTGGCCCACGAACGCCTGGCGCTGGAGTCGGCCATGCGCCTGGCCTTGGTGCGTGACGAGTTCTGCCTGCGTTACCAGCCCATCGTCGACTTGGCCAGCGGCAGGGTGGCGGCGCTGGAAGCCCTGATCCGCTGGGAGCACCCGGAGCGGGGCCTGATAGCCCCGGATCAATTCATTCCATTGGCCGAGGAGACCAGCCTGGCGCTGGACATCGGGCAGTGGGTGCTGCGCGAGGCCTGTAGCCAGTCTCGCGCCTGGCAGGACGGGGGCATGCGGCCGGTGCGGATCATGGTGAACCTTTCGCCGCGCCAGTTCAGCCAGGGCGATCTGGCGCGGGAAGTCTCCCGGCTGCTGGAACACGAGGGACTCGACCCCGCGAGCCTCGGCCTGGAGATCACCGAACACCTCTTGCTCAAGGACGACCAGCGGGTCGATGCCATCCTGCGCCAGCTGCGGGCCATGGAGGTGCCGGTGGCGATCGACGATTTCGGCAAGGGCCACTCGGCGTTCTCGTATCTCAAGCGCCTGTCGGTCGCCACGCTCAAGATCGACCGCTCGTTCGTCCACGATCTCACCACCAACGCCAACGACGCGGCCATTGCCGAGGCCATCATCGCCATGGGCCACAAACTCAACCTGTGGATCGTCGCCGAAGGGGTGGAAACCGCCGAGCAGGCGCAGATGCTGCGCGGCTACGGCTGCGACCTGGCCCAGGGGTTTTACTTCAGCCGGCCGGTGGCGGCGGCGGAAATCCCCGCGCTGCTCGAAGCACGCGGCGTTACCGGCGGCTGCTGCGAAAACCAGCCGTTGCCGGCGCTGGTGAACGGCGCTTGAGCGCCTCTCGCGTAGCCCGGACGGAGTGCGCATCGGTGCGCTGCTGCCTGCGGCAGCGAGCACACCCTACGTTGATGAGAGCGAGCACACCCTACGTTGATGAGGTTGAATCCCACGCCTTTACGTAGGGTGCGTCGACCGAAGGTGACGCACCGCCTCGGCCCGCAGCCTCCGGTGCGCATCGGTGCGCTGCTGCCTGCGGCAGCGAGCACACCCTACGTTGATGAGAGCGAGCACACCCTACGTTGATGAGGTTGAATCCCATGCCTTTGCGT
>JARRNJ010000015.1:0-78391 GCA_037385045.1 Gammaproteobacteria bacterium | reverse complement strand
GGGTCCCGGTGCCGCTGTCGGCGGCACCGGGCATCACACTACTTGTCGAGCTTGGTGATCTTGGACCCTTCCAGGGTCAGGTTGTACATCAATCCTTCCTGGCCGATGATGAAGCCGACGATGGGCTGGTTGATCTTCATGGTGTCCAGGTCGCCGCCGGTGCCGACGTTGATCAACGCCACCGATCCGTCCACGCCCACTTTCCAACCGGAACTGTCGCGGAATTTGGTCAGCGGCGCCTGCTGCATGAACACCATGATGATGTCCTTTTTCTGGGCGCCGAGCTGGAATCCGATCGACGCCGAAGCGATGCTGTAATAGGCGACGGTTTTGCCGTGGATGCGCAGCGCCCCTTCACCGTATTCGCCGCCGATGCCGATGCCGGCCTTGATGACGTTGGGGAAGACCAGCACCCCCTTGGCTTGCTTGAGCAGCGAGCTGGCGCCCTTTACCGTGGATCTGAATTTTTTCAAGGTGCTGTTGACCTGGGCATCGATCTTCTTCGCGCTCTTGGCATGGGCCGCAGGGGCGAAACCGACCCCCAGCAGCGCCAATGCCAACAACGCCTGACGCAGTGCCGAGGCATGAATTCGACCGATCGCGTTCATATCGTTCCTCATTCGTTGTTATGGTTTGGTGACGGAGCAGCCGCAGATCATAGCCCATCGGCCGGCGGCAGACTGTGACCGGCTGCGCTGGCGCAGGAGGAGACGGCCCCGCGCCCGTATCATGGGACAACTATAGCCCAATGCTGCACGTCGGGCGGCGCCGGTATGCCTCGTTGCCAGCGACTAGCCACCGGGGGGTGCCGCGACGGCGGGGGTTCGCAGCAACGGCGTCAACCCCAGCAGCCCCAGTACCGGACCTGGCAACAGCAGCCAGGCGACGGCCGGCCCCATAGCGGCAAACTGGGACGTGGCCAGATTGATGGCCACCACCGTCAGCAGGAAACCGATGCTGTTCTGGATCGCCAGGGCGCTGCCCACCAATTCCGGCGGACAGGCGCCGGCCGACAGGCTGGAGAACTGCGGCGAGTCGGCGACCACGGCAATGCCCCACAGCAGCAGCACGCCCACCAGCACGGGCACCGACAGGCCCTGCATCAGCGGGTACAACAGGCACACGCTACCGGAGATGGCCAGCGCCGCTGCCGCCACCGGCGCGCTTCCCAGGTGTCGGCTGAGACGGCCGCCGGCAATGCAGCCGAAGGCGCCGATGCCAATGACCGAGAATGCGAGCAGCGACAGGTAGCCCGGGTCCATCCACTCGGAACGCCGCGCCAATCCGGCAATCAGCAACGGTACAATGGTCCAGAACGCATACAATTCCCACATGTGGCCGAAATAGCCGAAGCACGCCGCACGGTAGTTGGGTAACCGGAACGCCTTGAGCACGCCCCCCATCCCGCCTCGGGAGAGCGGCAGATGGGGTCCGTCGCCCAGTACCCCGACCATCAGTCCGCCGATGACCGCCAGGCCCGAGGACACCAGAACCACCGACTGCCAGTGCAGCGTGGTGCCGAGACCGCGCACCAAGTGCGGGAGAGCGGTGCCCAGGGTCAGGGTGCCCACCAGCCAGCCCAGCATTTCTCCGGCCCGCCGAGGGGACCAGCTGACCACCAGTTTCATGCCCAGTGGGTAGATACCCGCCAGCGCCACGCCGGTGAGAAACCGGAACCACAGTGCGGGACCGAGGCCATCGGCGAGCAACGCGAACCCCGCATTGGCCGCGGCCCCGAACAGCGACGCGATCAGAAACAGTCGGCTGGCGGCAAAACGGTCGGCAAGCCCGGTCAGCGACAACAGCAACGTCCCGCCGATGAAACCCAGCTGTACCGCCATGGTGAGGTAGCCGAGGTCTGCGGGCGTCAGCCCCCAGAGAATGGTCAGCGCACTGAGGGTGGCATTGGCGCTGAACCAAAGCGAGGCGCCGAGGAGCTCGGCGACCACGACGACGGTTATTGCACGTGCGACGGTGCGACGGTCCACGGTCCGGTGTCCGAGAGCTTGCCGATTCGCGGGTGTCGCGAGCCTGGCGGTCTCATTGAGGCCGGCGATTTCAGGCGCCCCCTGCTGTTGGTATCGCTGCCGGTCACCGGCCGGATCCTCTGATTGACTGGCAATGCTTTGCGCGAACGGATCGCGGTCGATTGTCGCTGTTGACAGGCCGCAGCAAGCCTAAAGCCGGAAACCCATGTCGGCCAGCTCTGCGCGCACGTCATCGCGCTGCAGCAACGAGAGAAACTGCTGTACGGCCGGACGCTGCCTGCGTGCCGCCGGAATCACGAAGTCGTAGTGCTCCTCCTGCAGCGGGATGAAGCCGAGTCCGTACAGTTTGGCCACCACGTCAATGGCCACGCCCCAATCGGCGCGCCCCTGGGCCACCGCGGTGGCCACGGCGTTGTGAGATTTCGTTTGCACCGCGTAGCCCGCGGGCCGGGCGCCGTCGAGCAGCTGATCGATGAGAATGCGCGTGCCGCTGCCGGCGTTGCGGTTGACCATGACGCAATCGGGGTCCGCCAATGCCGCCGCGGCCGCCGCCTCCGGTGTGTCCTTGCCGGCGAAGCGGGGGTCGTCGGGGCGGAATACGATGCCTTGCAGCCGGCGGTAGCCCTTCACCAGCTCCATGCGCGGCTCCAGGAACGGCCGGTTGTATTCGCCGCTGGCCGCGTCCATGAGATGCACGCCGGCGATGTCGCATTCGCCGCGCCGCACCGCGGCCAGGCCGCCGGTGCTGCCCACGTGCATGGATTTGGTTTCCAGCCCTTCGCGCTGCAGATGCCCGAGCAGGCGATCCAGGCCCACGCAGTGGCTGCCGATGGTCACCAGATCGGCGGGCTGCAGCCGTTTGGACAGCAGCTGCACCTCGACCGAAGCGCCTGCGCCCAGTTGTTCGGTTTGCTCGTCGATGCGGATGAAGCCGTCGGCGTGGGAAAAGGCGGTGACGGCACCGGAATTCTTGCCCACGGGATAGGCGGCGAAGCCTTCGGCACCGCGCACCAGGTTGACCATCAGAAACTCCATGCGCCCCCGGTCCGAACGCACCCGCACCGGCAGTGTCGCGGGCACTGTCTCCTGGTCGGCGGGCGGCAGGCCGCCAAAGGCCCGCAGCACCGGCGCGACGAATTGATGAAAAGTGAAAATGGCCGAGGTGGGGAATCCCGGCAGGATAATGACCGGCCGCTCGCCGCTGACGGCAAGGCACAGCGGCTTGCCCGGCTTCACCGCCACGCCGTGCACCACCACGCCCGGCGGCTGCAGCCGCCCGAGCACCTGGTACGACAGGTCACCGGCGCCTTTGGAAGTGCCGCCGGACAGGATCACCATATCGCATGCCAGGGACTGGTCGAGCATCCGCTCCAGGGCGGCGGCGTCGTCGCGCACCGCGCCCATGAGCACCGGTTCTCCGCCCAGTTCCTCCACCGCCGCCGCGACGATGGCCTGGTTGGAGTCGTAGACGCAGCCCACCGGCAGCGGCTGGCCCGGCGCCACCACTTCGTCGCCGGTGGAGATGATCGCCACCCGGGGCCGGCGGTAGACCGGCACCCGGTCCCGGCCCACGGCGGCCAGTATGCCGATCTCGCGGGAACTCAAGCGCCGGCCGGCGCGGATCACAATCTCGCCGCGGCCGATGTCGGTGCCGGCGAAGGTGATGAACTGGCCGGCGGCGACCGTGCGCTTCACGTCCACGGCACCCGTTTCATCGCCTGCGTCCGGGTCCGTGTGTTCCACCATCACCACCGCATCGGCGCCCCGCGGCACCATGGCGCCGGTGGCCAGCAGGGTGGCGGTGCCCGCGGTGACGGTATAGCGGGCCGCCACCCCGGGAGTCAGGGTTTCGTCGTTGAGGCGCAGCCGCACCGGCGCGTGTTCGCTGGCGCCGACTGTATCGTCGGCGCGCAGGGCAAAGCCGTCCACGTTGGCGCGGTCGAAGCCCGGCACGTCCACTTCGGCGACCACGTCTTCGGCGGCGATACGGTTCAACGCCGCCGGCAGGGGTATGGTCTCGGCTCCCAGCGGAGCCAGTTTGAGATGGGACTGGAATCGCTGCGCAGCCTCCTCGACGCTGAGTACGTCCAGAAACTGCTGCTGGCGCGCGGCGGCACGCCGCTGTGCCACATTCTTCCCATCAGTCATTCCTGTTCGCTCCTGTCCTCAGGTTATCGTGTGCAACCATACCGTGACTTCGGTCTGTTCGGGGTGGCCCTCGCTTGACGGGGCAATGGGCACGAAGCCGTCGGCCCGCACAGCGCTGGACAGCAGCCGCCCGTCGGTGACCGCCAGCGGTTCGGCCTTGTCGCCGTCGAGGCGCACGCGACAAAACTCCAGGCGGCCCAGGGTGGACGCCACTTTGCGCGACAGCAGCGCGCGGCGGGTGCCGTAGGGCCATTCGCCACTGCCCCCGGCAAGGCGCCGCAGCGCCCGTCCGGCGAACCACTCATAGGCATACAGGCAAGCCAGCGGCGCGCCCGGGAGCAGCATCACCGGAGTGGCGTCGACCTGTCCCAGGCGGGTGGTCTCGCCCGGGTTCATGGCAATGCCGCCGAACTGCATGCGGCCGCTTCGCGCCAGGGCGGCGGCGCCAAAGTCGTTGGTGCCGTCGCCGCTGCCGCCGCACACGAGAATCAGATCGGCCCCCGGTTCGCGCAGACGGTTTTCGAGCGCTTCCGCGTCCGTGACCGCTTCACAGGCTTCCAGTTCGGCGCCGTCGCGCTGCAGCAAGCCACGTACCATGAGCGCGTCCGGACTGGCGGGCCCGGCGCCCGCGAGCAGCAGTCGCAGCCGCGGGCGGCGCACGACATCCACCCGTTCGACGCCCGCCAGCGCCAGCAGGGCCAGGTCCTGGGCGCGCAGACGCCGCCCGGACTCCAACAGCGGCTGGCCCCGTGCCGTCTCTTCGCCCGCGCCGATGGTATTGGCGCCCACGGCAACCGCGGCGCCGACCTCCAGTAACTCGCCGCGAACGCTGGCGTCCTCCACCGCCACCACGGCGTCGGCGCCGGCAGGCAGCGGCTCTCCCGAGTGCACCGGCGCCGCTTCGCCCGGCCCCAGCGGCGCAGCGCGGGCCGGGGCAAGGCGGAAGGGCAGCGGGTTGTAATCCGAGGCACCGACCGTGGCGGCGGCGGACAGGGCGTAGCCGTCGTCGGCGGCGGCGGCGAGCCGGGGCAGGTCCGACGGCGCCGCCCACGCCGAGGCCAGCGTCCTGCCGCCGGCGTCCGCCAGGGCCACGCTCTCGGCCGGCAATGATGCGGTGTTCGCCTCCACCCACGCCACCGCCTGTTCCGGGCGCGCCCGCACACAGCTCGCGGGTTCCGCACCCGGCGGGGATGCGTGTTCCCGGTCTGGCTCGGACCCGGTCATGGTGTTGGCTTCTCGGCGCAGGGTGGCACGGTGGTGGTTCGGCATGGGATCGGAACGACCACACTACTATGAATCGGCGGTGGGGGAAAATCGACCCGGTGCAGGCAGCCTGCGCAGCGGCGTCGTATCGGCCTGCGGGTCAGTGCAGCCGGTGCTTGGGCGTCTCCGCCTCGGCGCCGGACGCGGCATCCGTCGAGCCGGCAGCGGCGGGCTCTGCGCCTACGCCCGGCGTGGGTGGACGTGGCGCCAGGCTCTCCATCTCCTGTTCCTCTTCCGACAATGATGCGCCAGCCTGGGCTCCGGCCGGCGTCTCCGCCGCGGCGCCGGGGGTCGGTTCTGGCGCCAGCGCGGCCTCCGCGGTGTCCTTCTGGGCGGTGTGGTGCTCGCCGAGGGACTCGGGGACGGGCGCCGCCTGCTCCTCGGCAGGCTCCGTTGCGGGCGGTTGTCCGCCGGTGCGGCCGGCCGCCGGCTCGGCCGTTTCCGGGACATCGGCGGCCGACTGGGCAGCCGATGGCTCGCCGGCACCGGCACCGGCCGGTTCGCTATCGACGCCCACGCCCGGTTTGTGTTCCACCATGGGGCCGCTGTCGGGAACGTTGAGGCGGTTAGTTACCAGCCGGTCGCTGCACAGGGATTGGGCGCCGGTGGCAAGATGTTCGTAGAGGGCGCGGTACTGCCGGGTCATGTCCTGGAACAGCTCCGAGGTCTGCAGGAAGTGTTCGTCCACGTGGTCGCGGTATTCGTGGAACTCCCGCTGGTGGCGTTCCAGGTCCTGCTGCAACTGGTCGGCGCGCTTGTTCTTGAGCACCAGCCAATAGGCGATGACGAAGCCGGCGGCGATACCCACCGCCAGGGTGATCAGGGCCACGGTCCACATCAACGTGACGGTAGCGTCCGACATGGGCATACTCCTGGAAAGTGAGTGGTCACTACGGTGAATGCTAGTTGGTCCGCGCGGATGAGCCAATAGTGGGCCGGAGCGGGGCTGCGCGGGCACGCTTGCGCGGCCGCGGCTCTGGGCCGGCCCGCAGCGGATAACGGGCTTGCCGAAGGGCAGGGGGCGAGATGCACTTGGAGGTCGGCGGTTTTTTCGGGTTGCTGGTGCTGGTGGCCGACATCTGGGCGGTGGTCAACATCGTTCAGGGTCCGGTGTCCAACGGCGCCAAGGTGTTGTGGGTGCTGCTGGTGATCGTGCTGCCTGTCATCGGCTTCATCGTCTGGCTGGCGGCGGGGCCACGGGGGCGGGCAGCGTGACGGCGATGCCGCGGCGGCGGGCCGAATTCCGCGGGCGCCCCTTGTCCGCGGCGATGATAGACTGACGGCGATTCCCAGCGTTCGAGGAGCAAGCAGGTGCCGACGCGAGATTGGATCGAAGGGCTGTTCCGGGCAATCGACCACAAGGATGCCGGCGCCATGGCGGCTTACCTGGCCGAGGACGCCACTTTCCGTTTCGGCAATGGCCCGCCGGTGCACGGCCGCGAGGCCATCCGGGAGGCGGTCGAACAGTTCTTCTCCGCCGTGGCCGCGTTGCGGCACCGGCTGCACGACATCTGGAGTCAGCCGCAAGCGCTGATCTGCAGCGGCGAGGTGACTTATACCCGACACGATGCCAGTCAATTGTCGGTGCCGTTCGCCAACATCCTCAAGCTCGACAGCGGACTGATCCGCGAGTACCTCATTTACGTCGACGCTTCGGAGCTGTTCGCCCGGGCTTGACGGGGCCCGGCGGTGACGCGGCCCAAGTCGGGCGTTCGTGCCGCCGTTACAATCCGTTGCTCCGCTTTACCCGGATTTACACAAGTGCGCCGAAGCGCTCGCTACAATGGTTGTGAGCGGGCGCGAAACGGCCTGCTTGTCCGCGCACTGGCAGCGCGGACTCCCTGCGGTATGTGGCGTATGCGACGCCAGGCAATGGCGCCGAACCACGGCGCGTGAAGGTGCGCAATGACCGACAACGAAACCGGTTCCACGGATAACATCGGCGCGACCCTGGGACTGGGCCGCAAGCGGACCTTGTGGGGTCGGCTGGGCAAATGGTCGGCGCTGGCCGCGATCATTGCGGCCGTAGCCGTCGGGCTGGCGCTGTACTCGTCCCGGGACACCGCGCAGTGGCGCTTTCAGACTGCCGAGGCACGGCGGGGCGACTTGACCGTTACGGTAACGGCCACCGGAACCCTGCAGCCGGTCAATCAGGTGGACGTGGGTACCGAGGTGTCGGGAACCGTCGAGCGCGTGGCGGTGGATTTCAACGACCGGGTCAAGCGCGGCGAGGTGCTGGCCCAGCTGGATACCGACCAGCTCTCGGCCAAGCTCCGGCAGTCCCAGGCGGCGTTGGAGTTGGCCCGCGCCAAGGTCCAGGACGCCGATGCCACGCTGATCGAGACGCGGCTGAAATTCAAGCGCCTGCAGGCCCTGGCGGGCAAAGGCATGTCGTCGAAGGACGAGCGCGATGCCGCCGAGGCCGCTTACGCCCGCGCCCGCGCCTCCCTGGAAGTGGCCAAAGCACAGGTGACCCAGGCCCAGGCACAGGTGGACGCCGACCGCACCATGCTGGACAAGGCGGTGATCCGCTCGCCCATTGATGGCATCGTGTTGAAGCGCCAGGTGGAGCCGGGGCAGACCGTAGCCGCTTCGCTGCAGACCCCGGTGCTGTTCACCCTGGCCGAAAACCTCAAGCAGATGGAGCTGGATGTGGCCGTGGACGAAGCCGACGTGGGGCAGGTCAAGGACGGCCAGCACGCCACCTTTACCGTGGACGCGTTCCCGGACCGCAGGTTTCCCGCGGTGATCAACCAGGTGCGTTATGCGCCGCAGACGGTGCAGGGCGTGGTCACCTATGAGGCGGTGCTGGCGGTGGACAATTCCGACCTGTCGCTGCGCCCGGGCATGACTGCCACCGCCGAGATTGTTGTCAAACAGCTCTCCGATGTGCTGCTGGTTCCCAATGCGGCGCTGCGCTTCGCGCCGCCGGTGACTCAGACCCGAAGCAGCGGCGGCAGTCTGCTCAGCCGTCTGTTTCCGCGCCCGCGGCACGCCACCACGACGCCGCGGGAAGCCAGCGGCGCCGAGGGCCGGCAGCGGGTGTGGATCCTGAGCGACGGCCGTCCGGTGGCGGTTCCGGTGACGGTCGGGGCCAGTGACGGCCAGATGACCGAGGTGTTGGCGGGCAAGGTGAGCGCCGGCACGCCGGTGCTGGTGGATGCGGTCCAGGTCAGCAAATGAGTGCGCGACCGGCGGCAGCGACGACGCCCGCGCCTCTGATCGAGCTGCGCGGCGTGACCAAGGTCTACGGCGCCGGCCACGCGGCGGTGCATGCCCTGCGCGGCATCGATTTGCGCATCGCCCCGGGCGAATTCGTGGCCATGATGGGGCCCAGCGGCTCCGGTAAATCCACCTGCATGAATATTCTGGGCTGCCTGGATACTCCCAGCGCCGGGGTGTATTCGTTCCGCGGCGTGAACGTGGGGACGTTGTCGCGCAACCAGCGGGCGCTGCTGCGGCGCAACTACCTGGGCTTCGTGTTCCAGGGTTTCAATCTGCTGGCCCGCACGTCGGCGCTGGAAAACGTCGAGTTGCCGCTGATCTACCGCGGGGTTGCCATCGCCGAGCGGCGCACCCGCGCCCAACGGGCCCTGCAGGCGGTGGGTCTCGACGGCTGGGCGCACCATACGCCCGGTGAACTCTCGGGCGGGCAGCAGCAGCGGGTGGCCATTGCCCGGGCGATCGTCACCGAGCCGTCGGTGCTGCTGGCCGACGAACCCACCGGCAACCTGGACTCGGCCCGCAGCCGCGAGATCATGGAGGTGCTCAGCGCTTTCAATCGCGAACATGGGCTGACCGTGGTGATGGTGACCCACGAAGCCGACATGGCCGCCTACGCCCACCGCATCGTGCATTTCCTGGACGGCTGCGTGGAAGCCCAACAGCACAACGGGGGCGATGCCCCATGATCTGGAACGCCCTGCTGCTGGCATTGCGGGAGATCCGCCGCAATGTGCTGCGCTCCTTTCTCACCATTCTCGGCATCGTCATCGGCGTGGCGGCGGTGATCATCATGGTCACCATCGGCGGCGGGGCGACGGCCCAGGTCTCCGAGCAGATCGCCAGCCTCGGCAGCAACCTGCTCATCGTGCGCCCGGGGCAACGCCTGGGCCCTGGGCAGCGCTCGCCCGCCGCGCCGTTCACCATCCGCGACGTGGAAGCGATCCAGCGCCAGGTGCCGTCGCTGGCGGCGGTGGCGCCGTCGGCATCGAAGGGCGTGACGGTGATCTTCGGGAACCAGAACTGGAACACCACCGTTACCGGCACCGACAACCAGTTTCTGCAGGCGGGCAACTGGCAGCTGGCCGAAGGCCGCGACTTCAACGCCGGCGAACTGCGCAGCGGCAGCGCCGTGTGCATCATCGGCGCCACGGTGCGCAATGAATTGTTCGGCGGCCAGAATCCCCTCGGCAGCAAAATCCGCCTGGACAAAGTCTCCTGCCAGGTGATCGGCCTGCTGCAGGCCAAAGGCCAGTCTTCCATGGGGCGCGACCAGGACGACCTGGTGTTGATTCCGCTGCGCACCTATTGGCGGCGCATCGCCGGCAACCAGGACGTGGACCTGATTCAGGTGTCGGCCCGCGAAGGGGCGGACACCGATCGGGTCAAGCGCGACATCGAAGCATTGCTGCGCGAGCGGCGCCACATCACCCGGCTGCAGGACGATGACTTCAGTGTTCTCGATCTGAAAGAGATCGCCCAGACTCTGACCGGCACCACCCGCATCCTGACGACGCTGCTGGGCGCGGTGGCCGCGGTCAGCCTGCTGGTGGGCGGCATCGGTATCATGAACATCATGCTGGTGTCGGTGACCGAACGCACCCGCGAAATCGGCATCCGCCTGGCCATCGGCGCGCTGGAGCGGGAAGTGCTGACCCAGTTTCTGGTCGAAGCGGTGGTGTTGTCATCATTGGGCGGTTTGATCGGCATCGCCCTGGCGATGGCGACATCGCTGCTGGTGGCCAACCTGCTCAACGTACCGTTCATTTTCAACGGCGGCATCGTGGTGGTGGCGTTCCTGTTCTCCGCCGCGGTGGGGGTGGTTTTCGGTTTCTTTCCGGCGCGCAAGGCCGCGCGGCTGGATCCCATCGACGCCCTGCGCCACGAGTGACCGATCTGCTTGCGGGACGCTGACCCGTCGCGCCGGGTGCCCACAACAAACGCCCGGTTATTGCGCCATCGCCACTTGCTCTCGGCGCTGCGGTTCACTAGGCTCTTGTCCTTCTTGCCGCCCGATTCCCTGCAAGGACCCTTTTTGAGCTCAGCTATATCGGAAACGAATGGGCCGGCGGTGCCGAGCGCGCCGCGGCCGTTGAGCGCCACGCTGGTGCTGCTCATGGCCACGGCGACCGGCATCGCCGTGGCCAACATCTACTATGCGCAACCGCTGCTGGACACGTTGTCGCGGGCGTTCGACGTGCCGGTGCATACCGCCGGGCTGATCGTTACGGTAACGCAGATCGGCTACGCCGCCGGATTGATGTTTGTGGTGCCGCTGGGCGATCTGCTGGAGCGGCGCCGCCTGGTGGCCGCGGTGAGCGTCGCCACCAGTCTTTCCCTGGTCCTGGCGGCGCTGGCGCCGGGGATCTACTGGTTCGCGGCGGCATCGCTCGCCATCGGCGTCACGGCGGTGGTGGCGCAAATCCTGGTACCCTACGCCGCGCACCTGGCGCCCGACCATCTGCGCGGCCGCGTGGTGGGGCGGGTCATGAGCGGCCTGCTGCTGGGCATCCTGCTGGCGCGCACGGTCTCGGGCGTGCTCTCCGATGCCTTTGGCTGGCGCAGCGTGTTCTGGTTGGCGGCGGCGGTCATGCTGGTGCAGGCCGTGGTACTGGCACGGGCGTTGCCCGAGGACCGCGCGTCGGTGCGGGTGTCCTATCCGGCATTGCTGCATTCGGTACTGCACCTGATGCGCGACGAGCCGCTGCTGCGCCGGCGCATCGTCTACGGCGCGTTGATGTTCGCCACCTTCAGCGCCCTGTGGACGGCCCTGCCGTTTCTGCTGGCGCGCCCGCCGTACGGCTACGGTGATAGTGTGATCGGCGGGTTCGGCCTGTTTGGCGTTGCGGGTGCGCTATGCGCCTCGTTGGCCGGGCACCTGCACGACAAAGGCTGGACCCACCGTGCCACGGGATTGTTTCTGTTGCTGGTGTTGGCGGCGTTCGTGATCATGGGGGCGGCCGGCCAGTCGATCACCGCCGTGATCGCCGGGGTGATCCTGCTGGACATCGGCGTGCAGGGTACGCAGATACTCAACCAAAGCACCATTTACCAGCTGCGGCCCGAGGCCCGGAGCCGTTTGACCACCGCTTACATGACCTGCTACTTCGCGGGCGGGGCGGCGGGTTCCGCGGGTGCCGCATTCGC
Source organism: Gammaproteobacteria bacterium (assembly GCA_037385045.1). Classification (GTDB taxonomy): domain Bacteria; phylum Pseudomonadota; class Gammaproteobacteria; order JASBUN01; family JASBUN01; genus JARRNJ01. The sequence goes on along the minus strand of JARRNJ010000015.1, from coordinate 66,623 downwards.
GTTCGGTGTCGGTGGCTGGTCGGGGGTGGCGCTGCTCGGTGTGGCGCTGCCGACGTTGGCGTTGTTGTACTGGGTAACCGATCGTCCCCACCCGGCGGCCACGGCGCGGGACGGCGGCACGTCGGGCCACCGCTAAATAGAACGGCCGCTTGCGTCGCCGGTTGTGGATGAACCTTGATGAATGGGTCCGGTCGAATGATTGGGACTCGGTGTTGGAGGGCGGAAACCGATGCAACAGAACAATAACTGGAACACCATGGCCGCAATACTGCTGGGCCTGGTCCTGCTGTGGGGCGGGGCAGCCGCAGCCGCCGGCGGGGGCGACAGCCCATCGATGCGGCAGGTGGCCGGCTCCTTGCTCAAGGACATTCATCGGGCCACCTGGATTGCCGAGGGCAAAGGCCCTCACGTCGTCTACATCTTCTTTGACCCGAACTGTCCCTATTGTCACCAGCTCTATGAGGAAACGCGCAGCCGGGTGAAGGCGGGCGAGGTGCAGCTGCGCTGGATACCGGTCGGTACGCTGACCGCCACCAGCGCCGGAAAGGCGGCGGCGCTGCTCGATGCCAAGGACCGGTTGGCGGCGTTTTATCGCAATGAGAACGGCTTCGATCCCAGCGGCGGGCTGGGTGGCATCGGCGAGTCCCTCGGGGGTACGCCGAAGACGGAGCAGGCGCTGCGGGTCAATGAAGCGCTGCTGGCGCGCACGCGCTTCGGCGCGGTGCCGACCATGCTGTTTCGTGCCGACACCGGCGCCGCGGTACTGGTGCAGGGGGCGCCGCCGGCGGACAAGCTGGCAGCGCTGCTGCGCCACGTGAAGTAGCCGGCGTCGACGCGGCGGGCTCAGCGGCGGGCGATGTTTGCGCCGGCCAGCAGCCGGTCGGCGGGCACGAACTCCTGCCATTGGTCCATGGGCCGGGGCTCGGCAATGTGGAATCCCTGGCCGTAGTCCACGCCCAGTTCCCGCAAGGCGTCCAGGACCTGCTGGTCTTCGACGAATTCGGCGATGGTGCGGATGCCCATGACGTGCCCGATGTGGTTGACCGCCTCGACCATGGCCCGGTCGACCGGGTCATTGAGCATGTCGCGCACGAACCCGCCGTCCATTTTCAGGAAGTCCACTTTGAGATTCTTCAGGTAGGCGAAAGAGCTCAATCCACTGCCGAAGTCGTCCAGGGCAAATCGACAGCCGCGGGCGCGCAGGGTGGCGATGAATTCCGCGGCGCCGGCCAGGTTGGCCACCGCCGCGGTTTCGGTGATTTCAAAACAAATGCGTTCGCCCGCGCACCCGGTGCGCTCGAGTTCGCCGACCACGAAGGACAGAAAGGTTTCGTCACCGAGAGACTGTCCGGACAGGTTGATGGTGCAGGCACAGCCGCCGCACCCGGCAGCACGGCTCACGTAGCCGAAGGCCTGTGCCACCACCCAGCGATCGATAGCGCTCATCAGCCCATAGCGCTCCGCAGCCGGAATGAACGCCATGGGCGGGACCAGGCGCCCGTCCTGTTCGCGCAGACGAACCATCAGTTCGTAAAGCGGCGGGCTGTTGCCATCGAGCGCCACCACCGGCTGGTAATAGAGGCTGAGTCGATTCTCGTCGATGGCCTCGGTGATGCGCGAGGCCCAGCGCATTTCGCCTCGGCGGCGCTCCAACTCCCGGTCGTCGGGCTGGTAGACGTGTACGCGATTGCGCCCCAGGTCTTTGGCCGCATAACAGGCCATGTCGGCCGCGCTAAGTAGATCGGCGACGCTGCGGCTGTCGTTGGTGACCGGCACCACGCCGATGCAGGCGCCGATTTCGAAGGTGTGGTCCTGCCAGGCGAACCGGAACGCCTTGATCGCGGCGCGGATGCCGTCGGCGATGGATCGTGCCTCGTCGAGCGCGCAATACCGGAACAAGATACCGATCTCGTCGCCGCCGAGACGGGCGATGACGTCGGTGTCGCGCACCGTCTTGCGCAACAGTCCCGCCAGGTGACGCAGCAGCTCGTCGCCGGCGACATGTCCGCAAGTGTCGTTGACGATCTTGAACTGATCGAGGTCCAGGTAGCACAGGACGTGTTCGGAACGCTCGCGCCGCGCGCTCTCCAGCGCCGTCTTGACCTGGTTTTCGAACGCATGGCGGTTGAACAGACCGGTAAGCGAATCATGCGTCGCCTGAAACGTCAGCTGCCGCGCCAGTTTGCGGGTCGGCGTGACGTCCTGGAACACCATGATGGCGCCGATCAGGCGCCCCTTGCGGTCATGGATCGGTGCGGCGGAATCGGCGATGGCGACCTGACGCCCGTCGGGGCGGCGCAAGGCGGTGTGTTGTCCGCGTTCGATTACGGTCTGCGAACGCAGGCAGCGCACTACCGGATTCTCCATGGGTCGGCCGGTGTTTTCGTCGACGATCTGCAGCGCCCGTTCGATATGGCTGCCGCGTACCGTGCTCAGGTCCAGCCCGGCGAGCCGCTCGGCGACCGGGTTGAGGTATTCGATGAACCCGCCGGCGTCTGTGGTGATGACGGCGTCGCCGATGGAGTGCAGTGTTACCACCGCGCGTTCCTTCTCCTGGAACAGCTCCGCCTCCGACTGGCGGATGCGCTGCACGGCCTCGGACAGCTCATTGCGCTGTGCGGTGAGGTAATCCAGCGACTTGTTGATAAATTTGGCAAGGAAGCCCAGCTCGTCGGCGGCCAATTCGTCGAAGCGGCGGGAATTGTCGCCGTCCGAGATCTCCTGGGCGGTGGCAACCAGGCCCATGATGGGCTTGGTGAGCACCCGTTGCAGCACCCACTGCAGGACGAAGCCGAACAGCAAAAATGCGGCCCCCATGGTGATCAGCAGTCGCTTGCGCTGTTGGGCCATGACGTTGTCAAGGTTCGGGTAGTACACCCGAAGTCCAACCGTCCCGCCGGCTCCGGAGCCAAGGTGGATGGTGCGGACGACGGCATAGTCATCAGGCGACGGGACGCCGGCTACCACATTGGCGTGCGGCAGGCGCAGTTCCATCGCCGAGAGCTTGTGATTGGTGCGCAAGTTGCGCAACCGCCGGGCGATGGGTTGCGGGTCGAGGCCGGGGTCCTGTTCCAGTGTCCGGCGCAGGTCGCCGGCGAACTCGTCGGTCAGGGTATGGTACTGGGCCACAGTTTGGCGCTGCAGGTCGCCCAGCAGCACCACCGCCAGACCCAGGCCGGTTACCACCAGGCCCCAGAACACGATGCCGGTGATTTTGGTTGCAATCCCGGACAGGTGGCGTTGCCCGGGACCATTACGGAGCGTCGGTCTCATCGGAACCCGACCGCCCGCAGCAGAACCAGTACTGGGCACACGCCGCTCAGCCCGGCGCCGGTCACGGCGAATCCGACGAACCAGGTGAAGAACCAGAGTTGGTCGTGGAACATAGCATAGGAGATCACCAGCACCGATCCGACGACCAGATGCCAAGCCCGTTGCGCCGCGAAATCGAAACGCGGCGGACGCCCGGCTGCGGCCCCGGGCACTGCCGGTTGCGGCCGGAACAGGTTGGCGACGCGTAGATTGGTCAGGCCCTCGAACGCCATCAAAGCGATCAGGGCGTATACCAGTCCCCGCAGATCGAAATACAGACCGGTGAGCACGGTAATGCCCACCGCGAACATGTAAAGCCGCTCCATCATCACTAGGTACTCGGGATCGTGATTCTTGTTATGAAGAGGTTATCGGCAACGCCCGGGTGGGACTGTAGTGCGGCCGGTAGCAGACGCGTTGATTGACACCAGTCGAGATAAAATATGAGTAAAAACAATATGATAAAGATATTCCAGCAGAACTGAACGGTTTTCGGAACGGTGCTCGCGCAGATACGGGTTGGGCGGCGGACGACCACTCTCCGGGCGCGGATTTGACAAAGGGGCGGTGTGAATTGTTACCCTCGTGCGACGCTGATGGCATCGGCGTTTCGATTTTCCCCGCGGCCGGGCGGTTCGGTCCGGCATCAATCACGCAACAACCCCAAGGAGCGACGTGACCGATATGGCTTTGACGTGGCAATGGAGAACCTTTGCACTCCCGACTAACCTGGCGCATCTGTTGGGCATGGCGCTGCTGATCGCCGGTCTGGCCGCGGCCGGCCCGTTGCAGGCGGCGCCGGCGGCCGACTCGCAGGCGGGCGCGCCTCCGGCCATGACGCCTGCCCAGCGCAAGCAGCTGCAGGAATTTCGTCAGACGAGGCAGGAGCTGGCCCAGATCCAGCAGAAATTGGAGCGGATCCGGCGCGAAGCCCTGCACAGCCACCCGGATCTGCAGAAGCAGCAGAAGGCCTTCGGCGACCTGATGATGGCGAAAATGAAGGAGAACGGCCACACGCCCAAGAAGGATTTGGCGGAGTTGCGCCAGTTGCAGGCGAAGCTGCGCAGCAAAGACACGCCCGCTGCCGACCGCCAGACGCTGCTCATGCAGTTGAAGCGCCGGGCGGCTGCCTTCGGGCAGGCGCAGCGCGAGGCCATGCGCAGCCCGAAGCTGCAAAAGGCTCGTGAGGACCTCATGCATGCCACGGTCAAGGCGATGAAGGAAAAGCATCCCGAGACGGAACAGTTGATCCAGCAGGCCCAGGCCAAGCAGCGCAAGCTGATTCAGATCCGTCAATCGGTCATGGGCCACAGCGGCGGCTAGGTCACGAGCGTCCGGTGCGGGGCGCCGTCGCGGTGCGCCCGCCCCGGACCGGGCGCCGTCCATTCGACAGCCGTTTTCCGGTGTCTGCCCGGGCGCTTCCGTTGTCCCATCCCTGGTTTCCAATGGCGCCATTTTGCCGGGACCGGAGTCCATGAACCGTTCGTACGAAGGGTTGGCAGCCGTGCACGCCAGCGCTGTGCTGTTCGGCGTGACGGCGTTGTTTTCAAAGACAGTGGTCCTGCCGGCACTGGAGATCACGCCTATTCGCAGCGGCTACGCGGCGGTAATTTTTGGCTGTTCATCCGTTGGCTGGGTGAGCCCGTACGGTTGGAAACCATGCGTGACTACGGTGTCGCGCTGCTTCTGGGCGTGCTGCTGGCCGCCCATTGGGTTACCTATTTCTACGCCATGCAGGTTTCCTCGGTGGCGGTGGGCGTGATTGCCCTGCATACCTTCCCGATTGTCACCGCATTCATCGAGGCCCTGTTTCACGGCGAGCGGCCAAAGTCGCGGGACGTGATCAGTGCGTTGGTGGTGCTGGTCGGCGTCTATCTGCTGGTGTCGTTCGATCCCTTTGGCAACGCTGCCAGTCAGGGTGTGCTGTGGGGCGTGCTGTCGGTCGTCCTGTTTGCGCTACGCAACATCATCCAGCGGCGCTATTTCGGCCACTATCCGGCCCGGCGTGCGCTGTTCTATCAAACGCTGGTGGCGCTGTGTGTGCTGCTGCCCTGGGGCGGCCCGGCATTGGCGCAAGTGACCGGCGGCCAGTGGCTGCAGCTGCTGTTGCTGGGTGTGGCATTCACGGCGCTGCCGCACACCCTGTTCGCCCACGGCCTGCTGCATTTGAGGGCGGCGACGGCAAGTCTGATTGCCTGCCTGCAAGTACTGTACGCGAGCCTGTTCGCCGCGCTGCTGTTGGGTGAATGGCCGGGAATCGCGACCACCGCTGGCGGTGTGGTCATCGTCGGCGCTGCGATGTTCGAGTCACACGCCGCCCGCGCCGCGCCGACGCTGCCGCCTGTCGACGGCGCCGGTACCCCGCAGCCGGCCGACTCGCGCACGTCAGAACGCTGATCCGGCTCCAGGCGCCGCGGTTGCCGGCCGGCGCACCGCCCAGGGTCTGAACCCACGGCGCCCGGCGGTGTCATAACAGCAAACAGCACCGGCCGTTGGCGTTGTTGTCAGAGGTTTGGACTCATCGGGCCGGGCGCTCCGTTTCCCGCAGGGCTCCGATGCACCTGCAGCCAAGGAGGTCCGCTATGTCCGATCCCGACTGGAAGCCGGTCACGCGCCTGATGCACTGGGCGCTGGCGATCACCCTCACGTTTCAGCTTTTCGGCGGTCTGTTTGTCGCTTCACCGCAGACGCGGTTGTATTTCCATGTGCACGAGGTGGTTGGTCTGATCGCCAGCGTCGTCATTCTGGTGGAATGGATGTGGATTTACACCGACCGTGAGGGGCGGATCCTGTTCCCGTGGAACCGCTCCGGTCTGGCGCGCGTGCGCGCAGAGCTTGCGGGGCTGTTGCACGGACAATTGCCGGAGCGCGGCCGCAGGGTGGGTCTGTCGGGGTTCGTGCACGGGTTGGGGTTGCTGGCCATGACCGGTATGGCGGTGACCGGCGTGCTGGTTTTCGTGGTGATTCCCGCCGGGCATACGGGATCGACCGACTACGGCGCGTTCACCGCGTTCTCGCTGCTGCACCGGTTCCTGGCCCAGTTCGCGTGGGCGTATTGGATCGGTCACGTGGTCTTCGCCGTCGTGCACCAGGTGCGGGGCAGCAATGTGTTCGGCGCCATATTCCTGCGGCCGCACGACCCGGCCTAGCCGGACCGGCGCCGGCCCGCCTAGGCCGGGTATCGGCGTGCGGAACGACGGGCGCAAAAAAGAACCCCGCGCAAGGCGGGGTTCCCGGATTCAGGCTGGGTCGTGAGGCGTCGTTCAGACGGCCACCACGTTGGAAGCCTGCGGTCCCTTGGGGCCGTTCTCGACGTTGAACGTAACCTTTTGGCCCTCGGCCAGCGTCTTGAAGCCGCCGCCCTGGATCGCGCTGAAGTGCACGAAGACGTCGTCACCGCCCTGGTCCTGGCTGATGAAGCCGAAGCCCTTGGACTCGTTGAACCATTTCACAGTACCTGTGGTCATTGGGATTTACCTTTCAAAAATAAACGAAGAACAAATGGTTTTACGTGCAGGCTGTGATAAAGGTGTTCAGGAGGGAAACCAGTAAGGATCGACCGAAACTTCCACTGCCACAAGCTGCAGTGGGACAGAGCATACCCCAAGATCCGGCGCCGCGCTATACATTTCGATGGCCGTGCCGTGCCGCGGTCCCGGCCGGCTGCGCGACTCAGAGGTGCAGTGCCAGCGCGCCGAGGCCCAGCGCCAGGCAGTAGATCCCGAACGGCCGCAGCGCCTTGACTTCGTGTCCGGAGAACCAGCGCATCAGGAACCAGGTGCTGAGGTAGGCGAACAGGCCGGCCAGTATCCCGCCGGCGAAGATCAGGCCCAGGGGCGCGCCCGCGGATCCCTGGAGCAGCTTCGGCACTTCCAACATGCCGGCGGCGCCGATAATGGGGGTGGCCAGCAGAAACGACAGCCGCGCCGCCGCGTCATATTCCAAGCCGGCCGCCAACCCGGCGACCAGGCTGGCGCCCGAGCGGGAAACCCCGGGAATCAATGCCAGTGCCTGGGCCAGGCCCACGCCCACCGCCTTGGCCCAGCTCAATCCTTCGAGCGTCTGCGCGGCCTGGCGGTGTTTGAGCCGGTCGCCCCACATCAGCAGCAAGCCGTTGAGCGCCAGAAACACGGCCACGATGGTGTAGCCGCCGAACAGCTGCCGGATGCGGTGCTCCAGCAGCAGGCCGAGCAGGCCGGCCGGTACCGTCGCCACCACCAACAGCCAGAACACCCGCGCTTCGGGCAGACCGGTGCCGCCGCGGGCGCGCCAGACGCCGCGCAGCAGCTGCAGCCAGTCACGCCGGAAGTAGATCAGCAGGGCGGCCGCCGTGCCCAGATGCAGCACGACGATGAAGGGCAGGAACCAGGATGCCTCCCGGTCGATGGGCCAGTGCAGCAGCGCCGGAATCAGTACGCTGTGGCCCAGGCTGCTGATGGGAAACAGCTCGCTGACGCCCTGGAGTACGGCAAGCAGCAGCAGCGGCAATGCGCTCATCGGCAGTCCTTCACGGGGTTAATGGGGTTGGGGCAGTTATCGTAAACAGCCGTTGCGCGCGGCGCAATGACGCCTCGCACGGTGCGTGACGCAGACCCCCGCCCGCCTCCCGGTGCCGGACCGCGGTTTGGCGGGACGTCGGTCTCAACCGCATTGCGGCCGCGTTTGCGCGGAGCGGCAATTCGCGCAAACGCCCAGTTGCGCTAGACTGATTGAAAGGCCGCAATAATTCTGTAACACGAATATGCTAACGGCGCGACGCGCGCCGGCCGGTCTCATCGCGGCGGGGGGCTGCTATGAATCACCTGATGGTGCTCGTGGTGCTGATCGTGACGGCGATTCCGGCCTGGGCCGACCAGGTGCCGGTTACCGGCCGCCACCAGGATATGACCTTCACCCCTTACGAGGTCAACGATTACGCCGCTGCGGCGTATCACAAGCTCCTCGCCAAGCAGAAGCGCCGGGGCCTTATCGACACGGATCCGGCACTCGTGGCGCGGGTGCGCCGCGTCACCAAGCGCCTTGTTCGCCACGCCGAGCAGCTCAAGTACGAAGCCTATCAATGGCACTGGGAAGTGCACGTCAGTGATGCCGATGACGTCAACGCCTTCAGCATGGCGGGCGGCAAGCTGCTCATCGGTTCGCATTTCATCCGCAAGTACCGCCTGACCGACGGTGAGCTGGCCATGGTGCTGGCCCACGAGATCGCCCACGCGCTGGCCGAACATGTGCGGGAGCAGCTCTCCGAGGTGCAGCTGCGCCATCCCCGCTATCCCTACACCGTGGCGGAGGCGAGCGCGGAGATGGGCTCGGATATTGCCGTGTACCTCAGCCTGATGCCACTGTCGGAGCTGCAGGAAGGCGAGGCCGATCATATCGGGGTGTATCTGCTCGCGGCTTCGGGCTACCCGCCAAAAGCTGCCGTGGGTTTCTATCGCAAGTTGGTGCGTGAAGACCGGGGGCAGCGCCGCTCGATGTTCGCCACCCACATGCCGGACCGGGCGCGCTTGAAGGCCGTGATGGGCTATGTGGCTGAGGCGAAGGCGTTGCGCTCGGCGGCAGCGGCGCAGGTATCCGTGCCGGCGCGGGACTTTCAGTAGTGCGAAGCGGGGGCCTCGGAGACGCTGTTACTTGGCCGGCTGGGGTGTGTTGCGCCTGATTTCCATGGCGTGTTCCAGCGGTTTGCGCAAGCGGTCGAAGTGCCGCGGCGCGACGTACTGGAGGATATCCTTGCCCTTGTCGGTGAGAATAAGGTCGACTCCCTTGTCCGGATACAGCAAGTGCACGGAGTATTTGCCGCCGGATATGCGGCTGGCGGGGGTGCCGAACCGTCTCTGGGCGATTTTCTCATCCAGGTTCACCGACGGAATGAAGGTGATGGAGGTAATGGGGGCGTCGTAGGCGCGCGGCCGGTCTTCGTTGCTGACTACGTACTTCATCGCGCCAGTATCCATCACCTCGGTCTTGGCTGCGTTGCGTTTCAACTGTGCGAGCGTCGCCGCATCGACCGAGGTGGCCAGTACCATTTTCCCGGTGAGCACGCCGGCATTTACCTCGTGGTAGTAAGCCTCCAACGATCCCTTCTCGCCATGGCCCGCAATGACGGCCAGCTCCATGTCGTCGCCGAAGTGCCTGCGCGCGTCGGCCAGGGTGCTGTGGTCCAGGGTGAGCCCGAATACGCGGGAGCCGCCGTTCGGCAGCAGCTGGATCTGCCACGGCAGGTCCTTGATAGGGCCGCGGTGGCGATTGTTTCCAGGCAAGAACGCCAGCACGGTAATTGCGGCAACGATAAGGATCAGGACGGTGACGAATCGTTTCATGGCAGAGTCACGTTAACAGCAGGTGCGCCGGCAGGGCGCTATTGTAAATCAGATGACGCCCACGGCGTAGTCGAAAGTGCCATGGCGCGCCGAGGCAGCTTGTCGGCCACCCACAGCCATTCGATGGCATCCACCGGACCCGGCATCGCCGCCGGCATCCCCGTTCCCCGAATCCGGATTTCAGGCATTGCAGCGCAGACCGCGTCCCCGACCGGTTCCGAGACGCTTTACGGGTTCTCCAATCCAGCGTGGGCGAGCCGGCGCACAGAATCCGCGAAAAGAACGCGTTGGGCGGGCGATACGGCAGATTGAAATCTCGGCCGGGAGCAGGTGCGGATACGCAAATCCTTCGACCAGGGAAATTGGTGGCCACCTGCTGCTCCGCTTTCCCTTTCTCCGCACCGATGGTACGGGAAAACGCCGCCCCGCCGCAAATGCGCCACAGTCTCGTTGTGGTGCACAGAGTCGGCGGCCGACGCCGGAGTGCGCGGTGCAGGGTCGGCGGTGGCGCGGGCGCGATGCCGCGCCACCGCCGGTGTCGGACTACTGCCGCCCGAATCCCGGGCCGAAGCCGCGGCGCGGGCCGTTTTGGCGCCACTGCTTGATCTGAGCCTGCTGGTCGGGAGTCAGTACGTGGTAGACGCGGTTGCGTATTTCAGTGCGCATGGCGATCAGGTCAGCCATGACGTTGGCCTGTGCCTGCGCCAGTTTGTGCACCTGCTCGGCATTGTAGGTGTCACTGGTGGCCGCGTCACGAAGGGCGAGGCGCGACTGGCGCAACGCCTTCATCTTGTCGCGCATGGCCGGCTGCGCGTCGTACCGGATCTTGAAGATCTTGTCGCGCTGCGCCTGGGTCAGGTTCAGACGCCGCGCGAGCAGACCCATGCCGTGGCCGTGTCGGCCGCCGCCATGAAACATGGCGCTGCGCGGTGCCGCGAAGCCCTGGCCGCAGTCGCCACGCGGGCTGGCGGTGACCACGCCGGTGACGGCAAGGGTCAGTACGCTCCCGGCCAGAACGGTGGTGAGAACGATGTTGCGCTTTTTCATGGTTTGCTCCTCGTTTGCGTGTTTGGGCGGTTGCCACGGTCGTCCGCGGCATGGGGCCCGAAAAATGTGCTCCCGGCGCCGTGGACGTGTCCGGCAGCTTTCGGTGCATCGTGCAGGGAAGAGTATGTCGGGCGCCGCTGCAAACGTGGGTAAGGCACGGGTAAGGCTGTGTAAAAACCGGTAAACCCTGCCCGGTGCCGGCGCGGTTGTGGCAACATCGCGGCATGGAAACGACAACACGGGGTGTGGAGGTTCATGAGTCGCGTATTGCTGGTCGATGACGACGTGGAGCTATGCCAGATGCTGGCCGAGTACCTGGCCCCCGAAGGCTTCGAGGTGGATATGGTGCACGACGGAGCGCAGGGAGAGCGCCGCGCGCTGGAAGGCGATTATGACGTCATTGTGCTCGATATCATGCTGCCGATCCGCAACGGACTGGAGACCCTGCAGCAGATCCGCCGCGCAACCCGCACGCCGGTGCTGATGCTCACGGCCAAGGGCGACGACGTGGATCGCATTATCGGGCTCGAGCTGGGTGCCGATGACTATCTGCCCAAGCCCTGCAATCCACGCGAGTTGGTGGCCCGCCTGCGCGCGATCCTGAGGCGCACCGGCGCCGGGGCCAACGACAACCCGGCCGCGGGCTCGGTGCGGGTGGGTGATCTCACCGTGCGATCTTCCGACCGCACGGTGCTCTGGCACGGTGAAGCGTTGGAGCTGACCAGCACCGAATTCAACCTGCTGGAAGCCCTGGCGCGAGCGGCGGGACGGGTGGTGACCAAGAACGAACTCTCGGAGCAGGGACTGGGGCGTCCGCTGGCCCGCTACGATCGCAGTATCGACATGCACGTGAGCAATCTGCGCCGCAAGTTGGGCGACCTCCCCGACGGCCGTTCGCCGATCCAGACGGTGCGCGGTGTCGGTTACCAGCTGATCGCCGGTTGATTCCGATGGGGCGTCTGTTCTGGAAGATCTTCCTCGCCTTCTGGCTGACCCAGGTGCTGATGGGCGCCGCGGTCGGGGTGGTGTTTTATATCCACAACCAGCAGCGCCTGGCGGAGATGACCGAGTTGGCGGGCGGTCCGCGGGCGCAGCGCAATGTCGCCCTGGTGGCGGTGACCCTGCATTACGGCGGCGTTCCAGCACTGCGGGAACTGGCCCGGGAATGGTCCAGGCGGCGCGGCCTGCCCGTATACGTGGTGGATGCGGCGGGTCGGGACGTGTTGCACCGCCCGGTTCCGGCCGCTGCCTTGTCCCGTGCGCGCACGTTGCTGAGCGGGCAGGGGCAAGTTGCGGGCGTGCGCCGTGTGCAGGCGCGTGACGGCCGGTCCTACGTGTTGTTCGTGCCCGCCGAGGTGCTGTCCGGGGAGCACCGCTTTGAGCACCATCGCCTGCCCCTGGACCCGCTGGCACTGCGACTGCTCATCGCATCGCTCGCGGGGTTGTTGTTCAGCGCGGGGCTCGCTTGGTATCTCACCCGGCCGCTGCGCCACGTGCGCAGCGCCAGCCGGCAACTGGCCGACGGGGTGCTGGATACGCGCGTCATGCCCGTGCTCGGACGCCGTCGCGACGAAATCGGCGACCTCGGGCGGGACTTCGACCATATGGCCGCACGGCTGCAGGCGCTGGTCGGCGCCCAGAAACGGCTGTTGCACGACGTTTCCCACGAGCTGCGCTCGCCGTTGGCGCGCCTGCAGGTGGCTGTCGGCCTGGCCCGGCAGCAGCCCGCCAAAATCGACGCCGCATTGCAGCGCATTGAGCGCGAAAGCGAGCGCCTCGACGAACTGGTCGGGCAGTTGCTGACCCTGTCACGCCTGGAGGCCGGCGTTGTGCAGGGGCCCGAAGAGCAGGTTGACGTGCGCGCGCTGCTGCAGGATATCGTCGATGATGCCCGGTTCGAGGCCCAGAGCCAGGATCGCGATGTGCAGCTGACAGCGGCGCCGGAGCTGGTGGTGCGGGGTCGGGCGGAACTGCTGCACCGGGCGCTGGAAAACGTTGTGCGCAACGGCGTCGCCTACACCGCCGCCGGCACCACGGTGGAGGTTTCCGCCGACAGCGCGCCGGACCGCTTGCGGTTGCGGGTGTCGGTGTGCGATCGGGGTCCCGGCGTCGCCGAGGGGTCGCTGACGCAGCTGTTCGAGCCGTTCGTACGCCTCGACGCCGCAGGATCGGAGACGCCGCCGCGGGGTTACGGCCTGGGGCTCGCCATTGCCCGGCGGGCCATTGAGGCGCACGGCGGCAGCGTACGGGCATACAACCGCCCGGACGGGGGCTTGTGTGTGGAACTGGAACTGCCGGCGGTGCGCGGGCCGCACATCACGGACTAGCGGCCGCGGTCGCGGCACCGGTGCGCGTTGGGGCTAGCGCAGCGCCTGGTGATGGCGCCAGAGCAATGCTGCGCCCCAGGCCAGCGCCACGCCGATGAGCGTAATTCCCAGCACGTCGGTCGCGCCGGCCAGCGCGCGGTCGTCGTCGAGCCATCCGAGGCGGCCGAGGATATTGTGCCAGTCGTGCATGCCGGGACGGTCGGCGCCGGTGCCGCCACCCAGCAGCGGCAGGCGCAAGGCGCGGGCGTCGCCGATGTATACCGCCACGTCGGCTAGGTTCTGTCCGGTCCACCACAACCCGACGCTGGCGCCGAACGGGTTGTGGTGCCGCAGCAGGAAGGTGCCGGCCACGACTGCCGGCAACAGGACCTGCAGCAGGGATCCGCCGAGCACCATCAGAAAATTTCCCAGGGGACGAAACACCACATGGCCGGCCTCGTGGAACACCAGGTCGATCCGGTGCAGGATCTGAAGCGGCGCCGCCAGTGAGCCGGTCACCATGTCCTCGGGGCGGCTGACCAGCGTCAACCAGCCCAGCCAGGCAAGCAACAGCCACAGCAGCAGCCGGCCGCTCCATTCCAGGCGCCCGCTGTCGGGCGCGGGCATCAGCAGGGTGTTTCGGAGCCGGCGCCAGCGGCCCCCGACGCCGGTGCGGTCGGTCGCTGACGGTCCGCCGGCGTGGAACCGGTGTTTCATCCATTTGGCGAACACCAGCCCGCAGGCGGGGCAGGTGGCGCTGTCCGGGGTTTCGCCGGGTTGGCGGGTGTGGCCACATTTCGGGCATGTGTTGTACATGGGACCGACTCGGTTTCGGCTGCACTGCCTTGTCTTGGCAGCGTCCGCGCCGGCCATCTCTTGAGCCGGCACGGGGTGCCCATGTGCCGCCCCGGTCTGTATTGTGGTAGTGGACTGGCGCCACGGCCCGGTATAATAGACTTAGTCTACGAATGCGGTCGGGCGGCGCCCGCCGTGGCGCGGCCTCGCAAGCCCGGAGCAGGAAATGAAAATCGCGGTATTGTCCGATGTTCACGGCAACGTGCCGGCCCTGGAGGCGGTGCTGGCCGACCTCGAGCAGTGGCGCGCCGATGAGGTGATCGTCAACGGCGACCTGGTCAGCCGCGGCCCCTACAGCCTCCAGGTGCTGGACATGATGCGCGAACGGGTGCCTGACTGCCGATTCCTGACCGGCAACCACGAGACCTTTGTGCTGTACTGCGCTGATCATCCGGCCGACCCGGAGCGGCGCGACTTCGATCTCAAGCGCTTTGCCTATTGGGCCTGCGATCGGCTTGGCAGCGAGGCGGTGGAGGAAATCCGCGGTTGGGCCGACCATGTCGACCTTGCTGATCTGGACGGGGGATGCTCGTTCCACGTAACCCATGGTTCGCGCCTGGGCAACCGCGATGGCATTCATCCCGGAGTCGACGATGGGGCACTGGCGGAGAAACTGGGCGCGCCCCGCGGACTGTTCGTGGGTTCCCACACCCACAAGCCGTTGCTGCGCCGATTCAACGGCACCCTGGTGGCCAATACCGGCTCGGTCGGCCAGCCGTTCGATCACGATCCACGCGCCGCATACGGCCGCTTCACGTTCCGGGCCGGCCGCTGGCAGGCGCAGATCGCCCGGGTCGCTTACGACAAGGCGCAGGCGGAGCGGGATTTTCACGACAGCGGCTTTCTTGACCAGGGCGGTCCGCTAGTGAAACTGATCCTGCTCGAGCTGCAACAGTCGCGCATGCATGTGGGCCGCTGGATGGCCCACTACCTCCCGCCGGTGAAAGCCGGCGAGATCCGCGTGGCCGACGGGGTGCAAGACTATCTGCGGCGGCTTTGATCGGCCGTGGCCGGTTCCGGCGGGGGGGCAATGATTCGTAGGGAAACCGCTGCACCTATGGTATAGTGCACCTGTAGCGTTTGTTTTTGCCGCCCACCGACCGCCCTGCAGCAGTATGCATGGGTCTTTTCCGTCGACAGGCCGGTACCCGCAAACCGGTCGCGGTCTGTTCCCTGCCAAGGCCATTCCTCGATAACACCCGATTGGCGTGCCGTTGCGGCGTGCTGCGCCTTGGCAGTTGTAACAGGAGCCTTTTCCATGTCGTTTTCTTCTCTCGGCCTTTCGGCCGATCTTTTGCGTGCCGTGCAGCAGCAGGGCTACGACGCCCC
Source organism: Gammaproteobacteria bacterium (assembly GCA_037385045.1). GTDB lineage: Bacteria > Pseudomonadota > Gammaproteobacteria > JASBUN01 > JASBUN01 > JARRNJ01. Next base: position 51,457 of record JARRNJ010000015.1, on the reverse strand, counting down.
CACGCCGATTCAAAGCCGGTCCATTCCGCTGGCCCTGGCCGGTCACGACCTCATGGCGGGGGCGCAAACGGGCACCGGCAAGACCGCGGCTTTCACCCTGCCCATGTTGCAGCGATTGCTGCAGTCTCAAACCGGGGGCCGTCGCCCGGTGCGCGCTTTGGTGCTGACCCCGACCCGCGAATTGGCGGCGCAGGTCGGTGAAAGTGTGCGCACCTACGGCAGGCATTTGCCGTTGCGTTGCGCGGAGGTCTACGGCGGCGTCAACATCAATCCCCAGATGCGCGCTTTGCGCGCGGGCGTTGACGTGCTGGTGGCCACGCCGGGCCGACTGATCGATCATCTCAACCGCACCACCGTGGACCTGTCGCGGGTCGAGATAGTGGTGCTGGACGAGGCGGACCGGATGCTGGACATGGGATTCCTGCCTGCCATCGAGCGCATTCTCGGCCGGGTGCCCGACCGACGGCAGACGCTGTTGTTTTCGGCCACCTTCCCGGCCGGCATCAAGAAGCTGGCGCAGAAGTTCCTCACGGCGCCGCAGTTGATCGAAGTGGCGCGCCCCAACGCCGCGGCCGACGCGGTGGAGCAGTCGGCCTATCTGGTCGATGCCGGACGCAAGCGGGAGTTGCTGTCGCACTTGATCGGCACCGGCAACTGGCGCCAGGTGTTGGTGTTCACCCGCACCAAGCGCGGTGCCGACCGCCTGGCGAAACAACTGGAACTGGACGGTATCCGCGCCACCGCCATCCATGGGGACAAGAGTCAGGGCGCCCGCACCCGGGCGCTGCGAGACTTCAAGCGCCAGTCGGTGCGGGCGCTGGTGGCCACCGACGTGGCGGCACGGGGGCTGGACATCAGTCAACTGCCCCATGTGGTCAACTATGAATTGCCCAACAACCCCGAAGACTACGTCCATCGCATCGGCCGTACCGGCCGCGCCGGCAGCCGCGGCGCGGCGGTATCCCTGGTGGGCGCCGAAGAGCGTGGTCACTTTGCCGCCATCAAACGGTTGCTGAACACCGATATACGGGCTGAGGTCCTCAGCGGCTACGAGCCCGCCCAGACGCCGGCAGCCCGAGTGCGCAGCCCAAGCCGCGCCGGGCGCCCCGCTGTGGGCCGCGACCGCAGCGAGAGGCGCGCCAGGCCCCAGGCTTCCTCGCGGCGCAGTCGCGGGCGCGCCGCCGCGGGCCGCTAGTACGACGGTGGTGACCGGCCCCGCACGGGGCCGGTTTGCCGCGGGCACGCCCTGCCGCTGCGCGCGCCGGAGGCGGCGTTGCCACCTTCCCCGGCGCACGCTATATACATCCCATGCGTTCTTGTTCCGCCCGCTGCCGATGGGGGCCGATCCGCCGCGCGCCATGCAACCCGATTTGCACATCTCGACCATCGCCCACGCGATTCAACTCGCCGTAGCGCCGGTGTTTCTGCTCACCGGCATCGGCGCCATGCTCGGTGTGATGGCCAACCGGCTGGGACGGATCATCGACCGCAGCCGCGTGCTGGCCGCGCAGCCGGACGCCGCCCAATTGACTGCCCCTCGTGACGAGTTGCGGGCGCTGGGGCGGCGCGCCTGCCTGATTCACCGCGCCATCAGCCTGTGCACGCTGTGCGCCCTGCTGATCTGCTGCGTGATTGCCACACTGTTCGTCGGCGGTATCCTCAACGCCGATGTATCCATCGCCATCGGTGTCTTGTTCGTCGCCGGCATGCTCGCGTTGATCGGCGGCCTGGTGAACTTCCTCCGGGAGGTCTACCTGGCCACGGCGAGCATGCGCATCGGCGTTGATTAGGGCCTGACCGCGATTTTCCTCCGACGCGCCGCGGTCAGCGCTGGCGTGAGTGCGGCGATTGGGTGGTTTCCAGGCCGAGGCCGGCGACAAGTTCGTCGCGGGCCTCGGCCAGCCGACGCCGCACCTCCGCGCCGCGGCCCGGTTGCGCATCGGCGGCCAGTTCATCGATGCATTGCAGACAGCGGGCGTAGAACGCGTCGAGCCGCTCGCGGACCTCAGCGGGCGGCAGCGGCCGCGGTTGCGCCCGCAATGCGGCCGCGCCTTGCGCCAACCGCACACTTGCCGAGCGCCGTACCAGTTGCTGCCGGCCGTCGGCTTCGTGTTGCGCGATCAGCGGGGTGACTTTGACGTAAATCCGCCCATCGAGCTCGAAGCGGCTGCCAACCGGCAATTGATGAAATTTCATGGTGCCGACCTCCGATCACGGGGCGCAATGCGCAACGTAACCTGCGTTGCGGTGCGTCGCGCCACCGGCGTGGCCGTCGCGGGTCCGGATTGCGTCGGGGTCCGACGCCCGACCGGGCATCCGTTCATCGACCCCGTTCGCAGCAGGGCTGCCCCTATTGTGGGTGTCGGCCGACCGCCGCATTCCCGCCTGCGGCAGCGCCCGGTTCGTTGCATGCGCGCAAAAACTTGACTTTCATCATGGGGACGCCATGTGCCCGAGCGTTGCCGCTCAGCGTTTCCCCCGTCGCGCCGATACTTTGTCCGGCAGCGTTTCCAACGCATCTGACAGACACGCCCGATCCGTGCCGCATACCATAAAAAAAGTATGTAATGATCTGCGGTAGGGTTCAACGGCACTGCAGGGAGAATCGACATGGCCTCCGACAGGCATTCACGCGTGCGCTCCTCCGCCACGCTCGGTCAGCGTTTCGCCGTCCTGATCGGCATTTTCGCGCTCGGTTTCGTCATCTTCGGCGTACTTTCGTTCCGCACCGTCAACACGGTAAAGGTGAACGGCGAACTGTACAACAACATCGTACGGGACAAGGACCTGGTGGCGGACATTCTGCCTCCGCCGGAATACATCATCGAGCCCTACCTCGTCGCCCAGCAAGCCTATCGAGCCGCCGCAGCGAAAAAAGGCAGCGATACCATCAATGCCCTGATCGCCCGGCTGGAGACGCTGCATAAGGAATACGAAGCCCGCCATGCGTACTGGATCAAGGAGCCGCTGCCCAAGCGCATGGCCCAGGTGTTTCTTGCGGACTCCTACGCTCCGGCACAGAGATTCTTCCGGGTCGCCGACGATGCATTCATCCCGGCGCTGCGCAGCGGCGACACGGCCGCCGCCTCGGCGGCCCTGGACAAAATGTCTGCCGCCTATGAGGCCCATCGCCGGGCCATCGACGAGGTGGTCAAACTGGCGAACGCCGGCGAAACGGCCGCCGAACAGGATGGCCGCAACATGATCCGGCGCAGCTACGTGATGCTCGCGGTCGTGCTTGCCGCCTCGGTGCTGTTCGCCATCATCTTCGCTGTCGTGTTCGCGCGCCGCCTGGTGGCGGCGCTGGGTGGCGAACCCGACTACGCTGCAGACATCGCGCGCAATGTCGCCAAGGGCGACCTGACCGAGCAGATCAAAGTCCGCAAGGGCGATGAATCCAGCGTGCTCGCCGCCATGAAGAGTATGCAGGATTCTCTGCAGGAAACGGTTTCGGGTGTCCGTTCGGTGTCCGTGGACCTGACGGCAACCTCGGGCGAGGTGGCGCAATACGGCAGCGAGACGCAGCAATTGGTGCAGGACAATCTGGTGCGCACCGAGCAGATTGCCTCGGCCATCAATGAAATGGCGGCCACCGTTCAGGACGTGGCCCGCAACGCGGCTGAAGCGGCGGATGGCGCGAGTCAGGCCGATAATGCATCCAAGCGCGGCGCGGAAGTGGTGGCGCATACGATTACCAGCATTGAAGCGCTGGCCCAAGAGGTCAATCGGGTTGCCGAAACGGTGGGCACGCTGGCGCAGGGTAGTGCCAACATTTCCACTGTCCTGGAAGTTATCCAGGGAGTGGCTGAGCAAACCAACCTGTTGGCGTTGAATGCGGCTATTGAAGCTGCGCGCGCCGGGGACCAGGGACGTGGGTTCGCCGTGGTGGCGAGCGAGGTGCGTTCGCTCGCCTCGCGCACCCAGGAGTCGACCCGTGAGATCGAAGGTCTCATTGCATCGCTGAATTCCGGCGCAGCCGCGGCGACGGCCGCAATTGAAGGCGGTCAGCAGCGTTCGCAGGAGATGCTGCAAAAGGCCGCACTCGCGCGCGACGCGCTGCACGAGATTCAGGGGGCCGTAACGCATATCTCGGACATGAACGCCAGCATCGCCAGTGCGACCGAGGAGCAGGCGGCGGTCGCAGAGGAGATTAGTCACAACATTACCGATATCGCCACCGGTGTCGGTCAGATTACCGATACCGCTATGGCGACAGCGAAGTCCGCAGACAAGCTTTCCGAGTTTTCCCGGCAGTTGGAATCGCGCATTGAACAATTTCGTCTGACCCGCTAGCGATCAGCGTCCCGCTGCCGCGGGCCCGGTTCATCGGCCCACACGGCGCGCGGTTGGAACTCCCGCCGGGCTTCGGCACAGCGCGCCGTTAGCTGGACCCGGAGGCTCGTTTCCTTGGCGGCTCGATCGTGCCACGTCTGCATTGCCCGGGTGTGTTCGCAAGCGTTGGCTGGCGCTTCGGCCGGTCCCGCGGCGGACTGTTGGCCGGCGCTGCGTTTCACGGTATGCAAAAACCCAGCAAATTACTCAGTTGCTTGCGACGCCCCGGCGGTTCAGTCGGGGCGATTGCCCGGGATCTGCCGCCGCGTCCAGGGGCGGGGGAGGCCGCCGGAAAGAAAATGCAGTAATATCGCCGAACGCGCCGGCGATCGGGAATTTCGCTTGGCCATTGCCCCATGTTGCCCGTTGCCGCAAGCGCTTGGCGATTGATGTTTGATGGACTGGCCAGGGTATGAATTGGCATTCAGAACACGGTGAAGAGCAATCGCGGCCCCGCGTGGCGGACGACACCGATCTTTGGATCGACGCCGTGTTCAACAGCCCGCGCATGGCGCTGGCGCTATTGGACCGCAACTTCCATTTCATTCGCGTGAGCCCCGGTTTTGCCGCGCAGGAGGGGCGTGAGCCGGAATTTTACCTCGGCCGCAACTATTTCGATCTATACCCAAATGCGGAGAGCGAAGCCCTGTTTCGCCGGGTGGTAATGACCGGCGAGCCCGCGGTGCTGGACGCCAAGCCGTTTGCTTCCGAAACCCACGGGACGGATGGGCTGTCTCACTGGGACCGCACGCTGTCGCCGGTGCACGGTGCGGGCGGCGAAATAACCGGCCTGTTGCTGAATCTCATCGATGTGCGCGGGCATATCGAAGCCATCGAGTCCCTCACCCGGAGTGAGGCCCACTACCGGCACCTGATCGAGTCGGCCAGTGCCGTCGCCTGGGAAGCCGACACCGCCCCGTTGCGTTTTACCTATGTCGGCCCCCAGGCCGGTGACTTGCTGGGATACCCGGTGCCGAACTGGTTCCAGCCCGGCTTCTGGGAGCATCACCTGCACCCCGATGACCGTGACGAGGCACTGCGCGTTCGCGACGCCGAAATCCGGGCCGAGCGCGATCACGAGTTCGAATATCGCATGTTGGCGTCCGACGGCACGACCGTATGGATTCGCGACACCGCGCGCGTGGTGCGCAGCGACGGCGAGCGCACCAGGATCATCGGCTTCATTTTTGACATCTCCGCGCGCAAGCAGGCCGAAGAGGCCCTGTCCCGCGAGCAGAATCTGCTGCATACGGTCGTGGCAAACGCGCCTGTCGTTCTGTGGGCGGTGGACAACAACGGCGTGTTTACGCTCTCTGACGGCAAGGGGCTGGCCGGCCTGGGCTTGACTCCAGGCGGCGTGGTGGGTCAGTCGGCATTTGAGTTGTACGCCGGCAACTCGGTCGTTACCTCCGGCATCCGCCGGGCTCTGGCCGGTGACAGCTTCACCGACGTCGCGCAGGCCAATGGCCGGGTGTTCGAGGTCTACTATTCGCCGCTGCGCGATCGCGACGAAAACGTGGCCGGTGTTATCGGTCTCGCCACCGATATCACCGACCGCAAGCAGGCTGAGGACGCGCTGCGGGAGAGTGAGGAAAAATACCGGGGCATATTCGACAACGCCCAAGTGGGTTTGTGGCGCACCCGGCTCAGCGACGGCAAATTGCTGGAATGCAATGAGCGGCTTGCGAGCATGTTTGGCTACGACAGCCGCGAGGATGCCATCGAACATTTCCGGTCTTCCGAACGCTACTTTGACCAAGGCACCCGGGAACGCATGCTCGAGACTCTTCACAACGAGCACCACGTGCGCAACTTCGAGGCGCGCATGGCGCGCAAGGACGGAGGTGCCGTGTGGATCCGCTTTACCGCGCGGCTGCATCCCGAGCGCGGTTACCTCGAAGGGCTCGCCGCCGATATCACGGAGGAGAAACAGGCGTTGGAGAGTCTGCGCGCCTCGGAGCAGGAGCTCAGCAACATTCTCGAGAGCATGCAGGACACCTATTATCGAACCGATGCCGATGGCCTAATCACGCGCGCGTCGGCGTCGGTGGCCCGGCTGTTGGGTTACGAGCCGGAGGAGGTCGTCGGCCGGCGCCTGGCCGATTTGTATGTCAATCCTGCACAGCGCGAAAACTTCCTCCAGGCCTTGCGCGAAAATGGGGGCAGGGTCCAGAGTTTTGAGAGCGAACTGCGTCACAAGAACGGCTCGGTGGTCTGGGTTTGGACCAACGCGCAGTACTGTTACGACCAGGATGGCAACGTGGCGGGCGTGGAGGGCACCGCGCGGGACGTCAGCGCCAGGCGCAAGGCCGAAGCGTGGATGCGCAAGCTCTCCAGCGCGCTCGAGCAGACGGCCGATTCGGTCATGGTCACGGACCGTGACGGAATCATCGAATACGTCAATCCAGCCTTCGAGGCGGTGACCGGCTTTGCGCCCGACGAAGTGCTGGGAAAGACGCCGGCAATTCTGCGTTCCGGGCGCCATAGCGAAGACTTTTACGAGCACCTGTGGGAGACCATTCTGGCAGGCGAGGTGTTCCAGGAGGTATTCATCAACCGGCGCAAGGACGGCTCCCTGTTCTACGAGGAAAAGACCATCACGCCGATCAAGGACGGGCGGGAACGGGTATCCCACTTCGTCGCCACCGGCAAGGACATCAGCGAGCGTATGCAGACCCAGGAGCGGCTGCAATTCCTCGCCCACCATGACGTATTGACGGAACTGCCCAACCGAGCCCTGTTCACGGATCGGCTGGAGCATGCCCTGGCGCGAAGCCGCGGGCGCGAGTACGTTGTGGCGGTTCTGTTCCTTGATCTGGACCGCTTCAAGATCATCAACGATACGCTGGGGCACGACTTCGGCGACCAGGCGTTGCGCGCACTGTCCGGACGGTTGCGTACCTGTGTGCGCGAAGGCGACACGGTCGCCCGCCTCGGCGGGGACGAGTTCGCTGTCATCGTCGAAGATGTACAGAGCGCCGACAATGTCGCGCCTGTTGCCTATAAGATCCTGGAGGCTCTGTCCAAACCCCTGGATCTGGAGGGGCGCGAACTGTTCGTCACCACCAGCATCGGTATCAGCCTGTTTCCCAGCGACGGCGACGACGCTCGGACATTGCTCAGGCATGCTGACATCGCCATGTACAAGGCCAAGGAACTCGGCCGCAACACCTATCGCTTCTACGCCGAAGACATGAGCGCGCAGGCGCTGGAGCGCCTGAGCGTTGAGACCAGCCTCCGGCGGGCGTTGGAGCGAGAGGAGTTTGTGCTGCACTACCAGCCGCAGGTCGATCTGCGCACCGGCGTTATGGTCGGTGCCGAAGCGCTGCTGCGTTGGCAGCACCCCGATCGCGGCCTGGTGTCGCCGCGGGAATTCATCCCGGTGTTGGAGGAAACCGGCTTGATCCTGCCGGTGGGCGAGTGGGTGCTGCGCACCGCCTGTTCCCAGGCGCGCAATTGGACAAGCAACGGGTCACCGCGGCGTCTGGCGGTGAACCTGTCCAGCCGCCAGTTCCATGCGCCCGGACTGCTGCAGATGCTTGTCCAGATTCTCGACGAGACGGGCATGGACTCCAGGAACCTGGAGCTCGAGATCACCGAAAGCATACTGGTCCAGCACAGCCAGGAGATCATGGACACCTTTCGGGCGCTCGCCAATCTCGGCATCCGTGTAGCCATCGACGACTTCGGAACCGGCTATTCGTCGCTGAGCTACCTGAAACGCTTTTCCATCGATACACTGAAAGTCGATCGTGCCTTTATCCGGGACATCAGCGAGGATCCCGACGATGCGGCAATCGTGCAGGCAATCATCGCCATGGCCAAGCGGCTCAATATTCAGGTGGTGGCCGAGGGGGTGGAAACCGAAAAGCAGCTGGCATTCCTGGGTGAGCAGGGATGCGCCATGGTGCAGGGATTCCTGTTCAGCGAGCCGGTCCCCGCCGAGCAGCTGGAATCGCTCCTGGCGGCCAACGCCGTCGAATTGAGCAACTGACGGGAAGGTGCCGGCCCCGGCGGGCGGCAGCCAAACGAAGAACCCCGCCCGGAAGGCGGGGTTCTCGTTTTGGATCAGTTGGTCGGATCGGGGTCCTACTCAGGGACGACGTTGGCAGCCTGGGGACCCTTGGGGCCTGCACGAACACGTCATCTCCGCCGTTGTCCTGGGCGATAAAGCCGTAGCCCTTGGATTCATTGAACCATTTCACGCTACCTGTAGCCATTACTCTTTCCTCAAACGATATCGCAAATACAAGGTGTTGATTGTCTGCAGGTTATGAATAGGGTGTTCGGGAGATAACGCTGAAAGGAGCTACCAAAACGACCAACGCCACAATCTGCAGCCTCCAAATCAGTTTAAGACATCCCCGGGGGAAAAGCCATCAAAATGTGGAGGGGTGAGATACCTTCGCCGGCGGCCGCCAATTAGGGTGAAGCCGGCACCTGTGGTAAGCTAAATACCTGAGTTTGCCTTTGCCGAGGCGCGGGCCGGTCAAGCCAACAGTCGGCCGCTGCGCGCGGGCTCCGTCCCATACCTCGCCCCGGCAGCCGAATCACTCGGGCTGCGCTCGTCTCGGCGGGCGTGCTTCCCGAAACCGCGTTGCCAGGCCATGCTCCGGAGCACGGTGTGGCGGCCGTCCCAGGCCCGCAAACGCCGGTCAGACGGCATGCGCGGTTCACACCATTCACCCAATCTGGTGCGTGTCCTCCAGCGGCGGCGCGTGCGTTTGAACCGGATGTCCGGAGGTGCGGCTGCATGAAGAAGATGTTTGTGGGCAATCTTGCCCGAAGTGTGACCGAGGCGGATGTGCGTGCGCTGTTCTCCCAGCATGGAACGGTGCGGTCCATCAAGCTGGTCTCGGACGTGTTTTCCGGCGAATGCAAGGGATTTGGATTCGTCGAGATGGAAGGACACGAGGCGCGGGCAGCCATGGCCGGCCTGGACGGCACCGATTTTCAAGGTCGTCCGTTAAAGGTCAGGGAAGAGGTTGCCAAAGGCAGGTCTCGCAGCTGGCAGCGCCGGCATTAGGCGGGGGCGTTTCACCGCCCCATGGCGGTGCAGGCGCTTCAGCCGATTTTTTACCCCACCAGTGAACCAGAGAAGGAGCGGCGCAGGTCGCCAGCAACCGAAATGAAATCCGAGCACAACGTTTTATCCGACACCGCCCGTCGCACGGGCGCCACCGAACGTCCGAAGCGCCAGTTCCGGGTCATGGCCGTCGAAAAGGCCGTGGTGCCCGAAGGCGGCAGTGGCAACACGTGGTATTCCTACGTAATCGAGAACGGGTCCTCCAGCATTACCGGTTGTCGCTGCGGTTCGCGCGAGCAGGTCGTCGAACACGCGCGCCAATACGCCGAAGAACTCAATGCACGCACCGCGGGACGCGGTGTATCCACCTGGTCACCGCGCCGGAAGAAATAGCGCGGCGGCGTCAGGTCCGCAGGCCCAGCGGGTCCGATGGGTTCACGCCCTGCTTGAAGGGCAGCCTGCGGTCGTGATGGGTCACCTGATAGACGCGACCGATCCAATTGTTCATGATGGCTTCGGCGGTATCGTGCCAGGTGTTGTCGATCGTCGGTGCGACCAGGGCTTCGGGCAGCTCCGGCAGCTCGCGGCCGCCAGCCTGGGCAGCCATCAGCCGATCGCGAAATTCCTCCAGGACCGCTTGAGACGTGGGTGTGAAATACTGTTCCGGGAACGGGGGGTAGTCATCGCGCTGTCCCCGGACATACCGGCGGATCTCACGTTTGTACTCTTTCAGCAGGCTGATGGTGTCGTACTCCGGGTGGCCCTGAAAGAACACGATGCGGAACAGGTCCTCGCTCACCGCCAGGTGAACCCCCGCCACTTCACTTTCCGCCAGTACATGCAGGTTGGCGCGCTCGAACTGCGCCCGGCTGATGTCATTGAAGCGCGAATGAGGCACATCGAAGCGGGTGTTGACCCCGGTCACCAGCGGGTGCTTGCGGTCCACCACCCGGTGCGGGTAGACCCCCCAGCGTTTGAACCCCAGCGGTTGGCGTTTTTGCCCGTAGCGGAATTCCATCACCGCGTGGGTCGCCAGGCAGGAGCACAGCGTCGACGTCACGTTCTCATAGGCCCAATCGATGACTTCGATCAGCGGTTTCCAGAACGGCTCCAGCGCCAGCTCCGGCTGGGTGACATTGGCGCCGGTGATGATCAGGGCATCGAGGCCGTCCGCCTTGATCCTTTCGAAGGGTTCGTAATACCGCTCGACGTGTGCCTGCCCGTCCGCGTTGCGCGGCAATTCCTTGAGGGTGAACGGGTGCATATAGAACTGCGCGATCTGGTTGCTTTCGCCGATCAGGCGGAAGAACTGCCGCTCGGTGGCCGCCAAGGCACCATCGGGCATCATGTTGAGCAGGCCGATGTGCAGCTCGCGAATGTCCTGATGGATGGCGACATCGCCGGGGACGACGGTTTCCCCTTCCTGTTTCAGGCGCTCGAAGGCCGGCAGATCGGAATTGACAACCAGTGGCATAGGGTATGGCCCGCTCGTGGTCGTTCCGTGGTCAGGGTTGACGCTGCACTGCGTGTTCCACCAACCCGAGGAATTCGCCTGCACTCTGTACCTGCGACAGCTCATCGGTGGTGATGGTATAACCGTAGCGCTCCGCAATGGCCTCGTAGCGCGGGATGCGGGAGCGGAACAGGCGCGGAAACATCCACCGCACGAATTGGTCCGGGTCGATGAGCGCCACGTACGGCAGGTTGTTTTCCTGCATATATACCTCCAGTTGCTGCTGCAGGAAGTCATCGCGGTAGTACAGCGGCTTGGGGTCCTCCTCGGCCCGGCGCATCAGTTCCTGTTCGTCCTTCCCGCTGGCCTTGATGTAGAGAATCAGTGTGTGCCTGGCCAGTATCTCCAGTGTCTCCGGGTCGTCCAATTCGCACACGCTGCCGCCGGCGTCGTTGACGAAATGTTTGTAGCCGTAGATGGCCTGCGCCTTGTCGATGAAGGCCGGCACGTCACGCATTGCGGCGATCTCCCCCAGGCGGTGCAATTCCTGGCGGCGGCGAAACTCCGCCAAACCTAAACCGCCGCGCCCCGGGTTGCCGAGCTTGCCGAGAAAGCTGGAGACCGGCTGCAGGTTGTCAACGGTGATGTTGTTGACGATGAATATCGAGTCCGAGCGCAGCAGCTCGCGCAAAAACGGGATCTGCATGGCCTGCTGCTTGATGTTGTCGAGGATCGCCTCGTCCAGGTAGCGGGTGCCGATGCGGTAATCGCCGGAAAAGTGAAACCAGTCGCGGCGGCGCAGCATGTCGGCCAAGCGCGTTTTGCCCACCCCCGACATGCCGAGCAGGGTAATGCTCTTGTGTTCCCACTTCCTGAACTCGTCAATGGTCAGTTTCACGCCAGGGCTCCGGGCAGGACCGTTATTCCGGCATTGTATCGTACGCGGCGTTGCATCGCAGTTCCCGGGCCGCGGTCGGCCGCACACGGGCGCCGGGCCGGGGCAGCGTAGCGCCGACGGGTCCCGGTACGCACCGTCAAGTGCCTGCCGGACGTGCAGGCGCCCCAGCGCGGTGCGGCAATGCCGCCTGCGGCCGCGGCGCAGTCTCAGCTCAAATGGACAATACACTGACGGGTCAGTTGTTTACCCCGGTGCGGTGGCGTGGCACGGCGGTTGCAAACGCAAGCGGCGGACCGATTGCGACATTCGTCGAATGTCGCAAAGCCAAGCCTTTAAATCCGAACCGAGGATCAATCCGACATGAGCGTTGACCGCAGAAAATTCATCAAGAGCAGCCTGGCCGCCGCTGTCGCCGGCAGTGCCATTGCCGCACCGGCCATCGTACGCGCCGAGTCCAAGAAGACTTTTCATTTCCGGATGACCAGCGCCTACCCGCCGGGATCTCCCTTCTATACCGTCGGCCCCGGTAGCGCCACCGACTTCTGCAAGCGGGCCGAGGCCATGTCGGGCGGGCGCCTGAAGATCAAGTTCTATGCCGCCAAGGAGCTGATCCCGGCCCTGGCCGGTTTCGACGCAGTGCGCGAGGGCACCGTGGAAATGAACTGGGCCAACGCCTACTTCTGGGCCGGAAAGTCGTTCGCCGCACAGTATTTCACCACCGTGCCGTTCGGGTTCGACGCACTGGGCATGAATGCCTGGCTTTACCACGGCGGCGGACAGCAGCTGTGGGACGAGGTTTATGCGCCGTTCGGCCTGAAGGCGCTCCCGGCCGGCAACACCGGCATGCAGATGACCGGCTGGTTCCGCAAGCCCATAGCCAGCGTCCACGACTTCAAGGGACTGCGCATGCGGATTCCCGGCTTGGCCGGCAAGGTCTATGAACAGCTGGGCGTGAGCGTAAAGCTGTTGCCGGGCGGCGAGATCTTCCCCGCGCTGCAGCGCGGCGTGATCGACGCCGCCGAGTTCGTGGGTCCATACCTGGACCGCAAGCTGGGGTTGCAGAATGCTGCCAAGCACTACTACACGCCGGGTTGGCACGAGCCGTCCAATACCACCGAGCTGCTGGTCAATAAGAAGGCCTGGGACTCGCTGCCCAACGATCTGCAGGCGGTGGTCAGCAACGCTGCCCAGGCCTGCAACGAAGTCAGTTTCGCCTGGTGCAACGCCAACAATGCCGAGGCGCTCAAGGATCTGGTGAACAACCATGGGGTCAAATTGGGGCATTTGTCACCGGACATCATCAAGCGCCTGCGGGAGGTGACTTTCGATACCCTGGACACCCTAACGGCCAAGGACCCGACGGCGAAGAAGGTCCACGAACACTACTTCGCGTTCAAAAAGAAGGTCGACGACTGGTTGGGCGTCAGCGAGTCCGTGGTGCTGACCCAGAACCTGTAACGGAGCGCACATGTCAACGGCTGAAGACGCTGTATGCACCGGCGGCGCAGACGGCATGGGTGAAGACAGGGGGGCGCCCCGTCGCGCCCCCCTCAACGCCTGCCTGGAGCGTACCGCCAAGCTGCTGGACCGCACGGTGGAACGCGTTGGCCGGGCATCGGCCTGGCTGACGCTGGTCCTGGTGTTGCTGGTGGCGGGCGACGTGGTGGCGCGCTACGTGTGGCACGCCGGGTCCGTGGCCGAGCAGGAGCTGGAGTGGCACGTGCTGGCGGTGGTCGCCATGATGGCTGCCTCCTATACGGTGCAGCAGGGCGAGCACGTGCGCGTGGACATCTTCTACCAGCGCTACAGCGAGCGGGTGAAGCAATGGATGGAATTCCTGGTGCCGCTGCTGGTGATCGTGCCGGTGGCGCTGTTTTTCGCCGCAGTTTCGCTCAAGTTCGTGTCCATGTCCTACGCCATTCATGAAACCTCGCCGGACCCGGGCGGGCTGCCGGCCCGCTGGGCGCTGAAGGCGTTCATGCCGCTCGGCTTCGGTCTGGTGGCGGTGCAGGGGGTGGCCATGGTGCTGTCCAATTTCCTGGCCCTGCGGCGCGGCGGCAGGAGCTGACCATGGGCATTGAAACACTGGCGGTGCTGATGGTGGTGGCGCTGTTCGTGCTGATCCTGATCGGCATCCCGGTGCCGTTCGCCCTGGCGGCCAGCGGCATCCTGTTCGGGCTCAGTGGCTTCGGCACCGATTTGTTCAACCTATTGCCCATGCGCGTCTACGGGGTGATCACCAACTACACCATGCTGGCGATTCCGCTGTTCGTGTTCATGGGGGTGTTGTTGGAGAAGTCGCGCCTGGCCGAGCGCATGCTCGACGTGGTCGGGCACCTGTCGGGGCGCCGCTCGGGCGGCATGGCGCTGGCAATCGTGGTGGTGGGGGTGCTCATGGGCGCCTCGACGGGCATTGTCGCAGCGACGGTCGTGACCGTGGGGCTGATTACGCTGCCCACGCTGCTGCGGCGCGACTACGACAAGAGCATCGCCTGCGGCACCATCTGCGCGTCGGGTACCCTGGGCCAGATCATTCCGCCCAGCCTGGTGCTGATCCTGCTGTCGGATATCACCGGCGGCTCAGTGGGCACGCTGTTCGCCGCAGCACTGTTTCCAGGGTTGGTGCTGGGCGGGCTGTATTTCGGCTATATCCTGCTGTTGGGCAGGCTGCGCCCCTCGTCCATGCCGCCGATCCCGGTGGAGGAGCGCGACGCGATGCCGCTGGGGACGCTGTTGCTGGACTTGCTCAAGGTTGTGGTGCCGCCACTGGCACTGATCTTTGCCGTGCTCGGATCGATCATCGGCGGTGTGGCCGCGCCAACCGAAGCGGCGTCCATGGGTGCCCTGGGTGCGCTGCTGGTGGTGCTGATGTCGGGACGGCTGAACTGGACGGTGATGCGCGAGACGGTGGAGTCGACCTTCAAGATCACCGGCATGACCCTGTTCGTGCTGATCGCCGCCCAGGTGTTCAGCCTGAGCTTCCGCGGGCTGGGCGGCGACGACCTGATCGACAGGCTGTTCGAATTCCTGCCCGGAGGGGTGTGGGGCGGCATTGCCTTCATGATGCTGCTGCTGTTCGTGCTCGGCTTCTTTCTTGACTGGATCGAGATCACCTACATCGTGCTGCCGCTCCTGTTGCCGTTCTTTGAAGGTCATCATGTCAACATCATCTGGCTGTGCATTCTGGTGGCCATGAATCTGCAGACCTCGTTCCTGACCCCGCCGTTCGGCTGGTCGTTGTTCTATCTCAAGGGTGTCGCGCCGCCGGAGATCCGCACCCAGGACATCTACCGCGGCGTGATGCCCTTCATCGGCATCCAGCTGTTGGGCCTGGGCCTGGTGATGGCGTTCCCGGCCCTGGCTACCTGGCTTCCCAAGGCCGTTGGGTGGTAGGGTAATAGCAGGGCAAAGACAAAAGGGAAAAGTGGAAAGGTCTTTTGCACTCTTCTTTGCCCTTTGTTCCTGTCTCTATGCCAACGCCAGAACTTGCGGCCTGCTAGAGGACTCAGAAATTGCTCAACACGATACGCGCCACCCGCGGTATGGCGGTGGCCCCACATGCGCTCGCCGCGCAGGCGGGGTTGGCCATATTGCGCGACGGCGGCAACGCCCTGGAGGCGGCTATCGGCATCGCGGCATCCCTGTCGGTGGTCTACCCGCACATGACCGGGCTTGGCGGCGACAGTTTCTGGCTGGCAGCTGCGCCGGGAGCCGACGTCGTGGCCATCGATGCCTGCGGGCGCGCACCGGACGATCTGGAGCCGACCTTCTACCGCTCCCGCGGGCTGGAGGCGATCCCCACCCGCGGTCCGCTCGCGGCCAATACGGTCGCCGGTACCCTGTCCGGCTGGCAGGCGGCATATGAACTGAGTCGCCGCTGGGGCGGCGCCCTGCCGTTGGCGCGGCTGCTGGAGGATGCCGTCGATTACGCCCAGTCGGGCTGCGCAGTAACCGACAGCCAGGCCCGCAATACCGCGGACAAGCTGCCGGAGCTGGCGCCGCAACCGGGATTCGCCGACGCCTACCTGGTGGGCGGGCGGGCGCCGCGGGCCGGTTCGCGCCAGCAGCAGCCGGCATTGGGCGAGACGCTGCAACGCCTCGCTGCCGCGGGGCTGGACGATTTCTATCGCGGCGGACTGGCGGCGGCGGTGGCCGAAGACCTGACCCGGGCCGGCAGTCCCGTGGGCCTGAAGGATCTGCACGCGCACCAGCCGGCGCTAGGTGCGCCGCTGCGACTGACGCTGGGCGGGACGCTGCCCGCGGGCAAGCTGTACGCCCTTGGGCCGCCGACCCAGGGGTTGGCAACGCTGCTTATCCTGGGACAATTCGCCTACGGGAAGACGCCCCCGCCCGAGGCGGAGAGCGCCGACTACGTGCACCTGCTGGTGGAAGCGACCAAGCGGGCGTTCCGGCAGCGGGACCGCTTGCTGCGGGATCCCATGGACATGGGCGGTATTGATCTGGCGGCGCTGCTCGATCCGAAGGTGCTGGCCGAGCAAGCGGCGGCCATCGACGTCGCCGCCGCACCCTGGGCCGGCCCCGGCGACACGGGCGACACGACCTGGTTCGGGGTCATCGACGGCCAGGGGCGCGCAGTGAGCGCGATCCAGAGCCTCTATTTCGAGTTCGGCAGCGGCATGGTGCTGCCGTCCACCGGCATCTGTTGGCAGAACCGGGGCAGCAGCTTCAGCCTCGAGGCCGGCCACCCTCGCTGCTTGCGTCCGGCCCGCAAGCCGTTTCATACCCTGTGCCCGTCCCTGGCCCGGTTCGCAGACGGGCGGGTGATGGCCTTCGGCACCATGGGCGGCGACGGCCAGCCCCAGACCCAGGCGGCGGTATTCAGCCGCTATGCGGCCTACGGTCAGCCGTTGCAGCAGGCGGTCAGCGCACCGCGCTGGGTGCTGGGCCGCACCTGGGGGGCGTCGTCCAACAGCCTGAAGCTGGAGGCCCGGTTTGCGCCGGACCTGGCCGAAGCGTTGCGGCAACGCGGCCACCCGGTGGAGGTGGTGGAGGACTACGACGAGATGATGGGCCACGCCGGCGCCCTGGTGCATCACCCGGACGGCATTATCGAAGGCGCGGCCGACCCGCGCAGCGATGGCGTGGCGGCCGGCTTCTGAGCGGGCACCGTCACGCCGGGGTCCGGTTCCCCAACGTGGTCCAGGCGGAGCGGGCAGTCCGGACCGGGCTGGCGACGGAGGCGCACCCCCGTCACTAATAGGAAGCCCATCCCATGCAGCCATCCAGGGCGACTGCTCCATGAGCCACGAGACCCTCATTTCCGCGCGCACGCTGGCCGGCCACCTGGACCGGCGGGACTGGCGGGTGTTCGACTGCCGCTTCTCCCTGGCCGACCCATCCGCCGGCGAACGCGCCTATGGGGAGGGCCATATCGCAGGCGCCCGCTACGCTCACCTCGATCGCGACCTGTCGGGGCCGGTCACTGCCGGCAGCGGCCGGCATCCGCTGCCCGACGTCGACACATTTTTGCGCCGGCTGCGCGGCTGGGGGGTCGGCAACGACACCCAGGTGGTGGTCTACGATGACGTCGGCGGCGCCGTCGCCGCGCGGCTTTGGTGGCTGCTGCGCTGGGTGGGCCACGGCCAGGTGGCTGTCCTCGACGGCGGCATCGACGCCTGGCGGCGGACCGGGGGTGGGCTCGCCACCGCGACGCCGGCTGGCGGCGCAGGTGACCTTGAGGGCGCGGCCGACGACCAGGAATGGCTGAGCTCGGTCCAGGTGCAGGGGGCGCTGGCCGACGATTTCATCACCCTCGTGGACGCCCGCGGCGCGGAACGGTTTCGCGGCGAGGAGGAGCCGATCGACCCGGTGGCCGGCCACGTTCCCGGCGCCGTCAGCCGTCCCTATGCCCTGAACCTGGGCCGGGACGGCCGTTTTCTGGAGCCCGGCGAACTGCTGTGCCAATTTCAACAGCTGTGCGGCGCCGTGGACCCGCGGGAGGTGGTGCACATGTGCGGTTCCGGTGTTACCGCCTGCCATAATCTGCTGGCGATGGAGCATGCCGGCTTGCATGGGTCGCGCCTGTATGCGGGTTCCTGGAGTGAGTGGATCCGCGACCCGGCGCGGCCGGTGGCCCGGGGCGAAGGGTAGGCTCGGCGGCCCCCGTCCCTGCGCCCACCCGGCGCTCAGCTGCCGATGCCGGCCGGGCGCAGGGGATCGGCGTCCGCCAGCCGCAGCACCGCGTCACGCAACGCGGCGGTCCGGCCGGGGGGTGAGAGGGAGCCGCGCTGCACAGTCCGGCCCTGATCGCTCAGTGCCGCGCCGACGGCGGCAAGCTCGCACCGGCAGGCGACGTGGAGGCTGTTTGACTGCAGTCATGGCCTCAGGCACCGGCGGCGTCCGCCTGCGCCATCACGGCGACCAATATGACGGCATATTCGGTGCCCAGGAGATCGGCGGTCAGCCGCGTTTTTTCGCGCCTGCCTTGCCGGCCACGTGGATGGCGCGGCCGTCCACGGCCAGCGCCGCTTCATGCATGGCTTCGGAAAGCGTGGGATGGGCGTGGATGGTGCGCGCAAGATCTTCGCTGCTGGCGGAGAATTCCATCGCCAGCACCGCTTCTGCAATGAGCTCCGAGGCCAGCGGTCCGATGATGTGTACGCCCAGAATGCGGTCGGTTTCCGCGTCGGCAAGGATTTTCACCAGCCCCGTGGGCATACCCATTGCGCGGGCGCGCCCGGAGGCAGCGAACGGAAATGTGCCGGCGCGCACCGCGACACCGTGACCGTGCAGGGTCCCTTCGCTGGCCCCCACCCAGGCGATCTCCGGCTGGGTATAGATGACCGACGGGATGGTGTCGGGATTTACCGCCACCCGGGTTCCGTTGGCGATGCACTCGGCCACCGCGACACCCTCCTCGGAGCCCTTGTGAGCCAGCATCGGCCCGCGGACCACATCACCAATGGCATAGACATTGGGGAGGTTGGTGGCGCAGTACTCGTCGACATGGATGAAGCCGCGCTCGTCCAGCAGCAACCCTGACTCCGGCGCGAACAGTCCGTCGGTGCACGGGCGCCGGCCCACGGCCACCACCAGGTAGTCGACCTTGAGTTCGTGTTCCTCTTCGTCCTGTCGATACTGGACGGTCACCTGTTTCTTGGTGCGCCGGGTGCTGACCACCCGGGCGCCGAGGCGGACTTCCAGGCCCTGACGGGTGAATTCCTTCAACGCCTCATTGCTTACCTGCTGGTCCACCATGGGCAGGAACTGGTCCTGGGCTTCCAGCAGCACCACTTGCGATCCCAGGCGGCGCCAGACGCTGCCCAGCTCCAGGCCGATGACGCCGGCGCCGATGATGGCCAGGCGCTTGGGGACCTCGGTGAACGCCAGCGCGCCGCTGGAATCGACGATACGTTCACCGTCCAGGGGCGCCGCTTCCAGTTCGATCGGGTGGGAGCCGCTGGCAAGGATCACCTGGCTGGTTTCCAGCGTCTCCTTGTGCTCGGGCTTGCCGTGGGGCGTGAACTCTACCACGCCGCTGCCGAGCAGCCGC
The DNA here is from genome assembly GCA_037385045.1 of Gammaproteobacteria bacterium. Taxonomy (GTDB): domain Bacteria; phylum Pseudomonadota; class Gammaproteobacteria; order JASBUN01; family JASBUN01; genus JARRNJ01. Next base: position 32,235 of record JARRNJ010000015.1, on the reverse strand, counting down.
CCCTGACCCTGCAGCCAGGCGATGCGGTTGGCGTTGAACAGGGCGGCGATACCGTCGGTGAGCTGGCGCACGACATGATTTTTGCGTGCCTGCATCTGAGCCACGTCGACGCTGACGCCCGCGGCGATAACTCCGTGCTCGGCAAAATGATCCGTGGCCTGCAGATACAGCTCGGAGGACTGCAGCAGCGCCTTGGAGGGGATGCAGCCGACATTGAGGCAGGTGCCGCCCGGCGCCGGCTTGCCCTCGGGTGTCAGCCATTTGTCCACGCAGGCGGTGCGCAGGCCGAGCTGGGCACAGCGTATCGCCGCGACGTAGCCCGCCGGACCGGCGCCGATAACGATTACATCATAGGATCTGGCCATATCGATCACCCCGTATCGTTGTTGTTGCTTGCCGGGTACGTGCAGGCGTGGGTCCGTGTCAGACCTGCAGCAGCAGACGCGCCGGATCTTCGAGCAATTCCTTTACCGCCACCAGAAACTGGACGGCGTCCCGTCCGTCGATGATGCGGTGGTCGTAGGACAGCGCCGTATACATCATCGGTCGAATGCGTACTTCTCCATCTTCAGCGACCGGGCGTTCCTGGACCTTGTGTAGCCCGAGGATTGCACTTTGTGGCGGGTTGAGTATCGGGGTCGACAGCAGCGAGCCGAACACGCCGCCGTTGGTGATGGTGAAGGTGCCGCCGCTGAGCTCGTCGATGGTGAGATTGCCATCCCGGGCCCGCTGGGCAAAGTCGACGATGGCCGATTCGATTTCGGCGAAGGTGAGACGGTCGGCGTCGCGCAGCACCGGCACGACAAGCCCGCGCGGCGTCGACACCGCCAGGCTGACGTCATAGTAGTCGTGATAAAGGATATCTCCGTCCTCGACCGAGGCGTTGACGATGGGGAAGCGCTTCAACGCCTCGACGCCGGCCTTGATAAAGAACGACATCAGGCCGAGTTTGACGCCGTGCTGCTGTTCGAACCGCTCCTTGTACTGGCGGCGCAGATCGAACACCGCCTGCATGTTGATCTCGTTGAACGTGGACAGAATGGCCGCGGTGTGCTGCGCTTCCACCATTCGTTCGGCGATGCGTTGCCGCAGGCGGCTCATGGGCACGCGGCGCATCCCCGCTTCGGCAGCCGCCGCCTGCGGCTCCGTGCGCGCCGCCGGTGCTTCAGCCGCCGGCGCCGGCTGGTGCCCGGAGGCCGGTGCAGATGCGGCTTCCGCCGGCGCTTGCGGTGGTGGCTCCGCCGCACCCGGTTCGCGCGACTGAAGATATTGCAGCACGTCGGCCTTGGTCGGCCGGCCATCGCGACCGCTGGCCGGGATGTCGGCCGCGTTCAGTCCGTGTTCCTCCACCAGCCGCCGCACCGCCGGACTGAGCGGCGGGGCCTCGCGCCCGCTTGCCGGCTCCGGCTCCGGTTCCGCCGCCGGCTTGGGCGGCACGGCGGCAGTCGGCGCAGCAGCGCCGCGGGACAGGGTGGCAAGCAATTCCTCGCTGACCACCGTGTCGCCGTCGTGTTTCTCTATTCCCTGCAGCACGCCATCGGCCGGCGCCGGAACTTCCAGCACCACCTTGTCGGTTTCGATGTCGACGAGATTGTCGTCGCGCCGCACCGCTTCCCCCGGCTTTTTGTGCCATGTCACCAAAGTTGCGTCGGCGATCGATTCGGGCAGCTTTGGCACCCGGATCTCCAGCACGCCGGTTTCGGCCTGAGGCTGGCCGTGTTGCGTATCATCCACCGAGAGCCTCCTCCACGAGGGTGCGTTGTTGTTCTATGTGCAGATCGAAGTAACCCGCTGCCGGAGAAGCCGAAGCCTTCCGCCCGGCGTACTGCAGCTGCTGACTCTTGCGCATGCAGGCGCGGAAGTGATGCTGGCTCGGGTACCAGGCTCCCTGGTTCATGGGTTCTTCCTGGCACCAGATCACGTCCTTGGCGCGATTGTAGCGTGCCAGTTCCTTGGTCAGCGCTTCGCGCGGGAACGGGTAGAGCTGCTCGATGCGAATGATGGCAACATCGTCGCGCTCCAGGTCACGGCGTTTTTGCAGCAGATCATAATAAACCTTACCGGCGCACAGTACGACCCTCTGCACCGATGCGGGCTTGATATCGTCGACCTCACCGATCACGGGTTGGAAGCTGCCTTCGGCCAAATCATCCAGGGAGGAGGCCGACAGGCGATGGCGCAGCAGGCTCTTCGGCGTCATTACCACCAGCGGCTTGCGGTAGGGCCGCAGCATCTGCCGGCGCAGCATGTGGAACATCTGCGCCGGCGTGCTCGGTACGCAGATCTGCATGTTGAACTCGGCGCACAGCTGCAGATAACGCTCCAGCCGAGCGGAAGAGTGCTCCGGACCCTGGCCCTCGTAGCCGTGGGGCAGAAACAGCGTGATGCCGCACATGCGGCCCCACTTTGCCTCCCCCGAACTGATGAACTGGTCGATGACCACCTGGGCGCCGTTGGCGAAATCGCCGAACTGCGCCTCCCAGATGGTCAGGCTGTTGGGCTCGGCGGTGGAATAGCCGTATTCAAACCCGAGCACCGCCTCTTCGGAGAGCAGCGAGTCAATGACAATGAACTTGGCCTGCTGGTCGCCGAGATGCTGCAGGGGAATGTACGGCACACCGTCCTTCTGGTTGAACAGCACGGCATGACGATGAAAGAACGTGCCGCGGCCGCTGTCCTGCCCCGTCAGGCGCACCTGATAGCCGTCTTCGAGCAGGGATGCGTAGGCCAGCGTTTCGGCGAAGCCCCAGTCGATGGGCAGCGCACCGGCGGCCATCTTGCGCCGGTCGCCCATGATGTTGGCCACCCGGGAATGGAGCTCGAACCCGTCGGGCGTTGCCAGCAGCCGGTTGGTCAGATCCTGCACCCGCGACAGCGCAATGGCGGTGTCCGCCGGGTGGGTCCATTTATTGCCGCTGAAGGGCGTCCAGTCCACGGCGTGGGAATGATGGACGCCATCGACGGTGTGAAGCGCCACCACGTTGCCGCGGTCCAGCGCCTCGCGAAACTGCTCACCCATCTGGTCGGCCTCGTCCGGCTCCAGCACGCCCTGCGCCTCCAGTTCCTGGGCATAAAGCCTGGGCACAGTCGTATGCTCGCGGATCTTGTGATACATCATCGGCTGGGTGACGGCCGGTTCATCGGCCTCATTGTGGCCCAGGCGGCGGTAGCACACCATGTCGATAATGACGTCTTTCTTGAAGGTCATGCGGAAGTCGAGCGCCATCTGCGCCACGAAAATGACCGCCTCCGGGTCATCGCCGTTGACGTGGAAGATCGGTGCCTGAACCATTTTCGCCACGTCGGTGCAGTACAGCGTGGAGCGGGTGTCGAGGGGATTGCTGGTGGTGAACCCGATCATGTTGTTGACGACGATATGCATGGTGCCGCCGGTGCCGAAACCGCGGGCCTGGGACATGTTGAAGTTTTCCATCACCACGCCCTGGCCGGCGAAGGCGGCGTCGCCGTGCATCAGCACCGCCAGCACCTCGGAGCCGTCGTGGTCGTCGCGCCGGTGCTGGCGCGCCCGCACCGATCCCTCCACCACGGGATCGATGATTTCCAGGTGGGACGGATTGAACGACAGCGCCAGGTGGACGTTGCCGCCCGGTGTGGAGGCGTCGGCCGAGAAGCCCAGGTGGTATTTGACGTCGCCGGAACGCACCGCGGGCGGTATATGCCGGCCTTCGAATTCCTCGAAAAGTTCGCTGGGCGCCTTGCCCATGACGTTGACCAGGACGTTGAGCCGGCCGCGGTGGGCCATGCCCAGGACAATTTCATGGATACCCTGGGCGCCGGCCCGCTGTATCAGGTCATCGAGCAGTGGAATCAGGCTTTCGCCCCCCTCGAGCGAAAAGCGCTTCTGTCCCACGTAACGGGTGTGCAGGTAACGTTCCAGCCCTTCGGCGGCGATCAGCCGTTCCAGGATATGGCGCTGGAAGCGCTGCGAAAAACGCGCGCCGTAGCCGTTGCCTTCGAGGCGTTCCTGGATCCAGCGCTTTTCCGCCGTATTGGTGATGTGCATGTACTCGGCGCCGATGGTATCGGTGTAGATGTGGCGCAGCCGGTCGAGGATGTCGCGCAGCGTGGACTGTTCCGGGCCGAACAGGGAGCCGGTATTGAACTCCGTGTTGAGGTCGTTGTCATCGAGGCCATGGAAGCCCGGATCCAGATCGGGCACCGGCGGACGCGGCGTCAACTGTAGCGGGTCGATCTGAGCCTGCTGGTGACCGCGCACCCGGTAGGCGTTGATCAGGCGCAGCACCGCCGCCTGCTTTTCGGCCGCATCGGCGCGCAGGGCGCCGGCGACGGCACCGGTGGCCGGACGCTCCGCCCGGGGCTGCGGGGCGGTTGTCGTTACCCGTGCCGGGGCGGCGGGCGCCGGCTCGGCAGGCGGTCCGGACTGCATCTGGTCGAACCAGGCGCGCCAGTGGGGTTCAACGGAACTGGGGTCTTCCAGGTAGCGCTCGTAGAGTTGTTCCAGGTAGGGGGCATTGGTACTGTACAGGTATGAACTTGCTTTGAGCTGATCCAGCCTCGCATTCATTCAGGGTTACCTTCGGTGAATCTGTTGCTCTCTATCTCGAGGGCGATTTGCCCCGATTTTGGGGCGTTTGAGTGGTTCCGTACCTGGGCCGCATCCTTGCGCATAAGCATAGTACTTTCGTCGGGAATGATCACGTTTTGTGACAATTTGTGAGAATTGCCTGGATTCCGCCCATGCGCCGGCGGCCGCGGGCAAGGCGACGCGGGCGGGCAGCTTCCATCCGCCCCTGTGCCGGCCGGGTTGGGATTCGGCCCCGGCGTCGGGCGCCGGTCAATGGCGGACGCAGTTGCGGCCGGCGTTCTTGGCGCGGTAAAGGGCGGCGTCCACCGCGTCCAGCAGTTCTTCCGTGGTCTGGCCCGGCCGTGAGCAGGCAACGCCAACCGACACCGTCACCGGCGGCAGGGGCGTGCCATCCCGATGGGTGACGGGCTGGGTGGCAACGCTCTGGCGCAGGCGTTCGGCGATGGCGTCGCCCTCGGCCGCGGAGCTGTCGGGAATGATCACCAGAAATTCCTCGCCACCGAAACGCACGGCCGCATCCATCGGCCGCAGCTGGGCACGCACCGCCGCGGCCACCGCGGTCAGCGCACGGTCACCCGCGAGGTGTCCGTGGCTGTCGTTGTAGCGTTTGAAATGGTCCACATCGAGCATCAGCAGCGTCAACGGCCGCCCCGAGGAGGCGCTGCGCTGCCATAGGCCGGGCAGTGCCTGCTCCATCCAGCGGCGGTTGTTGAGTCCGGTGAGTTCGTCGATCTTCGAGTGGCGCTCGAACACCTGCTGCTGGCGCAGGCTGTGGACAATCTGCAGGTTGTCGTGGCGCAGGCGGGCACTGAGGATATAAAGCAGATTGCGCGCCAGGGATTGGGATTGCTCCAGCAGCGTACGCAGCGCATGTCCGTCGACCCGCAGCAGCGTCGACGGCGAATGGGTCGTGACCACGGCCGACGGCGGCACCCCCTCGATGATCGACATCTCTCCAAAGCAATCGCCAGTGTCCAGATAGGCGAGCACGCTTTGGCCCTGGGCGTCGAGCTGGACCCGGACCCGCCCGTCGAGAATGACGTAGAGAAAGTCGTTGTCGTGCTGCGGGCTCAACAACAGCGTGTCGGCGGGTAGCCGCTGCACGGCGCAATAGCCCAGCAGCCATTCGAGGTCTTCGCGGGTTTCGCCGGCGAACAGCGGTTGGTGCTGCAGTTCATCAATGGTAAGCGGCGCTACGGGGGACGCCATCCCGACCTCCTTAGGACAAGGCAATAGCCGTCATGCGCGTATCTAGACACAATCCGGGTTGCCGTTCCGTATACTCTCGCACAAATGCCGCCGCCGGTGAATTTGCCCCGGCGCGGCCGCTCTTATGCTGTGGGCCGGCCGCAGCCCGGGTGCTACGAAGTCCCGCCGCCTGCCGTCGGTGGCGATTTCCCGCGATGCGGACACGCCCGGGGCGGCGGCTAAACACCCGTGGCACGCCGGCGCCCGGTGGGAGCGCCCCGCTCGCCCGCCGCTGCGGGCCCCCTGACCTGGTCGGTTGTCTCCGGCATCGGCCGTCCGTGGCGCGGCGGAAGTGACGTTGGCGGTACCGGGCGAAACTGGTTAGGCTCGCTCCATGAGCCTGCTGCACTGGTCACTGATTGTCCTGCATGCCGTGCTGGGACTGGCGGCGGCCGGCCACGCATTGCTCACCAAGCGGGATCCGCAAACCGCCTTCGGGTGGATCGCCGTATGCCTGATTTTCCCCCTTGGCGGTCCGCTGCTTTACTACCTGTTCGGCATCAACCGCGTCCGGACCCGCGCCCAGAAGCTGCAGACGCGTGCCACTGCCGCCGCGCTGCCACGATCCGAGGCGGCGATGTCCAGGGTCATGGTGCCGCCGGAATTTTCCGAGCTGGCGCGAATTTCCGACGCCGTCACCGGCCTGCCGTTGACCGAAGCCAACCGCGTCGATTTGCTGCATAACGGCGAACAGGCCTATCCGGCCATGCTGGCGGCGATCGATGCGGCACGCCGCCACGTCTATCTGGCCACCTATATCTTCGAGACCAACCGCACCGGAGTGCAGTTCATCGATGCCCTGGCCCGCGCCCGGGCGCGCGGCGTCGATGTCCGGGTGCTTATAGACGGTGCGGGGGAGCTCTATTCGCGGCCCCGGGCGGGCAAGGAGTTGCGCGCCCACGGGATTGCGGTGGCTCGCTTTCTGCCGCCGCGCCTGGTTCCGCCTGCGTGGCATATCAATTTGCGCAACCACCGCAAGATCCTGGTGGCCGACGGGGCGGTCGCGTTCACCGGCGGGATGAATATCGGCGACCGGCATCTGGCCGGGGATGCCGGCAACCCGGCGCGGGTCGTGGACGTGCATTTCCGCTTGAGCGGACCGGTGGTGCGACAGATCCAGCAGGTGTTTGTCCACGACTGGCTGTTCGTTACCGGCGAGCTGCTGGCCCCGGTTACGCCCGCTGCCGATGGCGGCGGGAGTGCCATCTGCCGTACCCTGGTCGATGGGCCCGATGAGGATCTGGGAAAGCTGGAGATGGTTCTCATCGGCGCGATTTCGGCCGCCCGCAGCCGGATTGCAATCATGACGCCGTATTTCCTCCCCCAGCGGGCGCTGATCGCGGCGCTCCAAACCGCCGCCCTGCGCGGCGTCGACGTGCGCCTGATCCTTCCGGCGCACAATAATCTGCGCTACCTCCACTGGGCGGCGCGCAATGTCCTCGGCGAGCTGCTGCATGAAGGGGTGCGGGTCTACTATCAGCCGGGGCCGTTCGTCCACGCCAAGCTGTTCGTGGTCGACGACCACTACGCCCAGGTGGGATCGGCCAACCTGGACCCGCGCAGCCTGCGGCTCAATTTCGAACTCATGGTGGAGCTCTACGATCCACCCTTCGCGCAGGAGTTGGCACGCCACATCGAGCAGGTGCGCCAGCGTTCGCACGAATTGCACCCCCAGGAGCTTGACGCGCGGAGGCTTGCGGTACGGTTGCGCGATGCGCTCATGTGGCTGTTCGCGCCGTACCTGTAAATGGCGCCGCCAGCCGCCGGCGGTCGTCACTCGTCGAGGCGGAATCCCACCTTGAGCTTCACCTGGTAATAACCCACGTTTCCGCTCTCCGCCACGTGGCCGCGGATCTCGCTGACCTCGAACCAGTCGAGGTTGTGCAGCTGTTTGGAGGCGCGAGCCAGGGCGTTGCGGATGGCGTCGTCGGTGCTCGTGGACGAGGACCCGACCAGTTCGATGAGCTTGTAGACGTTGTCGGACATGACGGACTCCTGTTGTGCTCGAGCACGGCCGGCCGGCGGTGCTGTCCGAAGTCTAGACAAACCATTCGGGCGGCGCGGCCGCCGGCGCCGTGTCCCACGCCTATGCGACGGGGCCGGGTTCGACCGTGATCCAGCGGTTGCTGGCGGTGTGTGCGAAGCGCTTCAGGACCTTGCCGTCGGCCAGGCTGACCAGCGCGCTCTCGTCGGCGTTCTCGGCGGTGACCACCGCGTCGGCGCCGCCGTTGACCACTGTCAGGCCGCTGAGGCGGTTGGGGCCGGCGGGGTCGACGTGCACCGGGATTTCGCCCAGGTAGCGGTCGTTCTTGGCGGAGAACATCAGGATGTGCCCTGAAAAGCCGGCGGCATAGACCACCAGCTGGTCCGGGCTGGCCGCCAGCTGCATTAGGCCGGCGGTGGCCCGGTGGATGTGCCGGTAGCTGAAGGCGGGATCCACCTCCGGGGTGGAAATGCGCACGATCCGGCCGCTGGCCGGATGGATGACGCTCACGATGCCGGTCTTCATGTCGGCGGAGAACAGCTGGCCGTTGGCCCAGGCCAGGGCGCTGGAGCCCTTGACCGGGAAGATATGCGCCACGGTTCCCGAGGGCAGGTTGATCTCGGTGACAACGTCGCTGTCATTGCCACCGACAAAGGCGTGGCGCCCGCTGAGGGACACGGCCAGCGCGTTGCCCCCGATCGGCACCCGGAACAGCCGTTGCCAGTCGCTGGCGGAGTAGGCCGCCAGCCCTTGTGGCGATAGGATTAGGACCGTTTTGTGATCCGGCGTGACCCGGGCGATACGCCCGCCGGGGATGCTCTGGAACTCGCCTTGGGGCTGCAGCGTGGCGCGGTCGAGGACATAGGTCTCGCCCGCGGCGGTAGGCACGTATAGGGCGCGGTCGCCTGGATCATAGCTGGCGCGGAACGAATTGCCGGAAAGGCTTCCGGCGCTGCCAAAGCGCCCGTCGACCTGATCTTTGGTGCCGACACGCCATTCCTCGATGAGGCCTTTGCCGCCGCCCGTGGGTGGTGCCGGGGAGGTGCCGATGACGTACTCGGGAGGCAGATTGTCCTTGGGATAGGCGGCTGCCGCCGCCGGGCTGGCTGCGGCCAGGGTGAGCATCACCAGGCCGCCCAGCGCGGCCGCGGACGAGAAGAGGTGTCGCATGGCGTTCTCCTTGTGTTGTCGCGTTGCTCGGAACCGGGGCAATGGCGCAGCGCTGGTCCGGTTTCCCGGCCCCGCCGACCGTGTGTCCCGCGCGGGAGCCGCCGGCGTTTGCTGCCACGACTGTGGGGCGCGGCCGGCGCTCGGTGCAATATGCGGGGCTGCGAGCATATCCCGTGCCAGCGCCCTGAGGCGTGCAGGGTCCGGCGAGAGGCCGCCGCCGGCGATGGCCTCGGGGGGTAATGGACCGCGGGGCGGGGCCATTTCAGCCAGACGGCGCCGCCTGGGCGCGTGAGCGTGCGGGGGTGAATGGGCTAAAATACCCCCACATCACACAACGACAGCGCCACCCCGGTCAGGGGAACGTATGCGGGAGATTTCCATGTCTGATGCCAAGCCCTATTCCATCGATGCGCTGGAGCTCGGCCCGATGGAGAATTTCGTCTACCTCATTCAGGATCACGAAAGCGGCCGCGCGGCGGTGGTGGACCCGGCCTGGGAAGTCAGCCGCATCGTCGAACTGGCGCGCAAGAAGGGCGTGAACATCACCGATATACTCCTCACCCACAGCCACCATGACCATGTCAACGGCATCGAGGAGCTGTTGCAGCACGCCGACGCGCAGCTGCATCTGTTGAAGCCGGAGGCGAAGTTCTGGGGGCATGGCCTGGATCTGCCGACCCTGCATCATGGCGGTGACGTGATCGCGCTGGGCGCCACCTCGATCCGGGTTCTTCACACGCCGGGCCACACGCCCGGCTCGGCCTGCTACCAGGTCGGTCCTGACCTGATCACCGGCGACACCCTGTTCGTGTTCGGTTGCGGCCGCTGCGATCTCAAGGGCGGTGATCCGGAGGTGATGTTCGACACCCTGCGCGACCTGAAGGCGCGGCTGGCCCCGGAGACGCTCATTCACCCGGGCCATAACTACGCCGAGGTTTCGACCTCCACCATGGCCGAGCAGGACGAGGGCAACCCGTTTCTGCATTTCGATCGGCGCGAAGATTTCGTGACCTACCGGATGCACTATCACGACCGGCATCGTGACACGCCGTATCATCCGGTGCAGAAGGGCACGGAGATGAAATCCTAGCCATGGTGACGCGGGCGCAGCCACGGCGGCGGTGCCGTGCCTGTGGTCTGCACGCCTGCGGCGAATGGGTGGCGCGCAGATCGAAGCGCGGGCGATGTGCGTCAGGTGTGCGTGAGCTCGCGGGTTTCCTGGCCGCCTGGGGCCCAGACCAGTGCGGCGCCGTTGCGCGTCACCCGGGCGATTCTGGCCTTGAGCCGGTGTACGCGGATCACCGACCCGTTCGACAGCACGAAGATCAGCTCCACGCGCGCGCCCAGGGGCGGCGCCAGGGCGGTGGTTTCCACAAAAGCGCCATTAATGCTGATATTGCGGGTCCGGCAGCGGTGAGGCTGTCCTTGCCACGACATGTAGGCGCGGGCTGCGATACGCTTGCGCGCGGTCCGGCGTCGTTCCGAGCGGCTGGCGCTGTACATGGTCCGGTCGTCCTCTGTCGTCAATGACGGGGCGTTCGTTTTAAGTATATCGCTCCATACGCAAAGGTGGGCGCCGGCGCCGGCGCTGCCGCCGAGTGAGGCGTTTGCCCGTTAATCAACAACATAATGGCTGCCCGCTGAGCGGCCTGACAGGATGATCCGCGCTGACGACCGGCCCGGCCCAACAGCAGGCGCTTCGGTAGCGTTGACAGGCCCTAGGTCGACTGGCCTTCCGGCGCGGGCGCCGGCGAGTGCTCCGGCGCTTCGCCCTGGTGGATGGTTTCGGTAATCAGCTGTACTCGCGGCAGGCCCCGGGCGAGGAGATAGGGAACCGCGATGTCCAGCACCGCCCGCGGCGCGGAAACATAAAACACAAAGCTGTTGAGATCAGGATGATCCTCGATGACCTGATTGAATGCGGCCTCGACCCCACCTCGATCCGCAGGCCCGGCGGCGGGCGCCTCCAGCGGCGTGTAGCGAAAGTTGTCGAGCGCGTCCGCCCACGATCGGCACAGGTTGTGCTGGTAGTGGCTACCGCCGGCGGGGGCCACCCAGTAAAGGTGCAGTGTCTCGGCGACGTCCAACGCCATGGCGTTTTCCGCCAGGCTTTTGATCGGCGCAAAACCTGCGTCCCAGGCGATCAGGATCAGTGAGGCGCCCGAGTCCTCGTCCAGGGTGAAGTCTCCGTGCGGCCCCTCGATAACCACCCGGTCCGACAGCGTCATGTGGTTGAAGACGTAGTCGGCCACTGGAAACGGCGCCGCGCGGCTGACGTGGAACTGCAGGTAGGTCTCGTCGCAGGGACAGTTGGCGACGGAGAACTGACCCGGCGGCGCGTCGCCGATGGCCAGGGATACGTATTGGCCGGCGAGGAAGTGCAGCCGTTGCCGGGGCTGTGTCTTGACGTGCAGCAACGCCATGTCGTCGGTGGGTCGTTGCAGCTTGCACACTTCGCCGGCGAGCGTCTGCCGGGGGATGTCGGCGGCATTGCGCGCCTCGCGGGTTTCCAGCTCGATATCCGTGATTGCGGTATTGCAGCAGGTCAGGAGGTAGCCCTGCCGGCGTTCGGCTGCGGACAGCGGGTGGCCGCAGGCACGGATCTCCTTGACTTTGCCTGCCAGTAGCCGCGCCTTGCACTCGCCGCAACTGCCGTCGGCGCAGCCGTACTTCAGCGCGTACCCGGCCTGCAGGCCGGCTTCGAGAATCGTATCGTTGCCTTCGACGAAGAAATCGTGACCGCTGGGGAACAGGTGCACATGAGCGGTCATGAGTCGCAGCATGGCATCGCGCGCGATCAGCGCCTCGCGGCTGTCGACGGCTTCCAGCCGCTGGTCGAGCTGCTGCCCGAACCAGGCGCGCAGCGCCCGCACCGCCCCGGCGGCGCTGCCCGCGGCGCGTTCGGTGTCCGCGAGCCGCGCCTGCAACCGTTCGATCAGGCCGGTATAAGCCCGCAGCTCGGTTTTGGTGCGGGCCAGTTCCTCGCTCAGGTCGGCGACCCGGGCCACCACGGTCTCCACGTCGGGCATGCCGGTGCTTTCGCGTAGCGAGCGCGGCGTCGCCTTGCGCTTTATGCTGTCGACGTGTTCGAGCATCGTGTTGTCGTCGACCCGGGCGTCCGGGTAAGCGCGCAACAGGTCCGACAACTCGATCATACCCTCGAAGGTGGGCAGTACCCCCTCGCTGATTCTGCGCTGCAATGCGCCACGCTTCACGCCGGCCAGGCGGGCCGCGCGCGACAGGGTCAAATACTGGGCCATGGAGACTCCCGCTACAAATACTAAGCTGGTGTCAGGCCCGTCACGCCGGATGCCGAGGTGAGAAGGGGCCGCCACGTTCAAGCCTATCACACGTTTTGGCGGCGTAAATGCGCACCGCCGCTTGCGGTTGTCGTCGGTGCACGACGCGCGTATGACGAGAACCGCTATCGAAGGTGCGGCGCAGTGCGGGTTTACCCGGGACGAGGGCGGGTTCCGGACTCCCCGCCCGGCGAGGTTCCCGGCACGAGTGTTCGGGCCGGGGCACCGGCCACGCTGGAACGGGCACGGCCCGGATTTTGCTAAGAATTCGGCTTGGGGGCCCGATCGGTGCTATGCTGGAGCGACCCTCACCACAGGCGCACGGACCGTCACCGCGGTGCCGTTCGTTGTTCGGTTTGTCTGAGACAAGGAATGAAGGGTGCAGGACCGCTCTGCTTTCGGCACGTTATTCATCGCCATATTGATCCTTGACCAGGTGGTCAAGACGGTGGCGCTGTGGCTGTTGGCGCCGGGCCAGAGCGTGGCCCTGCTGCCGTTCCTGCATTTCACTCTCGCCAGCGCCCCCGCCATTTTTTTGGCGCCGGACCGGCTACGGCTGCTGGTCGCCGGTTTGCTGGCGACATTGCTGTTGGTGCGGCTGCACGACAAGGGCCTGCGCGGCGGTGAGTTGGCCCGCTACGGCATCCAGTTGATCGCCGGCGGCGTGTTCAGCGGGGTGCTGGATCTGCTGTTGTGGCGTGACAATGTGGGCGTGTTCGCCGTCCGCGTGTTCGGGCAGCATCCCTATGTGAGCTTGGCGGATGCCGCCGTGCTGGTGGGGACCGGGATGCTGGCTGGCGACCTGGTGCAGCGTCGTCCGGCACCTTCATTGTCGCAGGTACGGCTGCTTGCGCCCGCCCCGCTGGCGCTTGATCTGAGCCGTTTCAAGCGGGGGATCGACAATGTGCACGTGGACGTGCGCCTCAGCCCACGCTTCATGCAGTACAGCCGCGAATTGATCTCCGGTATTCTGGCGCCGAACCTTTGGTGGGAGTCCTGGCGCGGTGCGCCACCGCAGCCCTCCCGGCACCAGCTGGACAGGTTCGCCGGCGCCTATGGGCAGCTGATCGAGTCGGCCGTGCACCGCGCCCGGCTGGAGGAAAACGCCGCGCTGGTGGCGCTCGCCCAGTTGAGTGCAGTCAAATTTGTCGTTGGCGAAGTGCGCGGCCACGTCGACAAACTGTTGCGCGAGTTCCGCCGCGAGCTGGACTACAATCCGCCGGTCAGTACGCGCACCATGGCGCGTATGAGCCAGCATCTGATCGCCCTGCAACGGCGCCGTTCATTCCTGATCGAGGATACCGCGCACCTGCTGCTGGAGCGTATGGGTCGCGTGGAAGAAGGTCCGGTGAATGAGCTGCGTCGCTCCCTGCTGGGCGACGGCGCGACGATACCTGGCGCGGTGTTCGACAACCCCGTGCTGCTGGTGGACGATCCGCAGCACCACGAATTTCAGATGCGGCATTATGTGCTGATGGGCCATCGGGCCGATGACAGCACCAGTTTCAAGAATATCGAGCGGCTGCTGCTGTCGTTTTTCGACTGCGCCCAAGCGCGGGGCAGCGCCGACGACGGCGAGACCGCGGGCCGCAGGCGAAGTGCGGATGCAGTTGCTTCGGCGGGCCCCGGTGCGTCCGATGAGGGTCGTGAGGAACGTTGTCGGTGGCTGGACGTGCCGGAAAATGCGGACATGCTGCTCGACGTCGGCGGCGCCCGGGCGGCGCTGCAACGAGCCCGATATCAGCGCGACTTCAAGGCGGCCCGGGAACAGGCCGGCCGGCGGCGTTATCGGCACCGCATGCTGCGCCGGCTGTATGCCGAGCTGCGGCGCCACGGCCTGGTGTTGAGCATCCTGTCCGCCTACCAGACCGCCGACCTATGGAACGACGTGGACCTGCCGATCAGCCCCCGGTCGCTGCAGCGCTACCTGATGGGTTCCCACAGCCGCGATGAAATCGCCGCCAAACTCCGGCGTGTCGGCCACCGGTTGGAGCAACGGATGCAGTGGGAGCAGCTCGACGAGGCCGCCTACCGGGTGCATCATTGCCGGCGCGAGCAGCGATACGAGTATTTCCACCGGTTTGTGGTCGATGTCCTGCGTTACCGGCGTGATCTCAAACAGGCGCGGATCTTCCGTGAATGGATCGATCAGGTCACCCTGCTGGAAGACGCCGATTCAGTCCGGCTGTCGCGGCTGAACCAGAGTCTGTATGAATTGCTGACTCCCGACGACGACGACGGCGCCCGGGTGCCGGCGGTCGCCGGGCACGTGGTTCTCAAGGCTGACGTGCGTGGCTCCACCGCAATGACCGAGGAACTGGCCCAACGGGGCCTGAATCCGGCCAGCCATTTCGACATCAATTTCTTCGACCCCATCCGCAACCTCATCGAGCTGTACGGTGCCGAAAAGGTGTTCGTCGAGGGCGATGCGGTGATTTTGGCGCTGCTCGAACACAAAAATCCCGGACGGCCGCAGCTTGCCGTGGCAAGGGCCTGTGGTTTGGCACGCAGCATTCTCGAGGTGGTGGCCACCCAGAATGCCACTGGCGGCCGTTACGGCTTGCCACCCCTGGAACTGGGCATTGGTATCGCCTATGAGGCGGCCGCGCCCACCTATTTGTTCGACAATAGCCGTCCGATCATGATTTCTTCGGCCATTTCACGGGCTGACCGGTTATCGTCATGCGCGGCATTTCTGCGCCGGGATTCCCAGGGGCTGGTGAACCTGGCGCAGGGCCAACGCCTGCAAGTGTTTCGCGCCGAGGCGAAGGGTCCGGTGGACGACAAGAAGGGCAGCAACAACTTTCGCTACAATGTTGATGGCGTTGAACTGGAACCGGCCGCTTTCGACAAGCTGAGTCGCGAGATTTTTCTCCAGCGCCTGGAACTGGTGCACGACCATGGAGTGGATGCATTCCACGTCGGGCGTTACCCGGACGCCCGCGGCGTCATGCGAACCCTGGTGGTGCGCGAAGGTATGGTCAGCCACATCGATCGCCGTGCCGGTTCGGTGGCAGCCGGCGGCGAGCCGTTCTATGAAGTGGTGGTGGATTCTCAGTTGCTGCGGTCCGTCGAGCGCCGCAGCAGCGTCGCGGCGCCCTCCGCCGAACAGCGCCCGCCGAGCGGTTCCTGAACCGGCCGGGCTGGAGCATGGACCGCCGGTAATTTTCCGATCCGGTTCCGGCGGTCAGGGCCGGCCGGGTTTCCAGTCAATCGATGTGCTGTTCTTCATCGGCGAGAATGTCCCCCAACCCCTGCCGTGACGGGGAGTCCTCCATGCTCCCGCAGTGGCCGGTGGTTTCGTGCAACACCGGTGACGCTGCGCGTTCCAGCCGCAGATCACATTCCGTGATTTCCGGAGTGTCCACGCCGATGACGATCCTGCCGAGGTGCCGCAGGTTGGGCAGTCCTCAAGGAACAGCATGCGCTCCATCCGCGTGTCAGCGTACCGTATTTTGTTGATGGACCCGTGGTATTGCCGGTCGTTGATCCGGTGCAGTCCCCGGTTCCTGGCGATCTTGAACAGGCGCGCCGCCGGCAGGCGGCGAACGGCCGGAAGGGTGCGAGGGAAGCCGAATCGGTGGCCGTGCCGATGGTTGCCGGCGCCGCCCCGGTGCGGGTCGCGGCAATCACCTCGTGCGGGCACCCAGCGCCACGGTCTACTCCTGGTGCTCGGCCACCACCAAACGGGCCAAAGCGGGCGACTGCAGGCGTTGCAGGTCGGTGGCGAGCTCGGCTAATTCGCGTTCCGCGGCCGCCTGCTTCGCTTGCAACGCTTTGAGTTTGGCTTGTTTGTACGCGGCGTACAGGAGTCCGCCCGGCATCACGGCGGCAAGCACCACGTCTTTTTGTTGGAACCGGTGCTGTTGCACCTGTGACCTGAGGTCGGCGTCGCGTTCCAGCACGCGCAAGCGCCGGGTCTGTACTCGGGAAGTCAGTGCGGAACGGTTGACAGCCATCAGGCGCAAAACGAACTGGTTGGGGGCGCCATAGCCGCGCGCCGAACTGACGTAGGGAACGCCCGCAGCGTTGGCGGCGCCGGCCGTCGCCCACAGCGCAAGTAATATCCAGGCCGGGCGGATAAAGCGTCGGTACATCAATGGATTCCCCCTCAAAGCGCGCCTGCTCCTGAGACGCGGGTGGTGCCGTCGGCGCGGCGTCAGGTACCTTGCAAGGCTTGCGCCAAACTCGGCGGCAACACCATAAGTAATTGTTTTTTGTTATTTATTGCGGCGAAAACCGAAATACCACGCCATTTGTGTGCAGATCAAGTATGCACCAAATGGAACGAGTTTTCCAGTTGTGCGTTGTGTTGGTGCGCTGTCAGGGCCGTACCTGAGAGAAAAAAGCGCAAGGGGGCCAAGCGGCCCCCTTGGCGAATCGACCCGGCATCAAAGGGGGAGGGAGGAGAGTGCCGGGTGCGGACCACCGGGTTGCGCGCGCCAGGATGCTGCGCCCGCGTCCTGGCGCGCGCGGGTGTTTTTCAGCGCTCGGGGCCGCCGCGAGCCACGTCGGGCCGGTCCACCGTGATGCGACCGACGTCAACACGGTCGATGCCACCGCCCGCGTCGCGGTTGCCGACGTAATCGAGGAAGGCATCGTTGTCGTCCAGGGTCTCGATGCGCGTATCGTGGGTGTCGTTGGGCATATTGGCCCAACCCTCGCCCCAGGGGCTGTTGTGGTCAGCCCATGCGCTGGGGGCTGCGGCCAGCGCGAACACCAGACCGACGCTGGACAAGCGGTGTTTCGAAGATTGCATTACTTCACCTCTATTGAGTGCATGGGAAACGAGATTGCCGATTTGGCCGCTCAGCGCCGGCCGCCGCCGCGGCCGCCTGCCGCCGCAGGCCCGCCCGAGCCGCCGCCCGCCGATGCCGCGGGCATGCGCGATTCGAAGCCCTGGCCGTAGCGCGTGGCGCTTTCGGGGCGGTACTGGTAGCGTGACTGATTGAGTTGCTCGTGCATTGTCCGCAGCCTCTGGCGCGTGTGCTGCCGGGTGCGCGCCTGGGTTTCCGCGTCACGCGCGGTGACCTGCACTTGGTCACGTACCTGTTGTTGCAGCTGCCGGGCGTCCAGGCTGCGCGTCGACGGCTCGGCGCCAGCGGCTGCCGCCAGGCCGAGCGCCGTGCCCACGAAGACAATCTTTGCCGGTCCCATGTTCAACCTCCTGGGTGTCTGCTGTTCGCGGCGCCGTTCGCCGGGTACGAAGACAAGCATAGGGAGGGAGTGTTTCCGGCCGATTTCCGCATCGGGCCGCTTTGTATCAGCCTGTTACAGGCGCTGTATCTGCTTGCAACCGGAGACATCTGGTAAGCTTGAGCGCCATGGAGCAGCGCGAATCGATACTGGTGGTGGATGATGATCCGCAACTGCGCGAGTTGTTGCAGCAGTACCTGCTGGAGCAGGGCTATGCCGTGACGGCGGTGGCTGACGGCGCCGCCATGAATCGACATCTGGCGTCGCATGCGGTGGATCTCGTCATTCTGGACTTGATGCTGCCGGGCGAGGACGGGCTCGCGATTGCCAATCGCCTGGCCCACGGCGGGCATCCCCCGATCATCATGATTTCCGCCCGCGGCGAAGACGTCGACCGCATCGTCGGATTGGAAGTGGGCGCTGACGACTATCTGGCCAAGCCGTTCAACCCGCGCGAACTGCTGGCGCGCATTCGAGCGGTGTTGCGCCGCCATCAAAAACCGCGCGGCGGTGAGCCGGATGCGCCTGAGGGACGCACGTTGAAGTTCGGGCCCTACCAGCTGGACTTCGATGGCTCACGCCTGTATCGCGATGGACAGGAGGTTGGCCTCACCGGCGCCGAGCTGTCGCTGCTCAAGGTGCTGGCCGAGCACCCGAATCGTGTGCTCAGCCGGGATATGCTGGTGGACATGCTCAAAGGCTACGAACGTTCGCCATTCGATCGCAGCATCGACGTGCGCGTCACGCGGCTGCGGCGCAAGATCGAAGCCGACCCGGGCTCCCCGCAATACATTCGTACGGTCTGGGGAGAAGGTTATCTGTTCTCGCCCAAAGGCGGGCAAAAACCCGACCGATGACTGGCGCAGCTCCACGCTCGCTGCTGGCCCGCACCGGGTTGACATTGGCGGTGGCGTTGGCACTGTTCCTCGCCTTCTCGGCGGCGGTGGTCGCCTATTTCATCGTGATTCCGGTGGCCAAGCGTGGTGCGGACGACCTGGCGGGGCTGATCGTGTTGTCGGCCAAGACCTGGGTGGAATTGCCGCCGCGCACCCGGGGCGACTTCGAATGGGAACTACTCGATCATCATGATCTCCTGTTGGGCGAGGCGGACCTCGATCTGCCGGTGCTCAAACACCCGCCTCCGTTCGTGCGCTATCTGAAACAGGCATTGATGCGCCGTCTCGGACGCCCGGTACAGATGCGCGTCAGCGAGGAGGCGTCACGCTGGTATTGGGTCGACATGCCCGTCGCGGGGCGTACGCTGCGGGTCGGGTTTCCGCGCGATCGCATTGCCGGGCGTCCACCATCGGCAATCTTCCTTGTCGCAGTGGGCGGTATGATCATCATCCTGGTTACGTCATTGCTGCTGGTGCGCCGCTTGATTCGGCCGTTGGCGCGCCTGGCCGGCGCTGCTTCACGCATTGGCCGGGGGGAGCCCTTGGAGCCGCTGCCCGAGTCCGGCCCCACCGAACTGGCGGCGCTGGCGCGGCGGTTCAATCTCATGGCGCAGCAGATCACCGAGTTGCTGAACAATCGCACTACGCTGCTCGCCGGGATCTCGCACGACCTGCGTACGCCGATCACACGCATGCGCCTCGCCCTGGAAATGCTGCCGGACCAATCGCAGCCGAAGTTGGTCGAAGGGCTGCGTCGTGACCTGGGAGAGATGGACCGACTCATCACGCAAGCCCTGGAGTTCGCCCGGGGCTTGGAGGCGCGCGAACCGGAGGAACTGGACCTGCGGGAACTGGTCGATGGCCTGGTGGCGGATTATCGCCGCGCCGACGCTGCCATTGCGTGGCAGCCGGGCGAACCATGCTTATGCGAGGTGGCGCCCCTGGCGCTGCGCCGCGCCCTGGCCAATCTGCTCGACAATGCCCTGCGCTATGGCGGTGGCGCGGTGGAAGTGCGCTGCGGCTGCAGCGCCGCCGAGGCGGTCATCGAGGTGCTGGACCGCGGGCCGGGAATACCCGAACACGAGCGGGAATCGGTGTTCCGGCCATTCTATCGTCTGGACGCGTCGCGCAGCCGCGCCACGGGCGGCAGTGGTCTGGGATTGGCCATTACGCGCCAGTTGTGCGATGCCCACGGCTGGTCTGTGGACCTGTGGTCGCGCTCCGGCGGCGGCACCCGGGCGCGGCTGCGCTTGCCCCGCCAAAACCAAAGTCAGCGTTAGCCGCCGGCCCGAACGCGACCCCCGGCCGATTTCCCGATCCCGCCAAAGGATTTTCGTTTTCTGACCGATAAAGAGATCATGGGGCGCAGACTGCGCCTGCGGGACCGGTGCGCGGCAGTTCAGGCACCGGCCACAGCGTCGGATAACGCCCCGGTGCGGGACGCTGCCGCGGTCGGTTCCGCGATGCTGCAGCACCGGAGTGACATCCGCGAGGACCTGGTGAATGACTGGGTCGGTGTTGCCATTGCTGGTCGTTGCTGTTGAGGCGCTGCTGGCTCTGGGCGTGCTGTTCGTTCTCCACCTGGCGCGCGCCCGGACGCAGCGCCGGCGCAGCCGTGCGTCCGCGCGGCGGTTGGTGGAACGCATCCGCGGCCAGGAACCGGAGCGTCTGACGGCGGTACGCCAGCTCTTGATCACCGCCGGCGGCATGGATGAAAAGGCCGCCCTGCGCCAGGCCGACGAGCTGATGGCGCGGGAGCGGTCTGTCTATTCCCGGGTTCTCACAGCGTTCCTGGGCCGGGATGTGAATGCGCTGGACGACCTGGAGCAGCGCGTGGCGGAACTCGCGGACGGCTACCGCAAGTTGGGCGAGTTGTCCGGGCGGGCGCCTCATCCGTCGGGCGACGATGCCGATTTGCAGCGCCAGAACCGCGAACTGCAGTCCCAGTTGGCGCAGGCCAACGAAAATTTGGAGAACCTCACGCGGGAGTATATGGCGGTGTACCGCCAGCAGGCGGCGAGCAAAGAAAAATCGGCCGGCGCGGCGGCGCCAAAGCCGCCCGAGCCGAAATCGGGCGACTGACGACTACGCGGTTGCTGGTTGCTCGGTGCTGCGAACTCTGCGAAACAGGGTGTCCAGCATGTTGAACGTGTCGAGCTGGAAATCCGTGAACATGAGTCCGAACCCGGACGGGTCCGTGCGCACAACCAGCGCCGCCGCGTTGTGAATCTGGCCCACGATGGGAATCGATACGTCGACGACGCTGTTCTTGTCCACTGCCACGGAAGGAGCGGTTTCCACATACATGCCGCCGAAGCTGACATCCGTTGTTCTGCCGCGGATGATGCCCGCGCCGGGAGAGTCGACGATGACGTTCAGGCTGACGGGGGTACGGACGTTCCAGCGGTGTTCCATGGTACTTCTCCTCCAGACTCCGTGCAGCAGGCCGTGACGATGGGATGCCGATTCGAGCGCCACTTTGCAGTTTTTATTCTAATCGGGCACCAATGAAATTTTTGTGATCGGGTCGGCATACTCGTCGTTGTGGGCACGCCTGGTCCGAGATTCAAAATACCGGTACGACAAGGCGACGGGAATCAGGTTCTATCCCAGCGCAGGTCAGGGTTTACCCTCATGGATCCCGGCTTCGATGCACATGGAAACCAACTCGGCCAGGGACCCGGCCTGCATCTTCTCCATGCTGCGCGCGCGGTGGATTTCGACCGTCTTGATGCTGATGGAGAGATCGTCGGCAATGATCTTGTTGGGTTTGCCGCTCACGACCGCATCCAGTACTTCACGCTCGCGCGGCGTCAGACGGCTTGCCCGTTGGAGAATCTCCGAGCGGGCTTGCTGGCGCTGATAGCGGGCGGTGGCGCGGTCGAGGCAGGCTTGAACCCGATCGATCAGAATTTGATCGTTGAACGGTTTCTCGATGAACTCCATTGCACCGGCCTTCATTGCCTGGACCGCCATGGGCACGTCGCCGTGCCCGGTAATTATGATGACCGGAATGTCGACCTGGCGTTGGTTGAGCACTTCCTGCAGTTCCAGTCCGCTCATGCCGGGCATGCGTACATCCAGCAGCAGGCAGCCGCTGCGGCCCGGTTCGTAGGCGTTCAGGAAGGCGGTGGCCGAAGGATAGGTCTGCACCTGGTGGCCCACGGACTCGAGCAGCCAGCGCAGCGATTCGCGCACCGCCTGATCGTCGTCAACGACGAATATCGTGTGTTCGCTTTGTGATGGCATTGTTTTCGTCCAGAGCCGGTAAGGTGAATCCGAATACGGCACCGCCTCCGTTCCTGGGGTGGGCATACAATCGCCCGCCATGAGCCTCGATGATCGAGCGGCTGATGGATAGCCCCATGCCCATGCCTTCTTCCTTGGTGGTAAAGAATGCCTCGAATAGCCGATCGGTGTCCCCCGCGCGCAAGCCCGGGCCCGAATCCTCCACCGCGACCTCCAGATCGCCGCTCGGGCTGAGGCCGGTGCGCAACACGACTTCGCGCTTCCGGGACCGCGCGGTGTCGATGGCCTCCATGGCGTTGCGCACGAGATTGAGTATCACCTGCTCGACCTGGATGCCGTCGGCCAGCAGCGGCGGCAACCCGTCGCACAGCTCAAGGCGCAATTCGACACGGCGATGGCGCGCCTCAAGCTCCGCCAGGGAGGCGGCTTCTGTGGCGATTTCGTTGATCTGCGCCGGGTTGCGCCGCAGCTCGCTTTTGCGCAGGAACGTGCGTAGCCGGCGGATGATCTCGCCCGAGCGCTGACCCTGGGCGGCAATGTTTTCCAATGCTTCGGTGAGGCTCACCGGGTCGCCGGTGCCGCTTTGCAGCCGCCGTACGCAGCCGCGGGCGTAGTTGACGATCGCGGCCAGGGGTTGGTTCAGTTCGTGGGCCAGGGCCGAGGCCATCTCACCCATGGTGCTGACCCGGGCCACGTGTGCCAGCTGGGCTTCGTGCTGGCGGGCGCGCTCCTCGCTGAGGATGCGATCGGTGATGTCCTTTCCGGTGGAGACGAAGTACTGAACGGTACCACTCTCGTCGCGCAGGGGTGTGACGGTCTTCTCCTCGTAATAGACCGAACCGTCCTTGCGCCGGTTCGTGAACACTGCATGATACGGTTCGCCGCTCAGGACGGTCTTCCACAGGGTGGCGTAGAATTGCCGGTTGTGCATTCCGGACTTGACCAGGTTCGGTTTGCGTCCGACGGTTTCTTCGCGGGAAAAGCCGGTGACATGCTCGAACGTCGGGTTGACGTACTCGATGACACCGTCGCGGTCGGTGATGATCACCAGGTCCGCGCTCTGCTGAAGAGCGCTGGACAGCTTTTGGGTTTCCGTTTCGGCACGGCGGCGCTGGCGCAGGGCCCGCTCCAGTGACAGGGTCGAGTGTTTCAGGCGCCGGTTGAGACCCAACACATAGGCGGTGACGGTCGCCATCAGCAGGATGGCGGCGATGGCGCCGACGATCCAGCGCCAATAGGCTTGCAGCATCACGCGCAGGGTGAGGGGACGGTAGTAGGGTCCGATCCCCAATTGCCGGAACAGGTCGTGGACGCGATGATAATCCAACGGCACGGTCCAGCCGGCGTAGTGTCCGGCCTTGGCGGCGCGGTGATCCTCCGGCATGGTGAGCAGCGCCACCGCAACCCGTTGCGCCAGCCGGTCGGAGGTGCGGTTGGTTTTGGCGAACGGCCACTCGGGATACAGTGCCGTGCTGTGGCGGAACGGGAATCCGGGCGTGACGCGCGATGCCAGCACGCGGAAAGTCCGAATATCGATCTTCGACTCTGCCGCCATGCGCTCGATGATGTCGGTGCGCACCGTGCCGGCATCCACCTTGCCGTCGCGCACCGCGTAAACGATATCGTCCTGGGGGAAGCCGTTGAATACCAGGCGCGAGAAGTCCGTGAACGGGTCGACGCCGTGCTGCAGCAACGTCAGCCAGGCCAGCTGGAAGCCGCCGAACGCGTTTTTGCTCACGGCCATGAACGACTTGCCTTTGAGGTCCTGCAGGCTCTTGATGTCATTGCGGTCGGCGCGGGTGAAGATCACCGCGCCGAACTTGGTGTAGGCATTGCCGCCGCGCAGGTTTCGCAGGGTCACCAGCCGGCTGATGCCGTAGCGGGCCTCCAGGTCGACATAGTCGCCGGGATTGGTCAACACGAAATCGAGTTGGCCGGCCGCGGTGGCCTGGCGCATGCCCTCGAGGGTCAGGGGTTGGATGCGGAAGTGATAACCGTGGACTCGCTGGGACAGATAATCGGCGGTCGCCTGCCAGCGCTGGATGGCGTTTTGCCGGCCGCGGTACCCCAGAACGCCGATCACCGCGTCGGTGGCGTGAGCTGAGGCCGGCGCGAGCACGCCGCAGATCGCGGCCCAGGCCAGCAGCAGTAGGCTGACTCGCTTCCCACACGCGAGTGAACGTTGGGGTTTCATCGCATAGGCCTGCCGAGACCCGCGGCGGCGGCACCCCCGCGGTGCCGTGGCGCGGTGTGGCACGCCGCCGCAGCGGCGCGTCTACTTGTGCTTCCAGTTGCCCCGGTTGTCCTGGTACCACCAGCCCTTGGGCGCATTGGCGATCCAACGTTGGGCCCAGATTTTGCGGATTCGCTGCTCCCATTCCGGATGGCCGTTGGCCCGGGCGATTTCCGGATACAATGCATTGCGGTCGCGGTTGTCGGCGGCGACCAGCTGCTTGAGCCGGTTGCGCTGTGCCAGCGGCACGGCGCCCAGATTGCGGATGGCAATCAGGCCGCTGTTGGTGAGGCCGATGGCGCCGCTGTTGTAGTAGGGACGCAGGGCCGAATTGCGCCCTGCCATCGAGCGCTTGATCCGCTGAATTGCCGGGGTATTGATGTCGATATTCTCGGCGGCGCGCGCCGGCGTCACCAGCGTATTCAACGCATAGATCAACAGTTGGTGGCCGGGCGCGGCGTCGGATTGCGGCTGCGCTTTCGGCGCCTCCTGCTGCGGATTCTTGGCCGGGGGCTGTTTGCCGTACACGTCCTGGATGAACCGGTCAGCGGCCTTCTCGGCGGCGGCCGCCGGGAAATAGACATTGATGGTGACGCAGGCGATCAGCCAAAACGGCATCAGGACGACCGACAGAGTTCGCGCTGCTTTCATGACTGATCCTTGTGTGGGAGCCTGCCCTTAATGATGGCAGTGTTTTGCATGAAGGACAATCGAGCAGGCGGCCGGTGCGTTACTTCACCACCGGTCCGGCGCTGCTGGTGATGGTTTTCAGGCGCTGCACCAGCTCGTCCCAGTCGACCCGCCGGGCGTAGCCGATGACGTCGATGCGGGGCAGGCCGCCACCCTTGACGATGTAATAGCCGTTGGGCGCCGGTGCCACACCGCCCATGTCGCAGACGCCGTCCTTCAGGCGGCAGCGGATCCCGAGGCGGCTGTAGGAGAACTGGTGAAAAAAGCTGAGGAAGCCGCGCGACAGAGCGCCGCCCACGCCGCCGCCGCCAAGGTTGGTCAGATTGTTGACCGCCGTCTGGCTGATGCGGTGGCGCGATTGGTCGTTCTCGGGGGTCGCGAACCGCGCATCGAAGGCCACCGGTTGCCAGTCCACCATGGACAAATGCTCAATAGCGCCGTCGAGCCGGCCCTCGATGGTGCCGAACGAGAAGGTACGGGTGAGGATGTCGAGATCAAGGTTCTTCAACACCACATCCGCGTACAACAGCGGTGCGACGCCGAACAGCCGCTCGAGGCGCAGGTTGCGGATGGTGATGTCGCCGTCGAAGGCGCGCACCAGCAGCACGCCGCCCACCTTGATCCCGCCGGCTTCGTAGGTGACGTCGGGAATCACGCCCGAGAGTTTGCCGGACATGGCCGGCCAGCCCAGGGCCCGGCTGAGGCTATCCATGGACACCGGCGTCAGCAGACCGTCGAACCCCACTTGCAGCGCGGGCGTTCCCAGCTGTTGTAGGCTGAACCGGTCGACCTTCAGGGCGCCGTCGAAGACCGGAATGCTGGTCGGCTGCAGCAGTCGCAGCGCGCGTGGGCCGAGCTGCATCTCGAGCCGGCTGCCGCCGACGGGAATGTCGTAGAGGTGAGCGTCGCGCCACGACAATTGCGACGGCGCCGGCGTTCCGGCGGCGGACCAGTGCAGCATGCCGTCGAGCCCGGAGACGCCGAAACGGCCCTTGTGATCATCCACCTGCACCTGCCGCAGCTGCAGGCCGAAAGCGGCAGTGCCATCCCGGTGATAGCGCAGCCGGGCCCGTACGCTGCCCCTGACTGCCAGGTCGCCGAGGTTGCCGTCCAGCAGCAGGGGTTGCAGGTACGTTTTGTAGGCCGCGTCCAGCCGCGCCACCGCCACGTCGGCCTGGAGGGCATCAAGCCGCGGGGCGGAACCCAACTGCAGGTCGGCGCTGCCGTGCACTTGCACCACCCCCGGCTGGCCGGCGCTGAAGGCGGTGAGTTGCAGACGCCGCGTGGCGGGCGACCAGTGCCCGCGCCACGCCGACCGCAGGGGGGATTGCGGCAGCTGCCAGCAGGTGGAGACGCAGAGTATGCCCCCGGACGCTTCGCTGTCGGCGTTCAGGTCCCACCCGTCACGCTGGCGCCGGGCGTCGATGCGGGCTGTCAGCCCCAGTTTCTCGCCGGCGTTGACTCCGTCGGGTGAGGAAAATCCGAGGCCGGTCAGGCGTGTGCGCACCTGCACCCGGGCCGTTCTGGTGCCGCTGCCGGCGATTTCGGCGGACAGCGCCAGCGTGCCACTGGCGCTGTAGCCCTTGGGCCACACGGTAGTGGCTTGCAGCAGCTTCGCCAGCTGCGCCACCTGCAGCCGGGGCGCCTCCAGACGCATGTGCCAGTCGGAGCGGTCCAGGACCACGGTGACGGCGAGCGTACCGCCTGCCACGGCCACCGATTTCAATTGCAGCCGGGCGGTGCGGCGGGCGAGATCGTAACGCACGGCGATGGGGATCCGGGCCCGGGCGAGCTGTGGCAACGGCAACCGGGCCTCGCCGTCGGCGCAGGTGATGACCCGGCCCTGGAGGTGCGCCCGGGGGCAGCGCACGGTGACGTCATGTTGGGTGCCCAGCGGTTGGGGCAACTCCAGTCGCTTGATGGAGGCCTGGATCGACAGGGAGTCGGCGCTCGATAAGCCGATGGACAGATCGATGCCCTTGGGCTGTGGGCGGCGGAATCATGAGCAAAGTCTACTGCACGGCCGTTGCTTGGGGCACGGAGGAGTCGGGCCGCCGCGGCAGCCGTAGCCGTTGCAATACTTGAGTAAAACGCTAAACTATGGGCATGGTCGTGGCGAGCGGCGGCTGCGCCGTATCCGCCGGCAATGGCGGCCGTGTTTTCCTTACTTTTTCCATGCAACAGGGTGGTGGGTTATGAATATGAATGTTGACGGCGAGGGATTTCTCGTCAACCGCGACGACTGGTCCGAGCAGGTTGCACGGCAGCTGGCGGAACAGGACGGCCGGGAACTGAGCGACGAGATCATGGATTACATCCTGGCTGCGCGCAAAATGTACGACGAGAACGGCGTTGTTCCGCCGATCCGCAAGTTCTCCAAGGCCGTGGGTGTGGATACCAAGCATTTGTACGGGGTATTTGAAAAAGGACCCATGAAGCTGATCTGCAAGTGGGGCGGCCTGCCCAAGCCGACCGGCTGCGTCTAATCTGCTCTCGCTTTTCGTGACTATCGCTGGCCTTTGATCGGGCCGGGAAACACCCGGCCCTGGTGATTCGCCGTGCCTTGGCGGCGGCTGCCTCCCCCGGTCCGAACGCCGGCCGGGCGTCAATCCGCTTCGCGCTCAATGCTGCAGCAGTGGGCGTCGGGCGCCGGTTGTGGCTGGCCGCTCGACAGCACTTCGCCCGTTACCGGATTGGGGCGGAACGTGGTGCAGCCCTTGAGGCCGGCGTCGTAGGCCCGTTGATAGAGATCCAGGAATTGTTCGAACGGAAAGTCTCCCGGAATGTTGATGGTCTTGGAGATGGCGTTGTCCACGTAGGGCTGCAGCGCAGTCTGCATGTCCAGGTGCGCCTGGGGCGGCAAGTGCCGCGCATCGGTGAAGGCGTCCGGCAGCGGCGCGTCCGGCCCGTGGTCCTGCCGCCAAAGGCGATACGCGAAGTCGGTCAGCTCGTAGCTGCGATAGCTGCCGTCGGCCTCCAGCACCCGGCGTTGATGGCGGAAGTCGAACACCGGCTCCAGGCCCCCGGAGACATTGCCGGCCAGCAGGCTGATGGTGCCCGTGGGCGCGATGGCGGTGAGGTGGCTGTTGCGGATGCCGAAGCGGGCGATGCCGTCGCGGATGTCATCCGGCAGGGCGTTGATGAACGGCGCGGCCAGGTAATGCTCGCGTTCGAAATAGGGGAAGCTGCCTCTTTCCCGGGCCAAATCCACGGACGTGCGGTAGGCGGCGTGGCAGATGGTGCGCATGGCGCTTTGCGCCAGATCCCGTGCCCGGGGTTGATCGTAGCGCAGGCCCAGCATGATCAGCACGTCCGCCAGCCCGGTCAAGCCCAGGCCGATGCGCCGTGAGCCGTGGGCCTGTTCGGCCTGCGCCGGCAGGGGGTAGCGGGACAATTGCAGGACGTTGTCCAACATGCGGGTGGCTGTTTGCGCGGCATCGCGCACCGCGTCGAGATCCAGTTGCGCCTCGGGTCCGAACGGCTCGCGCACGAAGCGCGTCAGGTTGATCGAACCCAGATCGCAGGCGCCGTAGGGGGGCAGGGGGATTTCACCGCACGGGTTGGTGGCGCTGATCTGCTCCCGATAGTACAGGTTGTTGAGCTGGTTGATGCGATCCACGAACAGGATGCCCGGCTCGGCATAGTCGTAGGTGGCGCGCATGATGCGCCGCCACAGCTCCCGGGCCCGTACCTGGCGCACCACGCGGCAGGGTACCGGCTGCGGGCAGCCGGTCCACTGGCGCAGCACGGTCCCGGCTTCATCGGGCCGGTCGGCCGGAAATACCAGGGCGAAGCCCCGGTCCTCGCGCACCGCCTGCATGAGCTCGTCGGTCACCAGCACCGACAGGTTGAAATGGGTCAGCTCGCCGGTAGTGCGTTTGGCGGCGATGAATTCCTCGATGTCGGGATGGTCGCAGCGAAGGGTGGCCATCATGGCGCCGCGGCGCGCGCCGGTGGACAGCACCGTGGCGCACATACGGTCCCAGATGCGCATGAACGACACCGGGCCCGAGGCGATGGTGCCACTGGCGTGAGCCGGCGTTCCCCGGGGGCGCAGGGTGGAAAAGTCGTAGCCCACGCCGCCGCCCTGCTGCATGGTGACGGCGCCCTGTTTCAGGCCGTCGAAGATGCTGTCCATGGAGTCCTCGATCACGCCCATGACGAAGCAATTAAGCAACGTCACCCGGCGCGCCGTGCCCGCGCCGGCCTGGATGCGCCCGCCGGGCAGAAAAAGAAAATCCCGCAGGACGTCATAGAACCGCTCGCGCCATAGCTCCCGGTTGTCGGTTTCCACTGAAGCCAGTGCCGTGGCAATGCGGCGCCAGGTGTCCTCGATCCCGTGGTCGTGAACGCTGTTCCCGTCCCGGAACCGGTATTTGGTTTCCCAGATATGACGGGCGATGTCGGTGTCGAGATATGGGTGGCTCATGTCCGCCCTTTGGTCGTCCGCGAGGCCGCTTCCATTCGCCTGTCGATTGCGTCGGCCATGGCCCGGATCGCCGGGTCAATGGTCACCGGGTAGAGGGTCTTCGGCCGCAGGTCGGTGAGTTCTGTCGGCAGACGGGCGAGCTGATTGTGCGCATGCAGGCGTGACTCGCTCAGCGGTTCGGCGGGTTGCAGGCGCCGGCCCCGGGACATGACATGGCGAATCAGTGGGTCCCCGGACCGGGGTTCCTGCTCCAGCTCCACCGAGTCCCCGGCCATGACGCCGTCGTCGCCGTAGTGGCGGAATACCTGTTTGCGGCCCGGCCAGACGGCCTTGCCCTCGGATTTCTTGCGCCGCGGGACGCCGGCGTATTCGATCAGCTTGTAAGCGCAGTCCAGGTAAGGGGCGTCGGTCGAAGTGTCCAACCGGGTGCCGATGCCGAAACCGTCGATGGGCGCTGCGTTGTCCAGCAGGACCTTGAGCTTGTACTCGTCGAGATTGCCGCTGGAGAATATCCGGACCTGCTCCAGCCCGCCCTGATCGAGGATCGCGCGCACGTGGCGGGCGTGTTCGCCGAGATTGCCGCTGTCCAGACGCACGGCCTTGACGTCGATTCCGTCCTTTCGCAGCCGCGGAGCCAGCTCGACAACTTTGCGCGCGCCCTGCTCGGTGTCGTAGGTGTCGATCAGCAGCGTCACGTTGTTCGGCTGCGCCCGCGCAAAGTTCTCGAACGCCTCGGCTTCCACGTCGTGCGCCTGGATGAAGGAGTGCGCCATGGTACCGAAAACCGGAATGTCGAACAGTGGGTTGGCCAGCGCCGTGGCGCTGCCGGCGAAACCGGCGATATAGGAAGCGCGCGCCGCCAGCAGGCCGGCCTCGGCGCCGTGGGCGCGGCGCAAGCCGAAATCCACCAGCAGCTTGTCCGGTGCCACCAGCACCGAACGGGCCGCCTTGGATGCGACCAGGGTCTGGTACTGCAGCAGGTTGATGACCCGGCTCTCGACCAGTTGTGCCTGGGGCAGCGGCGCGGTGACGCGCAGGACGGGCTCGTAGGGAAAGAAAATCGTTCCCTCGGGCATGGCGTGTACGTCGCCCTGGAAGCGAAACCCCGCCAGGTGGTCGACGAAGTCGCGGCCGAACGCGCCGTATCCGCGCAGCCAGTCCAGCTCTTCGTCGGTGAACTGCGCCGTCTCGAGGAACTGCAATACCTGCTCCAGGCCCGCGGCCATGAGGAAGCCCCGCTCCGGCGGCAGGTCGCGCACGAAGAACTCGAACACGGCCGTCTCGTCCATGCCCTGATCGAAGTAGCCCTGGAGCATGGTGAGTTGGTAGAGATCGGTCAGCAACAGGCTGGACTGCGGATTCATGGGGCGATCGTCTCCCGCGCCGGCACTTGGGTGCCCGGGCGCTGTGTTGCGTGCGATGCCGGGTTAACTGCCACGGGTCGGACGTGCGCTGCGGTTTGGCCTTTCAAGAGGCGCCGCCTAATGGTCCGGTTCGGGAACCGCCATGGTGCGGGAATAACCCTGCGGCCTCGGCGGCGCGGCGCCCCGCTGCCGACTTATCAAAAGTTTAGGATATCAACCGCGGTTGCGCAGGGGGCGGCGGTGCGCCGCGGCGCATCGATGCATTTGGCCTTTGTCCACGGGAAGCAGGTATCATGGGCGTTTTGCGCGCAAATGCAGCGGCGTTCGGACGCGCGTCTCCGTTTTCGCCACCTACATCCGGGGTACATGTATGGGCAAGAAGGCAAAGGACAAGAAGAAAAACCGCGGTCGCACGGGCGGCGACCGACCTGCGCTGGCGCTCGGCGCCGATCGCCATGTGTTGTACCAGAAGGCGGTGCAGGACCCCGAGATGGAAATCGAGCTGATGACCGAGAAATTCGTTCAGTTGCGCGGCCGTGAGCCGCTGTCGCTGCGCGAGGATTTCTGCGGCACCGCGCTGTTGGCGGTGCGTTGGGCGCAAAGCGATCCGCGGCGTACCGCAGTGGGTGTTGATCTGTGCGCCGACACCCTGGCATGGGGGCGGCGCAACAATCTCGAGCCGACGGGTGAGGATGTGCAACGTCGCGTTGCGTTGATCGAAGGCGACGTCCTCGACAGTCCGGCGCCGGCGGTGGATCTCACCTGCGCCTTCAACTTCAGCTATAACGGCTTCAAGACCCGGGCGGCCCTGCTGACCTATCTGCGCGCCGCGCACGCCGGGCTCAAGGCCGATGGCGTGCTGGTGATGGACGTCTACGGCGGTCCCGAGGCGATCGACGTCCTGGAAGAGGAACGCGAAATCGACGGCGACCGCGCTTCCTATGTCTGGGAGCAGGAGAAGTTCAACCCCGTCACCAATGAGACGGTGTGCCACATTCATTTCGCTTTTGCCGACGGCTCGCGGCTCGATCGGGCGTTCACTTACGACTGGCGCCTGTGGAGCCTGCCGGAGCTGGTCGAGCTGCTCGGCGAGGCGGGGTTCTCCAAGGTGCACGTGTTCTGGGAGGAATTTGAGGACACCGATGAGGACGACGAATACCTGCAGGGTACCGGCCGCTACACCGAAGTCACCGAGGTGGAGAACCAGGAATCGTGGATCGCCTACATCTTCGCCGAGGCGTGAGGGGCGTTTTGTCGCGCCGTTATCAACCGCCGTCGCCGTAGACCGTGACCGTAAGTGAACGGTGATGGGGCGAGGTGCGGTGTTCCCACAGGTAGATTCCCTGCCACGTGCCCAGAGCACAGCGCCCGCCGCTGACCGGCAGGGTGATGCCGGTCTGGGTCAGCACCGAGCGAACGTGCGCCGGCATGTCGTCGGGCCCTTCCGCATCGTGGCGAAACAGCGGGTCGCCGTCGGGGACCAGCCGGGTCATGAACCGCTCCAGGTCGCGGCGGACTTCCGGGTCCGCATTCTCGCACAACATCAGGGAAGCGCTGGTATGGTGCACGAATACGTGCGCCAGTCCGGCGTGCACGCCGGATTCAGCGACCGCTTCCTGTACGGCCTGGGTGACTTCATGGCTGCCGCGTCCGCGGGTGGCGACTCGAAGCCGTTTCTGGAACATGATCCACTCCTGCTGGCTCTGGAACGGGATGCTGCGCCGGGGGCCATCCGGTTGGACGTCGGCCCCGGCGCGTCAGCGCCCATTGTGCTACCATCCGCCGCCGCCAGGTCAATGCCGGGTTATCCAGCGATCATGTCCAGTACCACGAGTACAAGCGCATGGATTTTTGACGTCACCTTGGCCGATTTCGGGCAGCGGGTGCTGGCCGCCTCGGCGAAGCGGCCG
>JARRNJ010000014.1:0-39661 GCA_037385045.1 Gammaproteobacteria bacterium | reverse complement strand
TCGTGGGTAAGATCGCCTACGTGCGCGTGCACCAGGGCACGTTGAACAGCGGCGATTCGGTCCTGGTCGACCGCGAAGGCAAGTCGGTGAAGGTCGCGCACCGGTTGACCGTGCACGGCAAGAAACACACCGAGGCCGGGGCTGCCCGGGCCGGCGATATTTGCGCCGTGACCAAAAACGACGAGTTGCACCAGGACGCGGTGCTGCATGCCAGCCACGAACAGGACGACGTGGGACCGCCGCGCATCCACTATCCGACGCCGCTGGTAGGCTTGGCCCTGCATGCCAAGCGCCGGGGCGACGAGCAGAAGATCACCGACGTGCTGCACCGCCTGGTGGCCGAGGACCCGGGCCTGCGGATCGAGTACGACATGACCGCCAACGAAACCGTGCTGCGCGGGCTCGGCGACCTGCATCTGCGGGTGGCGCTGGACAAGCTTGAACAGCGCTACCACGTACAGGTGGAAACCCATCCGCCCAGCATTCCCTACCGGGAAACCGTTACCCGTCCCGCCCACGGCCACTGCCGCCACAAGAAACAGACCGGCGGCGCCGGGCAGTTCGGCGAGGTGACACTGGAAATCGAGCCGCTGGAGCGGGGGGGCGGGTTCGAGTTCGTGGACCAGGTGAAAGGCGGCGTCATCCCGGCCCAGTTCATCCCGGCGGTGGAAAAAGGCGTGCGCCAGGTGCTGGGCTCCGGCGTGTTGGCCGGCTATCCCATGGAGGATGTGCGGGTCACGGTCACCGACGGCAAGCACCATCCCGTCGACTCCAAGGAAATCGCCTTCGTATCCGCCGGCCGCAAGGCGTTCCTGGATGCGGTCGGCAAGGCCGCGCCCATATTGCTGGAGCCGATGGTGAATCTGGAAGTGACGGTGCCGGCGGAAAAAATGGGCGACGTGTCCGGCGACCTGGCGGCCCGGCGCGGGCGCGTCAGCAACACGATTCACGGCGCCGACGGCAAGGTTGCCGTGCAGGCCCAGGCGCCACTGGCGGAGTTGGAGGATTATGCGGCGCGGCTGAAATCACTGACCGGCGGCGAAGGGGTGTGGTCGATCCAATTCAGCCACTACGAACCGGTGCCGCCCCGGGTGCAGCAACAATTGGCACGGCACCCGTCGGATTAGGGTTCGGGCGCAACCCGGCCGGTCACAAAGAGGGAAAGCAAGAAACCCTTTCCTCTTTCCCCTTGTGTCTTTGCCCTTGCCTGCTACGGATAATCCGCCAGCCGCGCCGGGCCGCGCTTCCACGATCCGTCAGGTTGGAGGCAGGCCGGGCCGTACGCCTGGACCTTTTTCCCGCCGATGGTCACCGTAGTCCAGTATTCACGCACCTGGCGACAGGTGCCGGCCCACGACGCGCGGCTTGGCGGCACCCGCCGCACGCGCACCGGTGCCGGCACGCGCGGCGGATAAGCGTAACCCGGCGGCGGGGCGTAAGCGTACGGCGGATAATACGCACGCGCACCGGTGCCGGCACGCGCGGCGGATAAGCGTAACCCGGCGGCGGGGCGTAAGCGTACGGCGGATAATACGCCTGTCCGTAGTCGGCGCGGGTACTTTGGGCGAGTGCCGCGCCGAGCAGCATGCCGATCACCACGGCCGCCGCCGTGTCGTCGCCGCGGCCGTAGTAGCCCACGCCATAGTGGACGCCGCCGTAGGGGTAGCCGTAATGGCGGTGATACGGGTAGTAGCTGTGGAAACCCACACCGCTGTATACCCTTCCGGCGGAAGCGGTGCCGCAGGCGGTCAGCGCCGTCAGCAGCACCAGTGCGAACGAGAGCGGATGTTTCAATAACCTGAACATGCCAACCTCCGTGGGTTGACAGAAACTAGACTGTATTATATCAGCTCTGCCGCCAGCGCGGACGCGCTGACACAAGCCTCCACACCGTATGGACGAAATTATACGCTATGTTCATCACGACCACGGGAAACTCCTGCCATTATGACACCCAATGACGACAAAGGCGGCGGAATGCCGCGCCAGGATATGCATATCGGTGAGATCCGGGAATTGGCCAAGCGCTTTACCCCGCAGCAACTGGAAGATTGCATCGGCCGCCAGCTCAGCGAGGGCAGCAATCCCTGCGACTCGGAGGCCTCGGTGGAAGAAACCATCAACGTGCTGGCCAAGGCCGAGTACGTTAAACACCTGGTCGATCAGGGGATGAGCGTCAACGAGGCGATTCGCGAGCTGGGCCGGCGGGTGCGCGCGGCGCAACAGCAAGAGGCGAGTAGCGAGTGACGGGTAGCGAGTAGCCAGGCAACCTCTGCACACGTCGATCAAGTGGATGATCACAAAGGTGCAAAGGCGCGAGGAAGCGCATATTACTCACAGCAAATGAGCATTCCGAGCGCCTTTGCAACGCAGTGAGGGCCGCTTCGGCGGCCTGTGCAGAGGTTCCCTAGGCCGAAACGCCCATCCTCGTTGCTCGCCACACAAGCCACTCGCAACTCTCCCAACGGTGGTTACCCCGGATAGCGCGTCGTTCCATCCGGACTCCGCCGACTGTCGGCCCGCCGCATGCGTAACGCAAGTGCCGCAGCGGCCAGATGGTGCGTTGCCGCCTGCGGCGGCGAACGCACCCTACGGTTGTCTCATGCCGGAAGACGCAACGGCAGGCCGCGCAGGCGTATGCCGGTGGCCGCGGCGACGGCGTTGGCCACTGCCGGGGCGATCGGTGGCACACCCGGTTCGCCGGCCCCGCCCGGCGGCCCGTCGGAGCGGATGATGTGAACTTCCACTTCCGGCATCTCGGCGAAGGTCAGGATCGGGTAGTCCTGGTAGGTCCCCTGCGGCACGCGGCCATTTTCGACGACCACGGCTTCCTTCAGCGCCGCGGACAGGCCGAAGGCGATGCCGCCTTCCATCTGTGCGCGGACGGTGTCGGGATTGACGATACGGCCGCAGTCGACGGCGCATACCACCCGGTGGACGTTGATCACGCCGGCGTGCACCGACACTTCGGCCACCTCGGCGGCGTAACTGCCGAACGAGCGGTAGGCGGCGATGCCTCGATAGTGGCCCGCCGGTGCCGGGGTGCCCCAACCGGCCTTTTCCGCCGCGGATTCCAGTACTGCGCGGTGATAAGGGGCATCGCCCAGCAGGGCACGGCGGTATTCGAACGGATCCCGGCCCGCGGCGCGGGCCAACTCGTCGATGAATGATTCCACGGCGAACGCATCCTGGCCGGCGCCTACCGAGCGCCAGGCGCCGGCGGGCAGCGGCGTGTCCACGGCCACGAATTCCGTGTGCAGGTGGGGGATCTCGTAGGGGCATTGGGCCCATGCCTCGCCGGCCACCCCGGCGCCGGCGCCGCGCTGCCACCAGGCCAGCGGCCAGCCGTCGCGGTCCAGCAGCCCGCGCAGCCGTGCCCGGAACGGCGGGCGGTAGTGGTCATGCTGCATATCGTCGGCGCGGGTCCATAGCACTTGAACCGGCCAGCCGGTGGCCTGGGCCAGTTCCACGGCATCGGCGACCGCATCCGACTCCAGCCGGCCGCCGAATGCCCCGCCCAGGTACTGGGAGTGCACCCGCACCTTGCGCAGCGGCAGGCCGCTGACTGCGGCCGCGGTATTGCGCGCGCCTTCCTGGCTCTGGGTGCCGACCCAGACCTCGCAGCCGTCCGCCGTCAGCCGGGCGGTGCAGTTCATGGGCTCGAGGGCGGCGTGGGCCAGCGGCGCGGTGTTGTAGTCGGCTTCGATTACCTGCTCGGCGCCCTTCAGGAGCTGGGCCGGACGGCCCCGGTGCCGGCGCACCTCGCCGGCGGTGTTCAGGCCGGCTTCCAGCAGTTGTTCGAGAACGGCGTTGTCCAGCCGGGGGGCGGGACCGGGATCCCAGTCGACCTGCAGCGCCTCGCGGCCGCGCAGCGCCGACCACGTGTCCCGGGCGACCACCGCCACGCCGCCGGTGATGGCCAGCACCCGCTCCACCCCCGGCACCGCCCGCGCCGCGGCCGCATCGTAGCGGCGCAAACTGCCGCCGAACACCGGGCAGCGCAACACCGACGCCACGCGGCAGCCGGGAAGGGCGACGTCGATGCCGTAAACGGCCCGGCCGGCAGTCATGTCGGGCAGCTCCAGGCGCGGCAGCGGCCGGCCGAGCAGCCGGTACTCGTGGGGCCCCTTCAGGCGCACCCGCTGCGGCGCGGCAATGGCAGCGGCACTGGGTGCCAGTGCGCCGTAGGCCAGGCGCCGGCCGGTGGGGCGGTGCAGCACGGTGCCGTGCTCGGCCACGCAGTCGCGCTGTCGTGCTCGCCACTGCCTGGCGGCCGCCTTGATCAGCCGCACGCGGACGCGGGCGCCGGCCCGCGACAGGCGCTCCCATTCGCCGCGGACGCTGGTGCTGCCGCCGGTGGTCTGTTCGTCGAATACCGGGTTGCGGTAGCGCCGCTCGGCGGGGGCGAACTCGGTGCGCACCTGGGACAGGTCCACTTCCAGTTCCTCGGCGATCAGCGCCGCCAGCGCCGTGGTCACGCCCTGGCCCATTTCCGCATGGTTGATCTGTACGGTGACGGTGCCGTCGTTGCCGATGCGGATCCAGTCGTCCAAGGTTACGCCG
Organism: Gammaproteobacteria bacterium; assembly: GCA_037385045.1. Classification (GTDB taxonomy): domain Bacteria; phylum Pseudomonadota; class Gammaproteobacteria; order JASBUN01; family JASBUN01; genus JARRNJ01. The sequence goes on along the minus strand of JARRNJ010000014.1, from coordinate 35,098 downwards.
GCATCGTCGACTCCGGCAGCTTCGGCCAGCGGTCGCGCTTGTGCGGCCGTGAGCTGCGTGGCCCTCGCCACGCCGCGGCGGACGCGCTGATAGGTGCCGCAGCGGCACAGCACGCCGTTCATGGCCTCGGCGATCTGCTCCGCGTCAGGGTGGGGGTGGCGTGCCAGCAGGGCGGCGGCGGTTATGATCTGGCCCGGCTGGCAATAGCCGCATTGGGGCACCTGCTCCGCAAGCCATGCCGACAGCAGCGGATGGCCGCTGCGTGCCAGGCCTTCGATGGTGGTGATGTCGCGTCCGGCGGCCTCTCCCAGGGAGACCATGCAGCTGTGCAGCGGTTCGCCGTCGGCGAGTACGGTGCAAATGCCGCAGATGCCGACCCCGCAGCCGAATTTGGTTCCTTTGAGCTGCAGGTGATCGCGCAGCACCCACAGCAAGGGTGTATCGGCGTCGGCGTCCGGATGCTGCCATTGGCCGTTGACGCGAATGCGCGGCATGGTTTTGCGGTCCGCTCCCCGGTGGCGTTGACAGGGCCTGATCTGACTATAGGGCACCGGCCGTGGATTTCGAGGGCGCGAGCGGTGGGGGATTTCCACAGCGCCACAACGCGCCGGCGCGGTTCGGCAGCGCCGAACCGTATCGCCTGACGTGTGAGCGTGGACGCAGTCGTCCGGCGGACTCAGCCGTCGTCGCCGGTGGAGGCTTCCGGTGCGCGTTCACCGGTTCCGTCGCTCTTGTCGCCGAGCAGGCGCCGGACCACGACATAGAACACCGGCACGAACAGCACGCCGAGCACGGTCGCCCCGACCATGCCGCCCATGACGTCGGTGCCGATGGCGTGGCGGCTGTTGGCGCCGGCGCCGGTGGATATGGCCAGCGGCGTCACGCCGAGGATGAAGGCGATGGAGGTCATGAGGATCGGCCGCAGGCGCAGCCGGCAGGCCTCGATGGTGGCCTCCAGCAGACCGCGGCCTTCCTTGCGCATGGTGTTGGCAAACTCGATGATGAGGATGGCGTTTTTCGCCGACAGGCCGATGACCGCGATCAGACCCACCTTGAAGTAGACGTCGTTCTCCAGGCCCCGCAGCCAGGTGAAGGCGAGCGCGCCCAGTACGCCCAGCGGTACCACCATCATCACCGCCACCGGGACGGACCAGCTCTCATACAGTGCCGCCAGAGCCAGGAACACCACCAGCAGCGACAGCGCGAACAGGATCGGCGCCTGCTGGCCGGAGATGATTTCCTGGAACGACTGGCCCGACCATTCATAGCCGACGCCGCGGGGCAGGTCCTTTTTCACGATCTTTTCCATGGCCGCCATGGCCTGACCGGAACTGTGGCCCGGCGCGGCACTGCCGTTGATCGTGATGGAGGGGAAGCCGTTGTAATGATCGATGGCCGGCGGCGCTTCGGTCCAGCTCGGGGTGACCACGCTGCTCAGGGGCACCATGTGGTCGGTGCCGCCGCTGCTGCTGGGAATGTAGAAATCGCTGATGTCACCCGGCTTCGAACGGAACGGCGCGTCGGCCTGCAACAGCACCTTCAGCACGCGGCCCTGGTAGTTGAAGTCGTTGGCATACACCGGTGCCAGCATCAGGCGGATGGCGTTGTAGATGTCCTCCAGCTTCAGCCCCATGGCCTTGGCCTTCACCCGGTCCACGTGCAGATGCAGTTCGGGCGCGTCCTCCAGCTGGCTCGGCCGCACGCGGGCGAGCACCGGGTTCTTGGCCGCCGCGCCCAACAGTATGTTGCGTGCTTGCATGAGTTTGTCGTGACCGAGACCGGCGCGGTCCTCCAGGCGGAAGTCGAACCCGCCGAAGCGCCCCAGGCCGCGGATGGTGGGCAGGTTGAGCACGAAAATGCGCGCGCCCTTGATGCTCTGCACCGCGCCGTTGGCCCAGCCCAGGAAGGCGCCGATCTGTTCGGTGGGTTTGGTGCGCTTGCTCCACGGCTTGAGGCGGATGAAGGCCAGGCCCACGTTTTCGCCCTGGCCCACGAAGCTGAAGCCGGCCACGTCGAGCACCATGTTCACCGCCGGGTTCTTCTGGATGACCGTCTCCAGCTGTCGCAGCACCTTGCCGGTGCGCCCTATGGTGGCGCCCGGCGGCAGTTGCACGATGGCCAGCGCGTAGCCCTGATCCTCCGACGGCACGAAGCTGGTGGGCAGGCGCGTGAACAGGAAGCCGGCGAGGCCCACCAGGACGACGAAGCTCACCATCCAGCGCGGCGTGTGGCGGATGGCCTTGGTGACCCGGTGCAGATAGCCGCGGGTCAGTGCCTCATAGAAGCGGTTGAATCCGCGCAGGAACCAGTTGGGTTCCTTGTGCACGGGTTTGATTAGGGTGGCGCACAGTGCCGGGGTGAAGCTCAAGGCCATCACCGCCGAGATGACCATGGAGATGGCGATGGTGAGCGAGAACTGGCGATAGATGGCGCCCACGCTGCCGGTCACCAGGGCCATGGGGATGAATACCGCCGCCAGCACCGTGGTCATGGCGACAATGGCGCCGGTGATCTGACCCATGGCCTTGCGGGTGGCTTCCTTCGGCGACAAGCCTTCCTCGGTCATGATGCGTTCGACGTTTTCCACCACCACGATGGCGTCGTCCACCACCAGGCCGATGGCCAGTACCAGAGCGAACAGGCTCAGCACATTGATGGAAAATCCGACCGCATACATGCCGGCAAAGGCGCTGGTCAGCGCCACCGGCACCACCAGGGTGGGGATCAGCGTGGCGCGCAGGTTCTGCAGGAACAGCAGCATCACCAGGAACACCAGCACCACGGCCTCGAGCAGGGTCTGGATCACCTCGCGGATGGAGATGCTGATGAAGGTGGTGCTGTCATAGGGCACGAACCAGCTCACGCCCTGGGGGAAGTACTCCGCCAACTGCTTCATCTTGGCGCGGATTTCGTCGGCGACGTGCAGGGCGTTGGCGTCCGGTGCGAGCTGAATGGCGAAGCCCGCGATGGGCGTGCCGTTGACGTGCACGTCGTGACCGTAGGCCTCGGCGCCCAGGGCGATCCGGGCCACGTCCTTGAGCCGTACCGTGCTGCCGTCAGGATTGGTGTGCAGGATGATGTTGGCGAACTGCTTGGGCGTGGTGAAGCGGCTCGCGGCGCTGACCGAAGCGGTGAAACCCTGGCCCTTCGGTGCCGGCTCCGCGCCGATGAAACCGGCGGCGATCTGTACGTTCTGGTTGCGCACCGCATCGAGCACGTCCGAGGCGCTCAGGCCGTAGCCGCGCAGCTTGTCCGGGTTGAGCCAGATGCGCATGGCATAGCTGGCGCCGAACAGGCGTGCGCCGCCCACGCCCGGCAGGCGCTGGATGGGGTCGAGCACGCGGGCGGAGATCAAGTTGTTCAGCGCATAGGTGTCGAGGCTGGGGTCCTTGGACTTGAGCGCCACCACCATGAGGAAGGCGCTGTTGGCCTTGGCCACGGTGATGCCGTTCTGCACCACCTCCTGGGGCAGGCGTGGTTCGGCCACGCTCAGGCGGTTCTGCACCTGCACCACAGCGGTGTCCGGATCGGTGCCGCTGGTGAAGGTCAGGGTGATCTGCACGGTGCCGTTGGACCGCGAGGTGGAATCGAAGTACAGCAGGTTGTCGACGCCGGTGAGCTGTTGTTCGATTACCGAGGTGACGGTCTTTTCCACCACCTCGGCGCTGGCGCCCGGATAGCTGGCGCTGATGCTCACCTGGGGCGGGGCGATGGGCGGGTAGGCCGACACCGGCAGGCGGAATATGGCCACCGCGCCCGCAAGGGTGATCAGGATGGCGATGACCCAGGCGAAGATCGGGCGATCGATGAAAAAACGCGGCATCGATCGGGCCTCAGGCGCCGGGGCCGGCGCCAACGGCGGCGTGAGCCGGCACTGCCTTGGCAGGGGAGCCGGGACGGACCTTCTGCAGGCCTTCGACGATGATCCGGTCGCCGGCCTGCAGGTCGCCGGTTGCGATCCAATCGGTGCGCGTCATGCCGTGGGTTGTCATCCGGCGCCGGGCCACCTTGCCCGAGGCGTCGACCACCAGCACATAGGCGCCCTGTTGGTCGCGCAGCACGGCTTCCTGGGGCAGTAGATAGGCTTGATGCAATTGTCCGATGGTGAGGCGCACGCTGACGAACATCCCGGGCAGCAGCCGGTGATCCGGGTTGGGCACCACCGCGCGCAACGCCACCGTGCCGGTATTCGGGTCCACGTTCACGCCGGAAAAATCGATGGTGCCGGAATGCGGATAGGGCTTTCCATTGGCCATCAATACGTCGACGCGAGCGGCGTGGCTCGTCCCGGCGGTCGCCTCTATGCGCTGCAGTTCGTCGGCCGACTCGCTGAAGTCCACGTAAATGGGATCGATCTGCTCGACGGTCGTGAGTTGGGTGGCTTCGCCCTGGCCCACCAGGGCCCCCTCGGTGACCAGCGCCCGGCCGGCGCGCCCGGCGATGGGCGCGGTCACCGTGGCGTAGCCGAGGTTGAGCCGCGCGGTTTCAACGTCGGCCTGAGCCTGCTTGACGGCGGCGGCGGTGCTGCGGGCATTGGCCAGGGCCGTGTCCAGATCCTGGGGCGCCAGCAGCTTTTTGGCGTAGAGGCTGCGATCGCGTTTGGCAGTGGTCGCGGCGTTGGCCGCGTCGGCCTTGGCTCTGGCCAGCGCCGCCTCCCGGGCATGGAGCGCCGCCACCAGCGGCGCCGGATCGATCTGGAACAGCACCTGTCCCTGTTTCACGTCGGTGCCTTCGGTGTAGGCGCGTTTGAGCACGATGCCCGCCACCCGCGCCCGTACCTGGGCGACGCGGGTCGCAGCCAGCCGCCCCACCAGAGACCGCGTCAGCGGTACTGTCCGGGCATGGGCAGTGATGACGCTCACCTCGGGTGGCGGCCGCTGCCCCTGGGCTGGCGGCGCCGATTTGCCGCAGGCGCTGAGCGTGAGGATGCCGATGCCGAGCAGGACACCGATCAAGGATGTTCTCATCACTGACGTTTCTCCCACGGGCGCGATGTCGGTCAAGCGCCGACGCCCAATGGCGTACGGCTGTCGCGCCGGGATCCAACCCGTAGATCGCCGCTGGCCGCGCGAAGCACCGCGATGAGAGCCGGGTGCCCACCGTCGCCAGCTGCCGAAATCATTGAAAAATGGACGTGCTCCGGATCGGGTCGCGCCGTTCCGGGCGGCGTAGAGAATATCAAGGTTTCCACGCCGGGACTACGGGCGAAAGTGCAATATCTCGTAAAGACGGCCGGCGCGGCAGCCGCAGCGCCTGCCTGGGTCCCGCGTCGTTGGTCGGATTCGCGGATGTCAAATTTTCCGAACTACCCGGACGGGGATGAATAATCAGCCGCTTGAAGACCGGTGTCGGTTGGTGTTGGGCTTGCGCGATATGTTCTACACTATCGGCTGTGCCTTCGCGCGGCATCTCGGGGAAGCGAGCAACAGTCAGCGACTCGGCATTGGAGCGCCGATGGTTGTCGCAATGTCGGCAGATCGGCGCCGGGACGCGCCATCTCATCGGTCCGGCACGGCTCGGGCCGTGGTCTGCGGCACCGCGGGGTATCCGGCGTCGCTGCGCTGTTTTGGTGGTCGGCGGCCGGCTGCGAGGGCCAGCTTGCAGTAGGTTGATATTTGGCCGAGCAAATCTTCGAGAGAGGTATCCACGATGTTCACGAAGCAACTCCTCCTGTCTGCGGCACTATTGGTCGGGACCAGCACGGCATTCGCCAGCCCCGGCTTGATGGTCGGTATCAGTTACAATTTCGGCGGCAACGTCGGGTTCACGGTCAAGGCACTCACGTCCAACAAGCAGGACAAAGGTGTGGCCGCGGTCGGTGTGTCCTATTTTCCCACCGCCGTGACCTCGAAAATCGGCGTCGACGTGTCGGCGGGCTATAACTTCAAACACGGCACCGTGACAGCCGGCTGGGATTTCCTCAACGACCGGATTCAGGTGGGCGCCGGCTACGTCAATACGATCAAGGACAAGAGCAGCTCCGGCGGCACGCCTACGCCTCCGCCCGTGGGATGATCTGACCGGCTGAGTGGCGCCCACGCGTCGTTGATGCGATACGCCCAACCCCGCCCGGCATGGACGCCGGGCGAGCCTTGCGATTATCGCCTGCGCCCGCGATCAGGCCGGCGTCAATTGAGCAGGTCAGCGTTGGTTGAGTGACAGCCGCCCGGGACCGGTGAGCAGCAGCGCGACCGCAGTGAACAGGTACATGCCCTGCAGTTCCACCTCCCAGCCGCCATTGGCGTTCAACATGGCGATGCTGTGCATATGCACCAGGCCAAAGGCGAACAGCATGTTGATCACGATCAGTGCGGCGCCGATGCGGGCATAGAAACCGAAGATCAGCATCAGCGGTCCCAACACTTCACCCAGGTACACACCGTAGGCCACGAAGCCGGGCATGCCGGCGCCGCGCACCAGGCCCAGGATCGGGTCGATGCCGTAGATCAGTTTGTGCAGCCCGTGCAGCCCCACCAGGATTCCCAGGGTGAGGCGCATGACGAGCTTTCCAAGGTCGCCGGTCATGTTTGTGGCCATGGTCATCCCTCCTTGTTGCGCAGTTCGTTCAGGTTAAAGGGCTCGTCCCTGCTCGGGCAAGCGGTTCCGCCTTGAGGCTGTTGTTGCAACATGTCTGCCGGCGCGCGTTACGCTATCGCATGGGGTAGGTGGCCGAACCCGAGGGCAGGCGTTTCGGTAGCGCTGACAGACCCTAATCGGCCGCCGCCGTCGCATCGGGCCGTCGCGCCAGCCACACCACGACGATCAGCGCCAGAAACAGCCAGGCCGAGAGCCAGAACAGGTCGTTGGTGGCGAGCATGAACGCCTGCCGGCTGATCACGCGGGTGAGCAGGTCGGCGCTGGGCAGGCTGCCCAGCCCGTGACTGTGAAGCTGCGCCAGCCACTGCTGGGTATGGGGTGAATAGGGGCTGAGGTCGGCGCTCAGATTGTGATCGTGGAACGAGGCGCGGCGGTCCCACAGGGTGACGCTGATGGACGTGCCGAAACCGAGCGCCAGCAGGCGCACGAAGTTGAACAGCCCCGAGGCGCTCGCCAGGCGACGGTGGTGCAGCCCGCTCAGCGACAGCGTGATCAATGGGATGAAAAAGCAGGCGGTGCCGATGCCCCACGGCAGCCGCGGGTAGAACAACTGGTCGAAGGTGATACCGGTCGCGCTGTCGGCGTTGCTGAACGACACGGCGGCGAAGATCAGGAAACCGATCGTGACCAGGATCCGTACATCGATCTTGTCCGCCAGGCGCCCGATGATGGGCGAGAACACGATGCCGAGGATGCCCAGCGACGATGTGGCCAGTCCGGCCCAGGCGGCCGTGTATCCTTCCTGGGTCTGGAGCCACAGGGGCAGGATGACAATGCCGGTGAAGAACGCCATGTAGCCCAGCGTCATGGCGATGGTGGCGATGGCGAAGTTGCGGCGCCGGAACAGTGTCAAATCGACGACCGGATGCTCGTCGGTCAATTCCCACGCCACGAAGAAGCTCAAGCACACCAGCGCGGTGAGACCCAGTATCACGATGCGCTCCGACCCGAACCAGCCGTGATCGTTGCCGGTGTCGAGCATGATCTGCAGGCAGGCCACGCCGACCACCAGCAGGACCAGGCCGACCACGTCGATGGGCTGCTTGTGTGTCGGCGTTTCGCGTTCCTTCAACAGCAGCCAGGTGGCCCATGCCGACAGCAGGCCCACCGGGACATTGATGTAGAAAATCCACGACCAGCTGATGTTGTCGGTGATCCACCCGCCGAGAATCGGTCCGGCGACCGGCCCGACCACGGCGGTCATGCCCCACACGCCGTTGGCGAAACCATGCTTGTCGCGCGGATAGTTCGACAGCAGCAGGCTCTGGGACAGCGGGATCATGGGTCCGGCGACGGCGCCCTGAAGGGCGCGCGCGGTGAGCAGCATGGGAAACGTGAACGACAGCCCGCACAGCCAGGAAAACAGCGTGAACAGCAGCGTGCACAGCACGAACAGGCGCACCTCGCCGACGCGGCGGGCGAGCCAGCCGGAAATGGGCACGGCGATGGCGTTGCTCACCGCAAACGAGGTGATCACCCAGGTGCCGCGCTGGGCGCTGACGCCGAGAAAGCCGGCGATGGTGGGGATGGATACATTGGCGATGGAGACGTCGAGGATGTTCATGAACACCGCCAGCGCCAGGGCGACCGTCACCAGCGCCAGGCGCGGGGTGTCCAGCGGCGGATGGTCGCCGTAGGCTTCAGCGGCCATGACTGCGGTCGACCAGCGTTCCGGTGCTGTCGCCGGCGTTGGCGCGAATGATGTCGTCGACGAGGCGGTTCAGGCGCGTCGGGTTGCGTCGGTAGACGTTGGTCGTGTAGTCGGTGCGGCCGCCGGGAGCTTCGCCGAGCACGGGGCCGCTGGCGTTGTGCACATTGACGCTGACCTGCATCGACAGGCCCAGACGCAGTGGGTGGGCCTTGAGTTCGCCGGGATCGAGCGCGATGCGTACCGGCAGGCGTCGCACTACCTTGATCCAGTTGCCGGTGGCGTTCTGCGGCGGCAGCAGTTCAAAGGCGCTGCCGGTGCCGGGGCTGATGCCCAGCACCGTGCCGCGATAATGGACCTTGCTGCCGTAGAAATCCGCAGTCATGTTGACGGGCTGGCCGACGCGCATGTGCGCCAGGGCGGTTTCCTTGAAATTGGCGGTGACCCAGAGCTGATTGAGCGGCACGATGGCCAGCAGCGGTTGGCCCGGCTGCACCCGTTGCCCCACCTGCACCTTGCGTTGGGCCACGTAGCCGTCCACCGGTGCCAGCACGCGGGTGCGCTGGAGGTTGATGTAGGCTTGGCGCACGGCCGCCACCGCCAGTTTCACGCGGGGATGGTCGCGCGGGTCGGTGCCCTGGGTGACCGCCTGCAGTGCCGCCAATTGATGGCGCGCCTGTTGCAGGCTGGCCTGCGCGGCTTCCCAGGCGGTGCGGGCATGCTGGTACCGCTGCTGGGACACGTTGTGGCTGCTTTGCAGACGCTTGGCGCGCGCATAATCCCGCCGCGCCTGATCCAGATCGGCTTTGCGCAGCGCCACGGTCGCTTTCTGCTCGGCCGCCTGCTGGTACAGTTGGTGTACCTGGCGCACCGTTTGGGCCAGTTGCGCTTCGGCGCGGTCCAGCGCCAGCCGCGCATCGGTGGGGTCCAGGCGTACCAGCACCTCGCCTTTGTGTACCTGTTCCGTGTCGTCCGCGGCAATGGCGTAGACGGTGCCGGCGACTTGCGCCATCAGTGGGACCTGATTGCCGTGCACGTAGGCGTCGGCGGTGCTCACCCAGTAGCGACCGGTGAAATACCAGTAGCCTCCGTAGCCCGCGCCGCCGGCAAGGAACACCAGCGCAAGCGCGCCCAGCGCAAGTCTGCGCCGGCGTTTGCGTTTGCGCTGCCCCGGCTGCGCATCGTCGTCGGGTGTTGATTGCGAGGCAGCCGCATTGGTCATTGTTTCTCCCAAAGTGGTCGCTGACCATCGTCCGCCAGTGGCAGACGACGGGATGGGTACGGGTGACGGAAGGTCGGTCGCGTCCGCTGCCCTGCGGGCAGCCGGTGTATCAAAACATAGTCCAATGTGGATGCGCTGCACGGTGCCCGGCTGGTGGGCCACCCCAGAGAAAGTGCCGGAATCGGCGTTGTCCGTTGCAAAAGGCACTTTATGTGCGGGCGCAGCGCAGCTGCCGGATCGCGTCCGGGCGCTGCGAACTGTGAACCGGTTCGCGGACACTGCCGCACATGGTAATGCGATAGTGCACAACGTGCATGCGGAAATCCGTCGTACGGTTGCCGGCCGGCCACTGGCGGACGGCCATCTGGAATGCAGCCAGGCCATGAGAGGGCAATGATATGGACCGTCACATGCAGCCGGATGTCCGCGTCCCGGTGTGCCTGCCGGTGAGGCTTTACCGTCACGCTCGGGACGTCCGGGCGCCAGCGCCGGGGGCGACCAGGGACCTGTCACTTGACGGTGCGTTCGTTACCAGTCCCCAGGCGCCGTGGCCGCCCGGAACGACGCTCGAATGTGAGCTGCAATTGGATGCGGTGCGCTCCGTGGTCGTGGCGGCGGTGGTCACCCGCCGCACCACCGATGGCATCGGTGTGCGTTTTGCCGATTGCGGCGACGAGGTGCTGCACCGCCTGGCGTCGGTGCTGGAACAGGAAGTGCAGCGGCGCCACCGCCGATCCCGCTGACTCAACCCCGGGGGCGTTGTGCTGCCGGATCAAGTCCGGCCGCCTTGCGGCGGCTGGGCGTACGCCGCCCGGGCCGGAGCGAAACGCGTCCGTCGCCCGTTCCCCTGCCACACCCTGCAACTCGGTCGCAGCGGTCCGCTGCCCGCCCACGGCTTCGCCGGTGGTTGTCGCTGGCATGCGGCGGCCTTCGCCGCAACGGGCGCTTGCGGCTTGCGCCCGGCGCGCTTTAATTAAGGGTAGCTTCCCCAGGGTACGGAAGCCGCCGGATGGGACGGGATTGCCTGCCGCGCCTGGCGCCGGCCGATGGGGAGGCGATCAACCATGGGAGGTGATGTCGTGTCCGATATGACGATGGAAGATGTGATGCACCCCGGTGCCGAGGCGCCGGATCCGGCGTTCCCCCGGGCGCCTCGGGGTTGGAGCCGTGACGCTGCGCAGGCGCTGGCGCAGGCCGAGGGTTTGGCGCTGACGGACGACCATTGGGAAGCGGTGCGGGCGCTGCAGGATTATTACGCGAATCGGCGCGAGGCGGCTCATATCAACGTGCGTGAACTGCGCGACGCGTTGGAGGAACGCTTCCACGGCAAGGGGGGAGCCAAGTACCTCTACGGCCTGTTCCCCGGTGGTCCGGTGGCGCAGGGCTGCCGACTGGCGGGACTCGAAGCCCCTGCCGGCGCCGCAGACCCTGGGTTTGGCAGCGTAGTCTGAACGCGGCTGGCTTGCGCGCCTACGTGCACCACGGGCGTACATAGGCGCGCAATCTGCGCGCCTGCAGTGCGCATCGACTGGTGTCGGATTCTTCCAACCCGGCAGCGCGCACGCCCTAATCCGCTGTGTGACGGCGCATTTTGACGGCGCGGCCGCGTCACTCCCGGGTTGGCATCGCTCTTGCTGGCACTGGGGGGAGTTCCGCCGCCGGTGTCTGTCATGCGTCCGACAAGCAGCAGAGCCTCATCGTTCTGGCGCGAGCCCGAAGGCGCGCTTCCCAACACTCTGGCCCTGTCCTACGCCGTCGGCGGACATGCCCTCGGCCTGTAGCTGTTGACCCGCCCGCATTTGGCTGCATTCACCTGCGGCATACTGTTGACGGCCCACAGCATGGTCATCGCCGCCTATCTGGTGCACGAGTGTGCGCACCAGACGCTGTTCCGCTCCCGGCGCCTGAATGCGCGCGTCGGCGCGGCGCTGCTGTGGGAGACCGGGGCCGCCTATGCGTCTTTCGAGCGGGTCCGACGCATGCATTTGCGTCATCACCGCGACCGGGCGGATGTGGCCTGTTTCGATTACCAGGCGGCATTGCGACGGGCGCCGCGGCCGTTGCGGTGGCTGGTCTACGGATTCGAATGGTGCCATGTGCCGGCGGTGGAGTTGCTCATGCACTACGAGGTGCTGGCGCGGCCGTTTTTGCAGCCGCACTTGCACGGCGAGCGCCGCCGGGTGCTATGGGTGCTGGCGACCCGTCTTGCCCTGTTCGCCGGTCTCTACGCCGCCAGCCCCTGGGCGCTGCCCGGTTACGCCGTCGCCTACGCGCTGATGCTGCAGGCGCTGTTCGTGGCCGATGCCTTCGCCCATACCTACGCGACCCATTTTGTGCTGCGCGGCGACGAGCCGGTGGCCAACGACGGGCGCGGGCGCGAGTACGACGTCGCGCACAGCTATTCGAACCTGCTGTCGACCCGCTTCCCCTGGCTAAACGTGCTGAACCTCAACTTCGGCTATCACACCGCCCATCACCAGCGGGCCGCAGTGCCCTGGTACCGGCTGCCCCGCGTGCACCGCGACCTGTTCCGGGACCTCGAGCATCCCCAGGTGCTGCCTTACCGGGAGCTGTGGCGCAGCCTGCACCGCAATCGCCTGCGCCGCATCCTGGCGCAGGATTACGGTTACGTGGGACAGGGCCCCGGACGCGCCGACGGGTTCGTCGGCGCGCACGGGGTATCGTTCCTTACCGTGGTGTGACGGGGTTGGGGCGGGCGCTCAGCGGCCTCCGCCCATACCGCCACCCCTACCGCCACCCATGCCGCCACCCGGCCCCATACCACCGCCTTGACCCCGGTAGCCGCGCGCCGGCGGCGCCGGGGGCAGAGTGACGCCGCGCTGGCGCGCCCGCTCCTGCATCTGCTGGTGATGTTCCTGGCGGATGCGTTGCCGCTCCTCGTAGGTTCGGGCATTGCGCATCCGGCTGCGGTACTCGGCCCGTTCCTGGGGCGTCATCAGCTGCGAACCATAGATCTGTTGGTTCTGGTCACGGATCTGGTCCCGGGTCTGGTCCCGCATCTGGTCGCGGGTCTGGTCCTGGGCCAGCCCCGGCAGGGCGGTTGTCAGTAATGCGCCGGCCAGGGCGGTATGCAGCAATTTGCGTTTCATGTTGGCGTTCCCCTCGGATCAACGTGTTGAACGGCACAGCCCCGCCGGGCGGCGCTTGCGGCCGTTGCGGGTCGGCACCGCGATTATGGCCGAATCGTATAGTCCGCCGTCGTGCCGGGGAATCAGGACTTGTACGGACTTCCGGCGTGTGGGTCCGCCCGGCGTCGGTTACACTTGGGCTACCCTGGAGAATTGGGTGGCCGGCGCTCTCGGTCGCATGCGGTGGGCACGGCTGCTGCGAAAGGATTGAAAATGCCGCGCAGACACGGCGGTCTGTTCGACGAGCTGGTGACCGCCAGCACCCGTTTGCCCTGGTGGCTGGCGCTGCTGCTGGCCGCCATTGCTTTCCTGATTTTGCACCCGATCGCGAGCCATGAGCTTGCGCCGCCGCCGGATCCGCAGTCCGTGGGCCCCGCGGCGCGTGCTCAGTTGCTGAAGACTTTGGCGCTGTTCGGACAATACGTGTTCCCGGCGGCGTTCATCGGCGGCGCTGTCCTGTCGGCGTTCGGCCGTCGGAAGCACCGCCGCCTGCATGGCGACGCGCCCGGCGATGACGGGCCGGCGGCGCTGCAGGCCATGAGCCGGGAGGATTTCGAGCTGCTGGTGGGCGAGGCCTTCCGGCGCCAGGGCTACCGGGTGCGGGAGCCGGGCGGCAACGGGCCCGACGGCGGCGTCGACCTGGTCGGGACCCGGGACGAACAGCATTACCTGGTGCAGTGCAAACACTGGAAGTCGCGCCAGGTCGGGGTGCGGACGGTGCGGGAGCTGTACGGTGTAATGAGTGCCCAGCGGGCCGCGGGCGCGTTCGTGGTCACCTCTGGCGTCTTCACCCGGGAGGCCCAGGCGTTCGCCTATGACAAGAACGTCCTGCTGATCGACGGGCCGCAGCTGTTGCGGCTGCTGCGCGTTGCCCGCGGCGAGGCAGGGGAATACCACCTGCTCGGCGCCGCGCGCCTCGATGAGGGTCCGTCGGAAGTTGCCGCTGCCGCCAGTCCGGCACCCGCCCCGTCACCGGCGCGCTGGCTGCTGCCCATGGCGGCGCTTACGGTGGTGCTGGTTACGCTGGGTGCGCTGTACACGGCGCTGCAGCCGTTTCGCGCCACCGCCGGAGGCGAACGCTCCGGCAGCCGCGGCGCGGCTTCATCACCGGCTGCCGTCGGCGGTGACAGTCCGTCGGCGCCGAAGAATCTGGAGGCGGCGTTCGAGTTGCAGTACATGCCGCCCGGGGAGTGTGCCCGCCTGGACAGCGATCGGCGCGTGATCGAATGCGCGAATCACTATATCCGGGCCCGGCGGGCGTATATGGAGGAGCATCGGCCTAAGGTGCGGTGAAGGGAAAAGAGCATGGAGAGACAATAACTGGAAATCTTTCTTTCCTCTTTTTTCTCGCCAGTTCACCAACCAGTCGGTGGGTTGCCGCCTGCGGCGTCGAACGCACCCTACCGAGAGGTCACAGCCTAGACGTAGCCCAACGGCAGTTCGGTGGAGTCCACCACCCGGCGCATGACGAAGCTCGAGTGCACACCGCTCACCCCCTCGATGCGGGTGATCTTGTTGAGCAGAAATTCCTGGTAGTGCTCCATGTCGGGTACCACCACCTTGAGCAGGTAATCCGCCTGCTGGCCGGTAATCAGGTAGCACTCCTGCACTTCCGGATAACTCCCGACCTTTTCTTCGAACACCCGGAACCGCTCCGGCGTATGGCGGTCCATGCCGATCTGGATGACGGCGGTCAGGTCCAGCCCCAGTTTTTGCCGGTCCAGCAGCGTCACCCGCCGCAGGATGATGCCGGCATCCTCCAGCTGCCTGACCCGGCGCGAGCACGGCGACGGCGACAGGCCGATGCGTTCGGCCAGTTCCTGGTTGGTGAGCCCGCCGTCGCGCTGCAGCTCCGCCAGAATGCGGCGGTCGAGTCGGTCGATTTTATGAATTGCTGCCATGGAGTTTCCATCTGGAGCAATAAAAAATCAATAAATTAAATAAACGAGAAATATTATAGCAAAAAGTGCACGGAAATGCCTGAATTTGCAAACACCTGCCAGGCTGGTTCCCGTAGGCTTGGTTTCAGGCTCGGCACCCCACCCTGCGTGCCGGCGCCAGCAGGGGGCGATCCCCCCTGAACCGCCAACCTACACGAGACAGGTGAAGCATGAGCAGATTCGATTACCGCAAGTACGGTCCATTTCCGCCGGTGCCCATGGAGCGGCGCCGCTGGCCGGATCGGGTCATCACCGCGGCGCCGAAGTGGTGCAGCGTCGATCTGCGCGACGGCAACCAGGCGCTGGCGCAGCCCATGAGCGTCGACCAGAAAATGCGCATGTTTCACCTGCTCGTTGGGCTCGGCTTCAAGGAAATCGAGGTGGGCTTTCCCGCCGCCTCGCAGCCGGACTACGATTTCGTGCGCCGCATCATCGACGAGGGCTGCATTCCGGACGACGTGACGATTCAGGTTCTCACCCAGGCGCGGGAGGAACTGATCGACCGCACCTACGCGGCGCTGAGCGGCGCGCGGCGCGCCATCGTACATGTCTACAACTCCACCAATCCGGCCCAACGGGAACAGGTGTTCGGGCTCGATCGCGACGGCGTGAAGGCCATCGCCGTGCGCGGCGCGCAAGCGGTGAAGAAGGGCGCCGCCGCCTGTCCGCAGACGCAATGGACGTTCCAGTACTCGCCCGAGAGCTTCAGCAACACCGAGCTTGACTACGCCGTGGAGGTGGTGGACGCGGTCAACGAGGTCTGGCGGCCCCAGGACGGCCAGCGGGTGATCATCAACCTGCCGGCCACCGTGGAGTCGGCGACGCCGAACGTGTTTGCCGATCAGGTCGAGTGGTTCTGTGCTCACGTGCGCCACCGCGACCACCTGCGCATCAGCGTGCACACCCACAATGACCGCGGCTGCGCCGTGGCCGCGGCCGAGCTGGCGGTGATGGCCGGCGCCGACCGGGTGGAGGGTACGCTGCTCGGCAACGGCGAACGCACCGGCAACATGGACATCGTCACCATGGCCATGAATCTCTACTCCCAGGGTGTGGACCCGGGTTTGGATCTGGCAAACGCCGGGGAGATTATCGAGTGCTACACCGAATGCACCCGGATGCCGGTGCACCCGCGCCACCCCTGGGTCGGCGAACTGGTGTACACCGCCTTTTCGGGCAGCCATCAGGATGCTATCCGCAAGGGCATGGCCCACCATCAGGCCGGCAACCGGTGGCAGGTGCCGTACCTGCCCATCGATCCGCGCGACCTGGGCCGGCGCTATGAGGAGGTGGTGCGCATCAACAGCCAGTCGGGCAAGGGCGGCGTGGCCCACGTGCTGGAACGGGATTTTGGCGTCAGCCTGCCCCGGTGGCTGGCCCAGGAGTTCAGCAGGAAAGTACAGGCCGATGCCGAGCGCAGCGGCAGCGAGATCACTTCGGTGCGGATGTGGGAGCTGTTCCGTGAACTCTACCTGACGCCCGCCGCCGATTGGCGCATGCAGCGCTACGATCTGCACCGCGATGGCGGCCGCGTGCACGCTGATCTCCAGGTCGGCGGCGAGGAGGCGACCAGCCATCTGCGCGGCAGTGGCCACGGCGTCGTGGAAGCGCTGGTCGACGCGCTGGCGCGGCAGCGGGGCGTCCATGTGGAGGTCGAAGCCTTCGACGAGCATGCCGTGGGCGAGGGCACCGACGCCGAGGCCATGGCCTGTGTGCGGGTGCGCCTCGGTGACACGCGGGCCTCGTCGGTGGCGTTGGCCGAAGACACTACCACCGCGGCCTTGCAGGCGGTGTTGTCGGCCGCGGGCGCCGCGCTTGCCGCCGGGGTGGAAGCGAAACAGGCGGCCGCCGGTTCGTGACCTTTGCCGGGGCGCGGGCTCAGCCCTGCGCTACGGCGCCGGCGGGCGGTTCGCGCAGCAGCTCGCGCAGCTGGTGCGCTTCCAGGGTTTCCCGTTCCAGCAGCGCGTCCACGACTGTCTCGAGCTTTTGCCGGTTGTTCTGCAGCAGTTGCCGGGCCATTGCCTCGATTTCCTCCAGCAGCGTGCGGATCTCGTCATCGATGATCTGCGCCGTGTGCTCGCTGTAGTCGCGCTCCTGGGCCATCTCCTGGCCCAGGAATATGTGCTGCTCACCGCGGCGGAACGCCACCGGTCCCAGCTTGTCGCTCATGCCCCACTGGCCGATCATGCGCCGCGCCAGCGCGGTGGCCTGTTTCAGGTCCTGTTCGGCGCCGGAGGTCACTTCGCCGAACACCATCTGCTCGCTGACACGCCCGCCCAGCATCACCGCGATGCGGTCGCGCAGATAGCTTTCCTTGAGGTTGTGGCGGTCCTCGTCGGGGG
Organism: Gammaproteobacteria bacterium; assembly: GCA_037385045.1. Lineage (GTDB taxonomy): Bacteria > Pseudomonadota > Gammaproteobacteria > JASBUN01 > JASBUN01 > JARRNJ01. Next base: position 18,200 of record JARRNJ010000014.1, on the reverse strand, counting down.
TCTGCTCGGTGACGCCCAGGGCCCGGCCGCGCGGAATGATGGTGACTTTGTCCAGCGGATCGGCGTGGGGCAGCAGCCAGGCCAGCATGGCATGGCCGGCTTCATGGAATGCGATCAACCGTTTTTCGTCCTCGCTCAGCAGCGTGTCGCGCTCAGCACCCATCAGGATCTTGTCCCGTGCGGTGCTCATTGTCTGCATGGAGACTTTTTCCCGGCGCTCGCGCGCCGCCAGCAACGCCGCCTCGTTGACCAGGTTCTCCAGATCGGCCCCGGAGAAACCCACGGTGCGTGCGGCCATGGTGTCCAGGTCCACGTCGTCGTCCAGGGGCACGTGCCGGGTATGCACCTGCAGGATCTGCTTGCGCGCCGGCCGTTCGGGCAGCTCCAGCGTGACCTTGCGATCGAAGCGCCCGGGCCGCATCAGCGCCGGATCCAGCACATCGGGACGGTTGGTGGCCGCCATCACCACTACCGCTTCGCTGGGCGTGAAGCCGTCCATTTCCGACAGGATCTGGTTCAGGGTCTGCTCGCGTTCGTCATGGCCGCCGCCGATGCCGGTGCCGCGGGCCCGGCCCACGGCGTCCAGCTCGTCGATGAAGATGATGGCCGGGGCTTCGCGCTTGGCGCTCTCGAACATATCGCGAACCCGCGATGCACCCACGCCGACGAACATTTCGATGAACTCGGAGGCGCTGATGCTGAAAAACGGCGCATCGGCTTCGCCCGCCACGGCCTTGGCCAGCAGGGTCTTGCCGGTGCCCGGCGGGCCGGCCAGCAGCACCCCCTTGGGGATTTTGGCGCCGAGCTTGCGAAAGCGTTCCGGCTCGCGCAGGTAGCCGATAATCTCGCGCATGTCCGTCTTGGCGTTGTCGAGCCCGGCCACGTCGTCGAAGGTGACACTGCTGCTGGATTTTTCGAACCGTTTGGCCCGTGACTTGCCGAAGCCGAACAGGCGCCCCTGGGGACCGGCCTGCTGCATGCGGCGCATGCCCCAGTAGAACAGGCCGATCAACAGCAGCCAGGGCAGCAGACCGACCACAACCGTCACCCACCAGGAACGTCCGGCGGCCTTGGCGCGTATGGTCACACGGTGTTTTTCCAGCAGCGGAAGCAGGCCCGGATCCGTGATCGCCGGCTTGACGGTGGTGAAGTGCGCAGCCTTCGAGGCCTTCGTTCCCTTTGCGCTCTTATTGGCGTTCGCCTTGCCGGGTTCAAGCACGCCGGTGATGCGGTCACCCATGAAGGTGACCTGCTTCACGCGCCCGGCGGATACGTCCTGCTTGAACTGGGTATAGGAGATCGTCTGCAGCTCCTGGGTCTGGTGGGCGTTCTGCCAATAGAACGCCAGCAGCAGGCCGATCACCAGCCACATCACCAGGCTCCAGTTGCCGCGCGGCGGAAGCGTATGCTGGGGACTCTTCTGCGGCTGTGGTTGCGGCATCGGAAGATTCCTTAACGGCAGGGGGTGCAGGGTTGTGGCGGACGCGGCGCGAACATGCGGCAGTCTGAAATGCGCCCGCTTTTGCTCGGGCGTAACGGGGCCTTCAACTCAAAGCATAGCATCCGGGTTTGGCAGCGACGCCGGGTGCGTGCGCCGCCGTGATGCGGGCCGGCAGCACGTCCTGTCCAGCTGCGCCAAACCCGTGGTCTATGTGTGGTATGGTGCGCCGTGTGGCGGGCGCCGATGGCGTGTCCGCCTGGACGCGGAATTTTCACATGGTGAATTCCTGCGGGACGGCTGCAGGTTGTTTTGGTAAATTGCGCCTGGAGGTGGGAAGTCCCCTCGGCACGCGTCGCGTTGTGCTTGCAGTCGTGGCATGTACTGCGCGCCGGGTTACGGATCGACCGGCGTTGGGCTGGAGGCGCGAAGCGCGCTCGTGTACGGTCAATACCGTGAGAATAACGAAAACGAGTTACGCCACTATGTATTTTATCAACCGCTTCGCCCTGTTCATTGCCGTTGTGCTGGGGCTGCTGGCCCAACCGGTCCTGGCTGCGCAGGCGCCCGCGCCAGGCGGCGACACCCTGATCGTCTCCGGTACCATCAGCAATCCGCAAGGCAAGGGTGTCAAAGATGCACGGCTGACCTTTTTTGTCAACGGCAAGCAGCTGCAATTGCCCAATGAGGTGATCACCGAGACCAACGGCACCTATGACGCCGAGCTGCACTTTCCGCCCGGCACGTTGCCGGGCGCGAAAGTGGAGGTGCGGGTGGAGCGGCCGTCGTACAAGTCCACCGGCCGTGTCGAGCTGCCCTATGTACTCAAGGAACGGGTCGACCGCAGCGGCGGCGCGCATTACCTGGCCCATTACAGCGTGACCGTGCCCCGGGCCATATCGCCCGCATTGTGGATCGCCGCCGCGGTGCTGCTGGCAGTGTATGTGTTCATCGCCTTCGAGCTGCTGCATCGTACCCTTGCGGCGATGGTCGGCGCCACCGTGCTCCTGTTTGTCAGTTACACTCTTGGCACTTTCGATTCGGCTTACCGCATCCTCACTTTCGAGGATGCCATGCATGCCATCGACGAAAACGTCATTTTCCTGCTCATGGCGATGATGATTATCGTCGGGGTGTTGAAACGAACCGGCGTATTCCAGTGGATGGCGTACAAATCGTTCCAGTTCGCCCGCGGCAACATCTACGCCCTGGCGGTGCTGCTGATGTTCATTACCGCCGTGGTCTCGGCGTTCCTGGACAACGTCACCACGATGCTGCTGATCATCCCGGTGACAATCGAGATCGCACTGGCGCTGAAGATTGGTCCCCTGACCCTCCTGATGCCGGAGGTGTTCGCTTCCAATGTCGGTGGCACAGCGACTTTGATCGGCGATCCGCCCAATATCATGATTGGTTCATTCGCCGGGCTTACCTTCGTCGACTTCATCACCCATCTGGTGGTGATCTGCCTCATCGGCCTGGCGGTCACCTCCGTGTACTTTTTGTTCTGGTTCCGGCGCGACTATCACGAGGCAAAGGTTCAGGACGTACCGGCAATGACGGCGCGATTGCGCGAGGAGTACCAGATCACCGATGGGCGATTGCTGATGAAGGGCGGTCTGGTGCTGGCGTTTACCATCGCGCTGTTCGTTTTCCACGGCAGTCTGCATATGGAGCCCAGTATCGCCGCCCTGGCCGGCGCCTCGTTGCTGCTGATCATCAGCGATGTGCACATCGTCGAGATGGTTGAGGAGGAAATCGAGTGGCCGACGCTGATCTTCTTCATGATGTTGTTCATTATCGTCGCCGGCGCCGAGCAGACCGGGTTGATCCAGATCGTGGCCAATTGGGTGCGCGAGGCGTCGGAAGGCTCGCCGGTGGTGGCCGTGATCCTGGTGTTGTGGGTATCGGCCATCTTCTCGGCGATTATCGACAACATCCCGTTCACCGCCACCATGCTGCCGATCGTCGCCTACCTGACTACGGCCATTCCTGGCGTGCAGAACGGCGTATTGTGGTGGGCGTTGTCGCTCGGCGCCTGCCTGGGCGGCAACGGCACGCTGATCGGCGCCAGCGCCAACGTGGTGACCGCCGGGTTGGCGGAAAAGTCCGGGTATCCGATCAGCTTCGGGAATTATTTGCGCATTGCGTTTGTTCCCATGTTGATTACCGTGGCGCTGAGTATGGCCTGGCTGCTGACCATGGAAATGTGAGTGCGTGCCGCTGCTGAGCCCGGCTGACCCGACCGGAGGTTGATCATGTTGCTAGTCACTTTTGCCGAAGACTCCCGCGAAGCCATCGGCGTCCTGGACCGGCACGCCGGCGAGGTGGTGGATTTCTCCCAAGCGGCACCGCAACTGCCGGCCGATATGCTGGGGTTGATTCAGCTGGGAGCCGAAGGCCTCGCCCGCGCGCGGGCGGCGGTGGCGTCCGGTGCCGGGCGGTTGCCCGCGGACTCCGTGCGCCTGTTGGCGCCCCTGCCGCGTCCGCCGCGCAACATTCTCTGTGTCGGCAAGAACTACCGGGATCACGCCAAGGAGGTGAAGTCCCTGCCCGCGGGGAGCGACGACATTCCCAAGGTGCCCATTTTCTTCACCAAGGCGACGTCATCGGTGATCGGGCCGGGCGAGGCGATTCCGTCGTGGCTCGACCCGCGGGACAGCACCGATTACGAGGGCGAGCTGGGTGTGGTCATCGGCGCCGGGGGGCGCGGCATTTCCCGTGAGGAGGCGATGGACCATGTGTATGGCTACACCATCGTCAACGATGCCACGTCCCGCGGTCTGCAGCGCGAGCATGCCCAGTGGTTCCTGGGCAAGAGCCTGGACGGCTACTGCCCCATGGGGCCGGCCATCCTCACCGCCGACGCGGTGCCGGACGTGGACGCCCTGCAGCTGCAGACGCGGGTCAACGGCGAGCTGCGCCAGAATGGACGTTTGGCCGACCTGATTTTCGATATCCCGGATCTGATTGAGACTTTGTCGAGCGTCATGCGTTTGGAACCCGGTGACGTGATTGCCACGGGGACGCCGGCCGGCGTGGGCATGGGTTTCAAACCGCCCAGGTTCCTGCACAAGGGCGACGTGGTGGCCATTACCATCGAGCCTGTCGGAACCCTGGAGAATCCGGTCGAATAAGTCGACGTGGTGCGGCGGCGGAGCTTGCGTCAGCTGCGCGCGCCGGGTGTTGCGCCCCACAGGTTCGGCAGCACGTGGTTGCTGTAACCGGATACGAAATCCTTCACTTCCCCGGTTTCGGGCACGAACACGTGGCGGCGCACGGCGCCGATATCGGCGCCGTAGGCGTGAATGCTGATGGAAGGCCGGTCGTCGAGGGCGTTGCTGACCGCATGGATGTCGCCAATGGTGGGTGACACCGCGTCCACCTCGCCGGCATTGAGCATCGCTACCCCCAGGCTGTTCAGCGTGCCGTCGGGGGCGGGCGCGAAGCGTTCGCAGCGTTCGGTTCCGCGCAGTACGCCCACCAATCCCCAGACGGTGTGGTCGTGCACCGGCGTCGATTGACCCGGCCCCCACACGAAGCTCACTACCGAGAAGCGTTCCAGTGGGTCGCAATAGAGCAGGTACTGCTGGTAGTAGTGGGCGTCGGGCTGGGCGAAGGCGTCGGGCAGCCAGTCGTCGTAGCGGATCAGGTCGCCCAGCAGTTCGCGGCCCTTGTCCACGATTTCCGCTTCACCGGCACCGGCCTGGGACGTCAACAGCGTCATCTGGCGGATGAATTCCCGCAGTCGGTTTGGATTGTCCATGATGATCTCCCGTCGGGCGCTGGCCCGCGTATTGGACCCACTATAGCGCAGACGCAGCGTGCACACAGCCCGCGCGGCGGGACGGGGTGGAAACGCAGAGCGCGCACAGCCGCAGAGCATAAACCAAGTTGGGAATCCGGCATGAACCCGACGGCAAGCGGCCAACCGGCACACCGAGCGCGCGACCCGGGCGGTAGGGCGAAACGCCCAATGGGCAGCGGTCTGCAGACAGGGCGCGGCCGTTGCGGCTATCAAGCGAACTTTCTCCGCGCACTCTGCGCTTTCCGCCGACGCCAGAGGACACGTCAGCCGGTTGCGGTCGGGCTGCCGGTCAACGGCCGGAAGCGGGCGTCGCCGTCGCGGGCGATCTGGGGCACCAGGTCCACCTCCCAGGTCAGGTAGCCCTGCATCGCCGCGGGATCGGCCTCCGGGTGCTCATAAGGTTTGTACCAGACATCGTCGGCGTCGCAGGTGGGATGCTCCATTCCCGCCGAGGTCGGCAGCCCCGCCGCCCGCCAGGCGCGGGTGCCGCCGTCCAGGAAGCTGACCTGACGCGCGGCATCCAGGGCGGCCACTTCCGGTGCCGCCAGCTGCGCCAGGGCTCCGTCCGCGGAGGTCAGCACCAGGCGTTCGGCCGGCGGCAATGAGGCCAGCGCCTGCCGCAGGCGCGCGCGCACGCCCCACCAGGCGCCGGCGATGTGGCTGGCCCGGTACTCGGCGCTGGTGGCCAGATCCAATACTACTGCGGTACCCGCGGACAGGGCGGCGTTGAGCTCCGCGGCATGGATGGTCGGAGCCGGCCGCAGCCCCGGGACCCGCGTGCGTCGCGGCCCCTGGACCAACGCTTCGCCGCCGAGCCCGCCGGCAAGCACAAAGACCATCGGCCACCCCAGCTGCCGCAGCCACGATGCGGTCATCAGGGCCCGGACCTCGGTGTCGTCCACCAGCACCAGGCGTGCGTTGCGTACCCCCACGTATTCGTCCGTGGCCTGCACCAGCTGCCCGCCCGGCGCGCTGCGGCTGCCGGGCAGGTGTCCGGCCTCGAATTCCTCCGGACTGCGCACGTCGAACAGGAACAGGCTGTGGTCCTGGTCGGCCTGCCAGGAGGCCAGTCGGGCGCGGTCGACGGTTTCCACGCCGGCGCGCTCGGCGACCCGGCGGGCGGCGGACCGGGCCCGTGCCAGGCCTTGCGGTGACGGCGGAGGCGCGGCGCGCTGCTGCCCGTGCTCCAGTTCCAGGCCGGCGAGGCGCCAGCCCATGGTGCCGCCCTTGAGGGCGGCCACCGGGTTGGGAATTCCGGCATTGATCAGGGACTGGGCGCCGATGATGCTGCGGGTGCGGCCGGCGCAGTTGACCACCACCTGGGTGTCGGGATCGGGCGCCAGGTCGTGAACCCGATACACCAGCTCCGCGCCCGGGGTGTCGATACCGCCGGGGATGTTCATGCGCTGGTATTCGTCCATGGGCCGCGCGTCGAGAATGACCATCGGGACTCCAGCATCCATTCGCGCCTTGAGCTCTTGCGGGGTGAGTAATGGGGTGCGGCAGGTCTGCTCCACGATCTCTCCGAAGGCCTTGCTCGGCACATTGACGCCGGAGAACAGTTCGAACCCCGCCGCGCGCCAGCCTTCGATTCCCCCTTCCAGCACCGCCGTATTGGTGTAGCCCAGTTCCTGCAGCCGCGCGGCAGCCCGGCGCGCCGCTTCGCCGTCACCGCCGTCCATCACCACGGTGCGTGTGCCCGGCCGCGGCACCAGATCGTCGATCAGCAGTTCCAGGCGGCTGAGCGGGATGCAGCAGGCAAACAACAGATGTTGGCGCGAGAACGGCCCCTGTTCCCGTACGTCAACGAGGGCCAGCTCTGCTCGGTCGCGCAGCATGGCCTTGAGCTGCCGCGCGTCGACGGTGGTGCGGGTTCGGGTGGGTTGGGTCATGATTCGGTCGACTCCCGTGTTCGCGCAGCAGCTTAAAGGTGCGGCGGCGCAATGGCAACGTCGAGCGACGGCGGCGGGTTGTTCCCGTTCGGCGACAGTGCACCACCATCGCCGTGATGGCGGTCACACTTTTTCTGCGACTTTCCGAACACGCTCAATCCCGGCCCTTGAGTCAAGTACCCCCGGGTAGAGTACCATTACGCCACACTCGTTCACGGACCCCGAAAGTTGCGCAGCCCATGAGCACCCCCCATCCATGAGCGCCGACGCCGCCGAACCCGGCGCCACGCCGTGCTTCCAGCTGAAGGGCAGCATGTTCACCGTCACGGTGATGAACATCCTGCGCACCGACCTCGATCAGTTGACCCAACAGCTGCGCCAGCAGGTGACCCGGGCGCCGGAGCTGTTCCAGGGCATGCCGGTGGTGATCGATCTGCACCGGATCCGTGATTCCGGCGACAGCCTGGATCTGGCAAGCCTGGCGCTGCTGTTGAGCGATCAGGGCTTGGTGCCGGTGGGCGTGCGGCACTGTGCCGATGCCGAGCGTGACGCCGCGCGCAGCTTCGGCCTGGCGTTGCTGCCCGACAGCGACCCGGCGCGCGGGGGCCGCGCCAGGAGCGAGTCCGTCCCCGCCGAGACGGCGTCCGCGGCCGAGCCGCCCGCCACCGACAAGCACGGCCCGAGCCGGCTGGTGACCCAGCCGGTACGCTCCGGACAGCAGATTTATGCGCCCGGCGGCGACCTGATCATTCTCTCTTCCGTGAGCCCCGGCGCCGAGGTGCTTGCCGACGGCCATATCCATATTTATGGAAATCTGCACGGGCGTGCGCTCGCCGGCGTGCAGGGCGACGACACGGCGCGTATTTTCTGCCGGCGCATGTATGCCGAACTGGTTTCGGTGGCCGGCATCTATCGTGTCTATGAGGACATCGCTGAGGAACTGCGCGGGCGTCCGGTGCAGGTGTTCCTGCACGACCAACAACTGAGAACCGATCCCCTGTGAATCAACCTTACCGCATGAGCGGTGCTTCGAGAGGTGGCATGCTGTGGCAAAAGTGATCGTGGTGACGTCGGGCAAGGGGGGCGTGGGCAAGACTACCACCAGCGCCGCGTTCGGCGCCGGACTTGCCCTCAAGGGGCACAAGACCGTGGTGGTGGATTTCGATATCGGGTTGCGCAACCTGGACCTGGTCATGGGCTGCGAGCGGCGCGTCGTGTACGACTTCGTCAATGTGATTCAGGGCGATGCCAAGCTGCATCAGGCGCTGATCCGGGTAAAGGGCATGGACAACCTGCACGTGCTGCCCGCCTCCCAGACCCGCGACAAGGACGCGCTTACCGCCGAAGGCGTGGAACGGGTGATCGACGAGTTGCGCGACGGCTTCGACTATGTCATCTGCGATTCGCCCGCCGGCATCGAACGCGGTGCCCATCACGCCATGTATTTCGCCGACGAGGCCATGGTGGTGACCAACCCCGAGGTGTCCTCGGTGCGCGATTCCGACCGTATGCTCGGGATCCTCGCCAGCAAGTCGCGCCGGGCCGAACGGGGCGAAACGGTCAAGGAGCATCTGTTGTTGACACGCTACGCGCCCAAGCGGGTGAAGCAGGGCGAAATGTTGAGTGTGGACGACGTACGCGAGCTGCTCGATATCGATCTGCTGGGCGTGATTCCCGAATCCCAGGCGGTGCTGCAGGCCTCCAACCGGGGCGTTCCGGTGGTGCTCGATGAAAAGACCGACGCCGCCCAGGCGTACATGGACGCAGTGGGCCGGTTTCTGGGTGAAGAGTTGCCGCACCGCTTCATCGACGAGCAGAAGAAGACGCTGCTCGGCCGCCTGTTCGGGAGCTGACCATGAGACTGTTCGAGCGTTTTCGCGCATCGCGGCGCAACAGTGCGGCTCAGGCCAAGGAGCGCCTGCAGGTGATCATCGCCCACAGCCGCGCCGAACGCGATGCCCCGGAGTACCTGCCGCGCCTGAAACAGGAACTGGTGGAGGTGATCCGGAAGTACGTGCAGGTCAGCCAGGAGGATGTCAAAGTGAGTGTCGAGCGCGACGGCAACTACGAAATCCTCGAGCTCAACATCACTTTGCCGAAGTAGCGCCGACGGCAGATTCCAGGTACGGAGCCATATCGGTCCGCCAGCGAGGAGCCGGGTTATGAACGAAAAAACACCGGATGCGGTGGTGCAGGGCTTTCTGGACGCGGTCGCCGAGCGCGATTTCGACCGTGCCCGGGAATTTCTCGCCGACGCCGGTTTTTCCTACCGCAGCCCGCTGTCCGATCTCGACGACGCCAGCGCGTTCATTGCCGACATTTCCCGGGTGGGGCCCATACTCGAACGGATCGAAGTGCGCAGGACTTTCGTCGACGGCGACGAAGTCTGCACCATCATCAACTTCTTCAGCCGTATGGACCGCCTGCAGGTGACGCCGGTGGTGCAGTGGTCGCGCGTCGCCGACGGGCGTATCGCCGCCATCGAAGTGTTCTTCGACGCCCGGCAGTACGCCAGCATGTTCGAGGTGGAATAACGGCACTTCGGTTCCGGAAGTTGCTATGCTTGTTCCTGTGGGCCGCAGGGCGGGAACTGGAGCGTCGCCGCTGGTTTTCGTGTCAATCGGCCATTCAAGGGAGGAGGCAAGCATGGGCGTTCGTACCAGCAGACGCGGGCGGCGCGCGGCGGCCGTTCTGCTCGGCCTGTGCGGATTGTGGCTGCCGCTCGCGCAGGCTGCGCAGCCGGCATTCGACCGCGGCCGCGCCCTCTACGAGCACCACTGCCGGTTCTGCCACGAGTCCTGGGCCCACTCCCGCGAGGGTCGTCACGAGACCACAATCGACGGACTGCGCAAACGCGTGCAGGCCTGGAGCATCCATTCCGGCCTCGATTGGGGGCCACGGGAAATCGACGATGTCACCGACTACCTCAACCGCAGGTTCTACCACCTGGAACGATAGGCGGTTGCACGGCTGGCCCGGGCGCTGTAGCGGTCGAGAGCAATGGAGCGAGTGCAATAAAGTGCCAGTGCAAAGCTATGCGCTTTGTTCTTGCCGTTTCACCATTGCTCTTTTCTCAAGGCCGCAGCCCGTATCCGCCGTACGCGCGAGGCGCAGGCGGCGGCTCGAGCGGAACAACACCGATACGATTCAACCGACCTTCAAACCGGGGTCGATCTGCCAGATTTCGTTCACGAGTTTGTTGCCCCGGTAGACCAGCACGTAACGTACCTTGATGTTCTTGCGCCCTTTGAATTCGACGTCGGCGGTGACGGTGGTGCCGTCCGGGTTGACGGCGGTGCTGACGTTCCAGGCCCGGTAGCCGTCCGGCGCCACGGCCTTGGAAAATTTGCGCCATACTTGGTCGATGCTGTCACGGCCGCTGTAGAAGCCGTTCAGCGGCCCGCCGATCCACTGGAAGGTCGCGCCGTCGGCGTACTGCTGCATGATGTGATGGACGCGGCCGGCGGCGATGGCCCGGAAGTGGGCTTGGGCCTGGCTGGCCGGGCTTGCCAGAGCCGGGGTGGAGGCCAGTGCGAGCAGCATGGCGGGTAGCACGAGACGTGTGGTCATGATGGGATTCCTCCGCTCAGATTGGGGTGCAAGAACTGTCAGCCATGAAGACAGCTGCCGGCCGGATTTGCTCCACCACCTTACCGAATGGTCACGGCACGGCCGGCACCGGATTCGTAAATTGATCCATTCACCCATCCAAAGGAGTCTTGTTTGATGCAACTACGGTCATTGAAGGACAAGGTTGCCGTAGTCACGGGGGCTTCCAGCGGCATTGGCGCCGCTGCGGCCCGCGCCCTGCACGGCGAAGGCATGCAGGTGGTGATTGCGGCGCGCAGCGGCGACAAGCTGCAGGCGTTGCGCGACGAACTGGGTGACGGATGCGTCGCCCTGCCCACCGATGTCGGGGACGAGGCCCAGGCGCAGGCGCTGTTCCAGTCGGTTCGTGACGCCTACGGCGGCCTCGACCTGCTGTTCAACAACGCGGGGGTCGGCTATTACGGGCCGTTCGAGCAGGGCGATACGGCGCAGTGGCGCGCCACCATCGACGCCAACCTCTACGGTGTGCTGTTTTGCACCCGAGCGGCGATTCCCCTGCTGCGCGGCCGCCCGGGGGCCATGATCAACACGGTATCCAGCGTCGGCGGCCGCTACGGCATCGAGGGTTGGGCGGTGTACAACGCCACCAAGTTTGCCGTGGTCGGCTTGCATGACGCACTGCGCAAAGAACTGGGCGGCGAGGGCATCCGGGTGTCGCTTATCGAACCCGGTATGGTCTATACCGGCTGGGGGTACAACATGACGGCGCAGCGAATGCGGGAACGGCGCGACGGGGTGGACGCCCTGCACGCCGAGGACATCGCACGCGCGCTGGTGTATGCCTATGCCCAGCCCGACAACGTCAATGTGCAGGAAATGCTTGTGATGCCCACCCGGCAGACGTTCCCGTGACCTGGGCGGCTTGCCCGACCCGTCCCGTCACCGCGTCCGTGAGGCGGCGGTGGGTCCGGCGGTTCATGCCGGCGCTGGTCGTCGCTTCGGTCCTGAGCCTGAATGCCTGCGCGGCCTGGTGCCCGGAAGCCGGTACGCGCGAGGGCGCCTGGGGCATGATCTTCCGCTGTTCGAGCCAGGGGCCCGCGCCGCATCGCAGCGGCGCGCAATCCGGGGCAAAATGTTCCCCGGACGGCGCCGGCGACTGAAGCAACGGCGGGTGGCGGACGAGGTCGGTACGCATGGGAATCGTCGAGACAATCGCCTTGAGCATGGGTTCGGCCTGGGCCAGCGGCATCAATCTGTATGCCACGCTGCTGGTGCTCGGCTATATGGGCGCCACCGGCAACATCGACCTGCCGCCGGACCTGCAGATCCTCACCAACCCGCTGGTGATGGTCGCCGCCGGCTTCATGTACGTGGTGGAGTTCTTCGCCGACAAGGTGCCGGGCGTCGATACCGGCTGGGACGCGCTGCATACGTTCGTGCGTATTCCGGCCGGTGCACTGCTGGCCGCCGGAGCGGTGGGCCACGCGGGCCCGGCCGTGCAATTGGCGGCGATGATCCTGGGCGGAGGACTGGCGGCCGGCACCCACGCCACCAAGGCGGGCACCCGGGTGCTGATCAATACTTCGCCGGAGCCGGTGACCAACTGGGTCGCCTCCATCGGCGAGGATCTGTCGGTGATCGCCGGCTTGTGGACGGCGCTGCACCACCCGTGGATCTTTCTGATTCTGCTGCTGTTGTTCATCGTGCTGATGATCTGGCTGCTGCCGCGTATCTGGCGCGCCATCAAGTGGGTGTTCGCCAAATTGCGGTCCCTGCTCGGCGGGCCGGCGCCGCCACCGCTCAAGAGCCCCAAGCCGCCGCCGGAAACCGGTCCCACGCCGCCGCAGCCGTGAGGCCCCGTTGGATTCGGCTGCATCGTCTCTGGAATGAGGACCGGGACCACGACGGTGCCGCCGGATCGGCCTCAGTTGCTTCCCAGTGTTCCAGCCCGACGTTGGAGGCGTTTCAGCTGGGGGTCACCCGGTCGGACGCGCAGCGCGCGCTCGATGAGTTCCCGGGCATGGGCGTAGTCTCCGTCGTCCATGGCGCTGCGGATCAGCATCCGGTAGCGCGAGACGATTTCGTTCAGCCCCTGCGCGGCCGCCGCGTTGTCGGGGCGCAGCGACAGCACCCGCCCATAATAGTAATAGGCGCTGTCGTTCGCCGGAATGGTGAGGCGGTAGTCGGCCAGCGCGGCCTGTGCCTGGTTTAGCAAGTGGACAATTCTTCCCTGATCACCGGTCGGCCCCTGGACCGGTGCCTTTGCCGCCGGCGGAGCCGCACCCGCACCGGGGGGCGTTTCCGCCGTCCCGGCGGCTGCTGACTCCGTGGTTCCCGAGGCCCGTGCCGTTCCGGAGGTGGTCGCCGAGGTGCCGTGCTGCGCCGGTTTGACGGGCGCGGAGTTGGACGCGGCGGGGGGTGTTCCGGTGGCCGCCGAGGTCTGTGGCGCCGGAGCCTGCGGCCGGATCGCCTTCGGCACCGTCGATGCCTCGGCGGCCGGAGCCTTCGCCGCGGGTGCCGTGTCAGGCCGCGGCGTTGGTTTCGGTTCGTTGCCGGGCGCATGCAGCGGCCGCTGGTGGTTCACGGCAATGTGCGCGTCGGCGCCAGGGGCCGGAGTGGGCGCCGCGTCGGCGGACGGCGTGGGTGCTGTCTGCGCCGTTGGCGCCGGCGCGGTGGGCGCGGCCCGCGGGACGCCGGAGCCGGCCGATGGCGGCGGAGGCGGGCTCGCATCATCCCGGTGGCTGAACTGCCACAGGCCGGGTATCGCCACCAGAGCGGCAAACACCAGTAGAGCCAGCGCATAGCGCAAGCGCCGCGGCCTCGGCTGTGGTGCCGCGGCCGGCGCATTGGCGCGGGAAGGCCCGGTCTTCAGGCCCGGCACACGGATAGCGGCGTCATCGGCAGACGCATTGCGCTCGCGGCCGCCGTGGCCGGGTTGCGGCTGCTCGGATGCCGTCAAAACGGGAATGTCGGCGTTGTCGATCTGCTCGGCGGGATCTGCCGGCGCTGCCGCGGCTGCCGTCTGGTCATCGCGGTGGCCCAGGGCCGATGGCGTATCCGGGAGTTCGGCACCGATGCGGGCGGCGTCGTCCAGGTCCAGCGGCATCAACTGTTCGTCTCGCAGCTCCCGGGCCACGCTCAACACGTCGTCGGCGGTCAGGCCGTATTTCTCTTCCAGGTTTCCGTGCAGCAGCAGGCGTGCGCACAGTTTGTTGACTTCACGCGGCAAGCCTTCGCTGAAGGCGTGGATCAGCGTCAGGGCGCGCTCGCTGAACTGGGGTTGTCCGTTCCACCCGGCGCAGCGCAGCCGGTGTTCGATGTAGGCGCCGGTCTGGTCCGCATCCATGGGTGTCAGTTGGGTGGCCACCAGGATGCGCTGGCGCAGCTGTTCCATGTTCGGGCTGTTGACCAACGGCCGCAGCTGTTCCTGGCCGACCAGGAAGATCTGCAGTACCGCCTGGGAGTCCAGTTGCAGATTGGTGAGCAGACGCAATGCCTCCAGTCCGCTGTAGGACAGCAATTGCGCCTCATCCACGATGAGCACCGCGCGGCCGCCCGCGCGGGCATTGTCCATCAGAAATTTTTCGATGCGGCGGATTACCGTGACCCGGTCGGCGTTGGCGCATTGCAGGCCGAAGGCGTGGGCCACCATGTGCATCAGTTCCTCGGCCTGGAGCTGGGTGCTGAGCAGCTTGGCGGTGGCCAGCCGCTCCGTCGACAGCTCGCTGAGAAACTCCTCGATGAGGGTGGTCTTGCCGGTGCCGGGCCGCCCGGTGACCATGACGAAGCCTTCGCCCTGGTCGATGGCGTAGCGCATGTAGGAGCGAGCCCGGGCGAAACTCGGGTGAGCGTAACAGAAGCGCGGATCCGGCGTCAGCCGGAAGGGATCGTTCTTCAGATGATAGAACGCTTGATACATACGGTCCCCGTCCCGGGGTCGGGCTCAGCAGTCATTGGCCGGTGGTTACTCGGATATGGCGTGCATTTCACTCAAAACTGTAGCGATTCCCCGCCTTCCGGGCCATGGTATGGGCTGGCACGGTCCTAAACGGATCGGCACGGGAGATTATGCCGGTAACCGCAGCGGTTGAGAAATGGCGTTTCGAACCCGTGGTCACGGCGCCCCGCCCGGCGGGCATCAACCGGGAGGTCGCGTTCCGTTTCCCGGTGTGCGAGCGACGCCTCCGTCCCGGGCGGGTTCCGTGGTGGGGCTGCACGGTGGCGGTTTCGGGGTCGGGCCCTGGTGGTCTAAGCTATCCGTGGGAACCAGTGAGGAGATTGGATGAGCACACACCGTGGAGCCACGCGGCTGGACAACCCGCGCAGCCGCTTGAACGTCCGCACTGCCACCCGTGCCGACATACCGGCAATTGCCGATCTGACCGCGCGGGCCTATCGCGGCACCGGCATGGATGGATATTCCGAGGGTTCGCTTACCGGTCAGCTCAACAACTTTCCCGACGGCCAGTTCGTGGCCACAGTCGACGACAAGGTGGTGGGTTACTGCGCAACCTTCCGCACCACCCAGGAAGTCGCCTTCAAGCGCCACACCTGGGCGGAAATCACGGGCAACGGCTATGCCTCACGGCACGACCCCCATGGCGAGTGGCTGTACGGCATGGAGGTATGCGTTGATCCGGAGTATCGCGGCTATCGTATCGGCCAGCGCCTCTACAATGAGCGCAAGCGGCTGTGCCAGTCATTGGGGCTCAAGGGCATCGTCTTCGGCGGGCGACTGCCGACGCTGGCAAGACGCATCAAGCGGTTTCGCTCCGCCGAAGACTACGTTGAGCAGGTACAGCAAAAGAAGCAGCGCGATCCGGTGCTGTCGTTCCAGCTACGCAACGGCTTCGAGGTGGTGGGCGTGATTCCCGGCTACATCAACGCCGACCGCGAGTCGTTGGGTTATGCCGTGCACCTGGTGTGGCGCAATCCCAAGGTGCCGCAGGAGGAGCCCGGTGAGCGACCCAAGCGCTACGGCGGACGCCTGCCGGACACCGTCCGCGTGGGCACCGTGCAGTACATGCAGCGCCGGGTGCATTCGTTCGAGGAATTCGCCGGCCTGGTGGAGTATTTCGTCGACGTGGTGGCCGACTACCAGGGCGACTTCGTGGTGTTTCCGGAGCTGTTCACGCTGCAGCTGCTGTCGATCGAGGACCAGGAGCTGACGCCGGCCGAGTCGATCGAGGCGCTGACCAAGTACACGCCGCGCTTCAAGGACGCGCTGCGCGACATGTCGCTGCGCTACAACATCAACATCATCGGCGGATCCCACCCGACCCGGGTCGAAAGCGGGCGGGTGGAGAACATTTCCTACGTGTTTCTGCGCGACGGGCGCATCCACGAGCAGCCGAAGATCCATCCCACGCCCAACGAAGTGTACTGGTGGAACATCGAGGGGGGCAGCGTGCTGAACGCCATCGACACCGACTGCGGGCCCATCGGGGTGCTCATCTGCTACGACTCCGAGTTTCCGGAGCTGACCCGCCATCTGGCCGACCAGGGCGTGCAGCTGCTGTTCGTGCCCTTCTGCACCGACGAGCGCCAGAGCTACCTGCGGGTGCGCTACTGCTGCCAGGCGCGCGCGGTGGAAAACCAGTTCTACGTGGTCATGTCGGGCAACGTGGGCAACCTGCCGAATGTCGCCAACATGGATATCCAGTATGCCCAGAGCTGCATTCTCACACCGTGTGATTTTCCCTTCGCCCGGGACGGCGTGTCGGCCGACACCACCCCCAACGTGGAGACCGTCGCCATCGCCGACCTGCGCCCCGAAACCCTGCTGGTGGCACGCAACAGCGGCACGGTGCAGAATCTGCGCGACCGCCGCCACGATCTTTACCATGTGCAGTGGAAAGGCAAGTGAGGGCAGGCAGTATCCGAGCGGATGTGCGACAATTCATTTCAACTTTTTTGGCCGCCTGACGTCGGGCGGCCACGATGATCGGGGAGCAGCATGACCGGCAAACCCAAGACGCAGAATATGGCGATGTTCTGCGATTTCGAAAATGTGGCGTTGGGGGTGCGTGACGCCAAGTACGCCGCCTTTGACATCCAAAAGGTGCTGGAGCGGTTGCTTCTCAAAGGCAACATCGTCGTCAAGAAGGCCTATTGCGACTGGGACCGCTACAAGGAATTCAAGCCGGCCATGCATGAGGCGGCCTTCGAGCTGATCGAGATCCCGCACGTGCGTCAGTCGGGCAAGAATTCCGCCGACATCCGCATGGTCGTCGATGCGCTGGATCTGTGCTACACCAAATCCCATGTGGACACCTTCGTGATCGTCAGCGGCGATTCCGATTTCTCGGCGCTGGTGAGCAAGCTGCGCGAGAACAACAAGGTGGTGATCGGCGTGGGAGTGAAGAACTCCACTTCCGACCTGCTGATCGCCAGCTGCGACGAGTTCATCTTTTACGACGACCTGGTGCGGGATGCGGAGAAGCAGCGCAAGCGCAAGCCCAAACACGCGAACAAGAAGACCGCCAAGAAGACCGCCGCCAAGGGCGACGAGGAAAAGCGCCAGGAGGCCCTGGACCTGGTACTGGAGACGGTGGAGGATCTGTTCGAGGAGCGCGGCGAGGAGGAGAAGGTCTGGGGGTCCATGGTCAAACAGGCGCTCAAGCGCCGTAAGCCCGGCTTCAGCGAGACCTATCACGGCTTTCGCACCTTCGGCAAATTGCTCGAAGAGGCCCAGGCGCGCAAAATGCTGGAGCTGGAGTACGACGAAAAGTCCGGCGGTTACATCATCAAGAGCTACGCCCACGAGGAGTGACGCTGGAACGTTCCGTGGCGGACTGGTATGTCTACATTGTGCGCTGCGCCGACGGCAGCCTGTATACCGGCATCGCGCGCGATGTGCAGCGGCGGCTGAACCAGCACAACGGTGCGGGGCGGGGCGGGGCCCGCTATACGCGCGGACGCCGTCCGGTGGAACTCGTGTATCAGGAAGGCGCGGTCGAGCGGGTGCAGGCGGCGCGCCGCGAATGGCAAATCAAACGCCTGACCCGGCGGGAGAAGGAAACGCTGGTCCGGGACTGGGCGGCGCGGTGCGACTCGGCGGCCTGCGCACGGCGCACCGGGCGCGCCTGGTGATGCCTCCGCCCAGATCGCTTCACTGACTGACATAACGGTGTGTCATGCTGACCGTGAAACGTATCGTGCTGGATGTGCTCAAGCCTCACCACCCGAACGGCCTGGATTTTGCCCAGGCGATCGCCGAGCAATGCCCCGCGTGTCGCGTCACCCTGACGGTTTCGGAAATGGATGAGAAGACGGAAACCCTGGTGCTCGTGATCGAGGGCGAGGATCTGCATTACGAGGCTATCAGCGACTCCATTGCCGCCATGGGTGCGTCGGTCCACAGCATCGATGAAGTGGCGGTGGAAAATCGCGATGAGCCGGCTTGAAGCGGCCCGCGGCGAACGGCATGTTCGGGCGCGTTGCCACCCTGCTGAAACTCGCCCGCTGGCGCGGCATCGCGCGACGTTATTTCGTCGTCAACGGCTTTGACGGG
>JARRNJ010000013.1:0-66315 GCA_037385045.1 Gammaproteobacteria bacterium | reverse complement strand
GATACACCGCAAGGCGGCGCGCAGTGCAATTTCTCTCACGTTCGCCTCCCGCGTCTGATACCAGGAAAAGGATAGCATTGAGCGCCATGATGACGCACATCACGGGGCCAAACGCTGCTGAGAGGCAAAAAAGGGGACGGAGGAGTTTATTTCCGATATAGACTATGATTCCTGCCATTGTGCATCCCTCCCAGATTACCTATTGTCAAGTCAGTTTACTTGCGATGCGAAAGCACCGTTTTCACAGTAACGATCCCCGCTACCAGCCACATCACTGCATCACCGCGTTTCCCAAACCACTGGTCTACCAAGGCAAACAGCCCAAACCCGCTTGAATGGGTATCCACTACTGGCCCATACACCAGCTCGACCAGCTAGCGTAGCCCGGATGAAGCGGCGCGGAATCCGGGATTGAAGCGAGATACAATGCGCTGATTCCCCGAGCGGCAGGAAGTCGTTTGGAAAGGGCACAAGGATATGGTGCACTATCGCCGCAGCCGGGTTCCAGGCGGCAGGTATTTCTTCACTGTCACGTTGTGCGACCGTAAGTCGGCGCTACTGACCGACAACGTCGGTCTGTTGCGCGCGGCCTTTCGCCAGGTACAGCGGCGATGGCCGTATACGCTGGACGCAGCTGTCATCTTGCCCGACCACCTCCACGTAGTGATGGTGTTGCCCGATGGTGACCACGACTACTCGGGTCGATGGCGTGCGATCAAGAGTCTGTTTGTCCGTTACCTGCGGCGCGCGGGGGTACCGGCCTATCCGGTTGCGGGTGGCGGGTACGGGGTCTGGCAGGCGCGCTTCTGGGAACACTTGATCCGCGACGAGAACGATTGGCGCCGGCACGTGGATTACATTCATTGGAACCCGGTGAAGCACGGGTTGGTTGAGCGGGTGGTCGATTGGCCGTATTCGTCGTTTGGCCGGTATGTGCGTGCCGGGGTGCTTCCGGTCGATTGGGGTGGTGGGCCGATGGCGGATGACGATGGGGTGTTTGGGGAGTGACCCCGGATTTCGCTTCGCTGCATCCGGGCTACGGGGTGGTTGAGGGTAGTCGCGACATCGACGATAAGATCGATGGCGTCGGCGTCATAAGGCTTAAGGAGTGACCCCGGATTTCGCTTCGCTGCATCCGGGCTACGGGGTGGTTGAGGGTAGTCGCGACATCGGCGATAAGATCGATGGCGTCGGCGTCATAAGGCTTAAGGAGTGACCCCGGATTTCGCTTCGCTGCATCCGGGCTACGAAACTGGCAGGTAATCGGAACATCGGGCTCGGAGCCAAAATACCAGGACCACGAAAGGTGTCGGTGACAACGGATAGTCATTTGCATTAGTCTGTTCGTGGACCGCTGACCGGAAAAAAGTCGGGGTCGGAACCCAATGGACTCTAGACATTGGCGACAATTGCAATCTTACGTGGGTCCCGCCCCAGTTTTCGAGAGATGGGCGACACCGTGAAAAGAGTTACGAGATGCAAATCTGGGTTGATGCCGATGCCTGTCCGGCCGTGATTAAAGATATCCTGCTTCGCGCGGCCCAGCGCACGGCAACGTCCGTGACATTGGTTGCTAATCGAGCGATCCACGTTCCTCCGTCGCAGTATGTCAAGATGCTCCGGGTGCGGGCCGGTTTTGACGTGGCCGACAATGAAATCGTCAAGCGGATGGCGGCCGGGGACCTGGTAGTCACCAATGATATTCCGCTGGCGGCCGAGGTGATCGAGAAGCAGGGTATTGCGCTGAGTCCGCGCGGCGAGCTTTATAGCCGAGAAACCATCAAGCAGCGGCTCGCCATGCGAGATTTCATGGACACGATGCGCGCGAGTGGCGTGCAGACCGGCGGTCCGGCGGGGCTGAGTCAGCGGGATCGCCAGTCATTTGCTAATCACCTGGATACAATCCTGCGCCGGAAGCTGGCGTAGCCCGGATGAAGCAACGCGGAATCCGGGATTTGAGCGAGATGCAATGCGCTGATTTCCCGAGCGGCAGGAAGCCGATTGGAAAGGGCACAAGGACATGGTGCACTATCGCCGCAGCCGGGTTCCAGGCGGCACGTATTTCTTCACTGTCACGTTGCGCGATCGTAAATCGGCGTTACTGACTGACAACATCGGTCTGTTGCGCGCGGCCTTTCGCCAGGTACGGCGGCGACGGCCGCATAGGCTGGACGCAGCCGTCATCCTGCCCGACCACCTCCACATGGTGATGGCGCTGCCCGATTGCGACTATGACTACTCGGGTCGATGGCGCGCCATCAAGAGTCTGTTTGTCCGCTACCTGCGCCGCGCGGGGGTGCCGATTTCGCCGGCTGCCGGTGGCGGTTACGGTGTTTGGCAGGCGCGTTTCTGGGAACACCTCATTCGCGATGAGAACGATTGGCGCCGCCCCCTGTTTGGTGCGCAGTTCCGGGCCAGGGTGGGGCAACGGCAACAGAAGTCCTGCCGTCTGCCGCTATAGCCCTCATGAAATCAGGTCCCGCAGTACCCGCAGTCAGCCCGGAGCAGAACATCGAACTGCTGATCCGGGCCGACAAGCTGAAGCTGTTGTATCAGCAGTCTTTTCAGGCGGTGTTCCTGAGCGTGGCCAGCGCCCTCATTCTGGCTACCATCCTGCGGTCGCATACCGGCCCGGGTGTGCTGGTGGGCTGGCTCATTGCCCTCGCCATCTCATCTCTGCTGCGCTTGGCCCTGTTTGCCGCCTATCGACGCGCCAGACCGGAAGGATTGGAATTGGCCCGCAACTGGGCAAGACCCTATCTGGTCACCCTGATGACGTCGTCGGCGGTATGGGGATTGGGCGGAGTATGGATCATGCCGCCCAATTCCCCACTACACCAGACCGTCGTGCTTTACTTCCTCATGGGCATGACCAGTGGTGCCGTCTCGGTCTACTCGGCGATCCGGCCCTTCGCCATTGCCACCATAGTGGTGCTGCTGCTGCCTGCCACCCTGTGGATGCTGAGCCGGGGTGAACTCACGCCGGTGTTGATGGGGGTGGCGGCCTTCCTGCCCTTGATCGCCGCCGTGCGTGCCACCAAGGTGTTGTCGGACTCCCTCACTCAAAACTATCTGCTCGCCCACGAGTTGCAGCAAAGCAAAGACAAGGCCGAGCACCTGGCCAGGACAGACGCCCTTACTGGCCTGAAGAACCGCCGGGCCTTCATCGAACTGGCAGACAAATCTGTTCAGTTCTGTCAGCGCCACCACCGGCCGGCTTCGGCCATCGTGCTGGACCTCGATCACTTCAAGGCCATAAATGACAGCCGTGGCCATTCGGTGGGGGATCAGGCGCTACAGCATATCGCCCACCTCCTGCAGAGCTGCATACGCAGGTCGGACATCTGTGCCCGTATCGGCGGCGAGGAGTTCGCCGTTCTGCTGCCGGACACGGACTTGGCCGCAGCGGTACAGGCGGCGGAGAAGATCCGCCAGAGCATTGTCAGACAGCCCGTGAAGACCGAGGACGGTCCTCTGCTGATTACCGCCAGCCTGGGGGTGGGTTGCTCCGACGAGGCACTCGACCACCTGCTGCAACTGGCCGATACGGCCATGTACCAGGCCAAGCAGGCCGGCCGCAACCGGGTCTTCTGCTACGAGGGTGTCGACCATAGCGCACGCCCGGCCGAATTTGCCTCCACCTGAAAAACCGCGCTGAATAGCCAGGTCAGACAGCAGTTGGTTCAAATATCAGGCGATCCGGGTCAAGGCCCTGTATTTCCCAATACTACAGACCATTGCGCCCCGCCGCGGTGCTTCGGGCGATGGGATGCTGAGGTCTCGACGCAGAATCGTTGGCTCACTGAACCAGAAAGCTGAACCCGTGTTTGCGAAAGCCCAGTGATTCGTAGAATGCATGCGCCTGTTCGCGCTGAAGATGGCTGGAGAGTGCCATCTTGTAGCACCCTGCTTCGCGGCAACGATCCATCGCGAACTGCATCATCTGCTTGCCGATACCATGCCCCCGGTAGTTCGGATCGACGACCACGTCCTCGACGATTGCGTGGGGCGCACCGGCGTGGGCGATGCTGTCGATCACGATGAACGCGAACGTGCCGACGATATGGCCTTCCGCGATCGCCACATAGAGATGGTGGTGTGGATCGGCGGTCGTCCGCGAAAAAATCTCCCGAGCCTCGGCTAGGCTCAACTGCCGGTGCTCGCCGAACTCCAGCTGCTCGAGCAAATTGAGCACGGCCGGCAGATCAGCGGCGACCGCATCTCTGATTAGCAGTTTCGTAGCGCCCCCTCGACCTGTCGCTGGTCGTTTCATGCCCACGCTCGGCGCCCCCGTACCCGGGACGGTACGTGCGGCATTCCGCACCCGGTCATGGATGCGACAGCACCGAAGGTCGACAAGAATTCATTTGTGAATGCCCGGCCAAAGCGCGCTGTAGCTCTATGGCGTATAGGGAAAAACGCCCCTCCGACGATAATCCCTACTTTAAGTTTAGACTTTATCGAATATTTGGGCTCGCATATTTGGAATATTTGGGGTCAGAGTAAAAACTCCAATCGAGCTCTATCCTGATCTAGCTGGCCAGGCAGTCTTTGCTTAGGAGAACCAAAAGGGTCAGACTGAGCTACCCCGCCTTTCTCGGACACGTTAATTCAGCGCCTCGTCATTGTCGCCACCTGTTCCGGAGTGCGATAGTCCAGGGTCTGGTGCAGGCGCTTGCGGAAAGGCCGGGTCAGAGAGAGATTGTTCGTAATTTCGGAGATAATTGTTCTGTGACCCGGATTTCTGTTGCGGGCGCGTCCGCTGCCTTGGGTCGGCTAGCACACTTCGCTAAATTGCCCCATTTGGTTTTTCCATGCCCCGACTAGCATTTCTGTTCTGGTTCCTGAACATGGTCCTCGATACGACCGGGCATATGGCATTCAAGCGCGCCGCTCTTGTCGAGCATGACACGGAATGGAGGCGCTGGCGCGCCATGCTGTCCGCGCCGATGATTTGGATCGGTGCAATTTGCTTTGTGCTGCAGTTTTTCGTCTGGCTGGCCTTGCTGTCGCTGGTTCCCTTGTCCCTTGCTGTGATGCTCGCGGCGATTGACATCGTCGCCGTCATGGGTGCGGGCAAAATCATTTTCGGCGAGCGCCTGGATCGCCTGCGGGTGGCCGGCGTGTTGCTGATCACTCTCGGCGTCGCGTTGGCGGGGCTGGGCGCATGAGCACCCGGCGCTTTTATCTGTCCGGCTTCGTCGCGCTGATGCTGTTCGATACGTTGACCCAGGTGTTTTTCAAACTGGCGACGCAGCATGCCGGGGCGTTTGCGCCGGATCGGACGTGGCTGATCGGCGTCGTTCACAACGGCTGGATCGTGGGCGCGATGCTGGGCTATGTATTGGCTTTCATTACCTGGATGACGCTGCTGAAACACGCGCCGGTCGGCCCGGCATTCGCGGCCTCGCATTCGGAGGTCGTGACCATCCTGGCGGTTTCCGTGGTCTACTTCCACGAGCGATTGACCTGGATCCAGGTGCTGGGCGGCTTGTGCATCGTGCTGGGAATTGTCTGTCTCAGTTTCGGCCAGCCAGCGCCCCGCACAGCGGAGTTGGAACCGGACTGATTCGAATCCTAACGCTGGTCCGGGTTGCGACCCCGGATCTCTTTTACGTGAGGAGATCGGGGTCTGACCCCGGTCGGTTTGCGTGTGGGAGGTTTGACATGCGCCACGGGCGGCCGCAATCTCTGAGAGGCCCGCCGCACTCGAAAATGGAGTGACCGCCATGCCCCGCCTCGTGTTCGCGCTTCTCTTCCTCGTGGTGTTTTCGACCGGCCCCGCCTTCGCCCGCGCCTCGGGACACATGGTTGGAGTCGGTATCGCCATCGGCGCAGATGACGACGGCTCGATCTGGATCGAGCAGGTGTTGCCGGGCGGACCGGCTGACCGCGCAGGCGTGCGCGCGGACGATGAGCTGCTTGCCGTCGACGGCCGCAGCGTTACCGGCTTGGCGCCGAAACAGGTGGCGGCGATGATCGGGGGGTCGCTGGGCAGCGCCGTCACGCTCACCGTACGCGCCGAGGAAGGCCGGCCGCGGCGGCTGACGATGCGCCGCCAACGGCTCTCGCTCGGCGGCCCGCAGACGGCGGACAGTAGGGGCGGGGCACGCGCCGGCGCGGGTGCGTCGGCGCCGCGGGGCAGCCTGAGGTTCCGCCGCATCTCGATCCGAGACCCGGGCATCGGCAACCGCGAGGCGGTCAGCTTCCTCGTTCCGGCGGGCTGGCGGGTGGCCGGCGGGATCCGCTGGATGCCCAACTACAGCATCCTCGCCAATCTCCTGCTGCGCATCCGCGATCCGCGCAGCGGCGCCGAGATCGAGTATCTCCCGACCCAGAATTTCACCTGGCTGACGCGGCCGGTGGCGCCGATGGCGCCGGGCACCAATTATCTCGGCAACATCGTCTGGCGGCCGATCACCGACGTGCCGGCCTTCATCCGCACGTTCTATTTTCCGGGACCGCTGCGCCACCTGCAGCGGGCGCGGCGGGTGTCGGTGCAGGCGCTGCCGGGGGTCGCGCGCGCGGTGGGGCGCGCCTCGGGCGCCAACCACGCCGTGGCGGCCCGGGTAGGCTACCGCTACACCCGCGACGGACGGCCGTGGCGTGAGGACGTGTTTGTCACCCTCGTCTACTACAACTCGCCGATGGGCACGATTTGGTCGGTTCACAGCGCCTATGCTATGCGTGCGCCCCGCAATGCTTTCGCGCGGTTCGAGCCGACGATGGCGGCGACCGTCAGTTCCGAGCACGTGAGCCTCGACTGGTACGCCTCCTATCGCTACGTGCAGAAGTTGTTCGAGAACCGGATGCGCCGGAGCATCGCCGACGCCGCCGCCATCAGCCGGACGGTCACCCGCAACAGTGAGGAGATCCGGCGGATGTACGACCAGTCGTACCGCGAGGCGTCGGCGTCGCTGGAGCGCATCAACCGGCAGTTCAGCGAAGCCATCCGCGGCGTCAATGCTTACGCCGATCCCTACAAGGGTCGTCCGGTCGAGCTGCCCAACGGATACCGCGACGTCTGGACCAACTCCAACGGCGAATACCTGCTGTCGAACGATGCCAACTTCAATCCAAACGTCGGTGACAACGTCGAGTGGAAGCGGATGAAGACCGCCGGCGGAAGGTAAGGATTTCGAGAAAAGGACGTCAGCGTCGTTCCCCGTCACGTGCCCGCCGTGTAACTCGCGCCGGGCATTCCGAAGCAGGATTTTCCGGCGCCACACAAGCGCCGGTTCCAGCTTTCGGACATTGCGGCGCATATCGTGCAGCGCGACCACGACTGCCGAGCCTACCCCAGTTGGCAGGAACGAGCGCCTGCACGAAGCAACAGTATGGCGAACCGGTACCGACTCCTTTCCCAGCGGTGAAAATACGGCAAGACACTGCTGGCCCTTTTCCCCGTGAGCGAACTCCATTTCCTTGGATAGAATTTTCGATGTTTCGCGGACACGGACCAAAATCCTATTTCTTATACGTGGTTTCTACGGTTTCGCGGGCGCGGAGCAAATTATTGTCCGTCCCTTGACAGGCGCTCGCGTGGAGCGGAATACTGCGGCAGACCAAAGGAAAATGCGAAAGGAAGTGTGGCCATGGTGGTGTTGCGGGAGTTCCTGGGTTGAGCGCGTTTTCTGAGGTTTCGCGGGAGCGAAGCATCTTACTAATCCTCGCGGCTTCTCACGCTTCGCGTGCGCGAAGCAAATCCCTGTCCCTTGCCTTGCGGCGGTGCCCATCGCCGCAAGACGCGTCATGATTGGAGGTGTCCTATGGCAGAAGAAACAAAACCAACATTTGCCAATCCCGCTCCGCTCGGCCTCGTCGGCTTCGGGTTGACAACCGTGATGCTAAGCCTGGTGAACGCCGGCGTGCTGCCGCATGGCGGTGAGCAGGCGGTGTTGCCGTTGGCATTGGCCTATGGCGGACTCATCCAGATCATTGCCGGCCTGCTCGAGTTCCGGACCGGCAACACGTTCGGCACCACCGCGTTCCTGAGTTACGGCGCGTTCTGGTGGTGGTTCGCGTTGCTGATCATGCTCGGCAACGACGGCGTCTTGAATCTGT
Organism: Gammaproteobacteria bacterium; assembly: GCA_037385045.1. GTDB lineage: Bacteria > Pseudomonadota > Gammaproteobacteria > JASBUN01 > JASBUN01 > JARRNJ01. The sequence goes on along the minus strand of JARRNJ010000013.1, from coordinate 58,251 downwards.
CGCAGGCAGGCAGCACGATCGCCGTGACGTTGCTCGCGTGGGGCGTGTTCACGCTTTACATGTGGATTGGCACGTTCAAGTTGTCGAAGGCCTTGTGGTGGGTATTCCTGACGTTGTGGGTGACGTTCTTCCTGCTCGGCCTGGGCGCGCTGCTCGGCGTGAAGACGCTCGGCATACTCGGCGGCTGGCTGGGCCTGATTTGCGGGTTGCTGGCGATGTACACCAGCTTCGGCCTGGTGACCAACGCCACCTTCGGCAGGCCGGTCATCCCACTGGGGCCGGCTCCCGGTCATTGAGTGAACGGCAGTGCGCGATGCCCGGTCTGGGCGTCGCGCACGGTCTCCGGCACTTCGCCAGGCCTTCGCCGCGCCTGCTGCCCTCGCAGGCGTAGCAGACGTCTCGCATATCAGGGCCTCCCCCGGTTTGCAATCCCTTGTGGAAGGTTGGCGCGGATAAGTTGCGCCCGTATATTCGGCCCGTCAGCCAGGCGGCAGCCTCCGGCCCGGATGAAGTGCGCGCGTGTCGTGCTAACCGTGGTGAGCGGACGGGGCGGCCGTCGGGCTGCGCACGTTTTCGATCCGCCGGCCTGACCTGTTGTATCGTCGCGCCGCACAATATAGATGAGCCGCCAGTCCCTGGCGGTTCGGCGGGCGGCGCATGTCGCCCCTGTCACAGACCGATATGCGGTGCACCACAGGTGCGGACCCCGACCCCCCGCCTTGCACTGCCTGGCGATTCCCGTCGATAGCCTGTGTTTTGGACTTCGCGAACGCTCAGGCTTTTCTCAGCCAGGGAAGCACCTCTTCCGCACTCAGTGGCTCGGAAAAGAGAAAGCCCTGACCTATGTAACACTTCATCTTGCGCAGTGCATGGAGTTGCTGCTGATTTTCGATGCCTTCCGCAACGACGGACAGTCCCAGCGTCCTGGCCATGGCCAGAATGGTCTGCGTAATGGCCCTGCCATCGGGGCTGGTTGCCACTTCGTCGACGAAGGCGCGGTCAACTTTCAGCTCGTTGATCGGGTATTGCCGTAGCGCGGACAGGGACGAATAGCCGGTGCCGAAATCATCGATGCTCAGCCTGACGCCCAGCGCCTGCAGATCCCGCAACAGTCGCTGACTATGATCCCTTTCCAACATCAACACCGTCTCGGTCAGTTCGAGGGTGACCTGGCTGGCATCGAGATGGTAGCGAGAAAGCACGCGGTCAATGGAAGTCGGCAGATTTCCGCGCCGGAACTGCTCCGGTGAGACATTGATGGAGAGCTGGGGCACCTTGTATCCCTGGGCAATCCAGCCTGCCAGCTGGCGGCAGGCCGCCTCGGTAACCCACTCGCCCAGGTGATGTATCAGGCCGGACTGCTCCGACATGGAAATGAATTTGTTCGGCAGCACCAGTCCGTGCTTCGGATGCTGCCATCGCACCAGCGCCTCGAGACCCACCATCTCACCACCATCCAGTTTGACTTGGGGTTGGTAGACGAGGAATAACTCACCGTTTTCTATGGCCTGGCGCAGCCCGTTGCCCAGCGTCATCCTTTCGTCCGCTTCTTTCTTCAAGTCGTCGGTAAAGAAGTGGTGGGTGCGCTTGCCGCTATCCTTGGCCTTGTACAACGCGCCATCAGCGTTCTTCAGCAACGTTTCGGCGTCGTCACCGTCGCTGGGATAGATGGCGATCCCCATGCTGGCGCTGACGTAGATCGGTTGGCCGGACACATTGACGGGGCGGCCGAGGGCGTCGGCGATGCGATGTGCCGTGAGGTCAGCCTCGCCGATATTGGCTTCTTCGATGAGCAAGGCGAATTCGTCACCGCCGAACCGGGCCACCGTATCTGCGGCGCGCAGGCATTCGCGAAACAGCTTGCCCACTTCCTGCAGCAACTCGTCTCCGGCGGCGTGACCGAGCGAGTCGTTCACCACCTTGAAGTTGTCAAGGTCGACAAAGAACACGGCAAACATGCTTTCACTGCGCTTGTGGCGGCTAATCGCCTGGCGAACACGATCAAGGAACAAGGCACGGTTGGGTAACGAAGTCAACTCGTCATGGGTGGCAAGGAATTCCACCTGCTGTTGCGACTCCTTTACCACGGTGATATCGCTGAAGATACCGATGTAGTTGGAAATAGCCCCGTCAGAGTCGTGCACCGCATTGATGGTCAACCATTCCGGATAGACGTCACCCGACTTGCGTTTGTTCCAGATCTCGCCCTGCCACCAGCCCGACTGGTCCAGCCGTTCCCACATCCGGGCGTAATAATCATTATTGTGGCGTCCGGAAGAGAGCAATTTCGGGGTCTTGCCGATAACATCCTCGGCGGCGTAACCGGTGACCTTGGTGAAGGCGTCATTGACGGTAAGAATGTGCTGTTTCGGATCGGTGACTACGATCCCTTCCCCGGCACGATCGAACACCCGCGCGGCCAGGCGCAGTTGCTCCTCCGCACGCTTGCGGTCGGTTATATCGGTGGCCTGGGTGCAGATGCCCTGAATGACATTATCGATGCCGAACAGGGGGAACCGAACCGCCAGCAGATAGCGATCGCCGTCGCCATGCTGCAGCACTTCCTCCGACTCCACCGCTTCCTGGCGGCGGATGACCTCCAGTTCGCTGGCGCGGGTGCTGTCACCATGGTTGGCGCCGAAGATCTGTGCATCAGTCTTGCCGATCACCTCGTCGGCATCCAGTTCGAATACCTCCTCAAAGCGGCGGTTGACGAATTCGTAGCGGCCGGCCAGGTCTTTCAGCGTCACGATGGAAGCGGAATTGTTCATAAACGCCATCAACTGCTCGCGGCTTTCAGTGATGGCGCGCTCCTGGGCCAAGTGCTCGGTGTCATCCAGCAGGGAGATGATGGCGCCATGATAGCCGGGCTTGGTGGTTTCATATGGTGCTATATGCAGCAGATAGTTGCGATCATTCGTAAACACTGACTCTTCGAGCGAAATGCCGTTGCTTATCGCTTCCTGTACCCGGGGCGAAAAATCCTGCATCCCGGGCGGTAAGCGCATGGCCGTCAACAATTGCCCGGCTGACTTTTCCGCAAGCATGAAAATGGTCGCCGCCGGACTATTGAAGCGCACCAGTTGCAAGTCTTCATTGCAGACAAGGATCGGGAAGCCAACGCTGTTCTGAATCCCTTCCAGGTCGTTCAGGGTTTCATCCAGTTCCACGGAACGCCCCTGCAGCTCCTCATTGACAGTGGTCAGCTCTTCATTGGTCGACTGCAATTCTTCGTTGGCCGCCTCCAGTTCCTCATTGGAGGATTGCAGCTCCTCGTTGGCCGCCTGTACCTCTTCGTTGAGCGCTTGCATCTCCTCGTTGGAAGTTTCAAGTTCCTCGATGACGGTTTGCAGCCGCTCGCGGGTAGAGATCAGTTCCTCTTCCAGTGCCTTTACGTCCAGTTTCGCTTCCATGGCGTCAAGCTGTGCCGTTGACGCCTCCTCCACCTTCTCGACGACACGTTCAAAGGCCACCAGGAAATAGGAGCCTGAGACACCTTGCTCCATGGGATGTACCGTAAGACGGATTTGCAGCTTGCCGTCCGGCGTTTTGATCAAATGCGGCCGCCCGGCGGCAGAACCCAGTTTCTGTTCGACCCGGTGTATCAGCAGATTCAGATCGGCGCGAAATTCACGGCGTATCAGCTGTTGCAGATTGGTGCTCGGCTTGCCCGCAGAAACCGTCATGAAAGGGGCAACGTCACCATGCATATGTTGTATTTCGAAGGAGGCATTGATCAGTATGACGGCCGGGACGTAGATGTTGATCGCGGCATCGAGCAGGCGCTGATGCAAGTCCTGGTGCGCACGAGTACGGGTTTCGTAACCTTCCGGCAGGCGCATTGCCGCGGGCGGGATCAGGCGGGATTCGCCGGGCCGGCGCCGATAGATACGGGCCCCCTTGTGATGCGTCTGAAACATACCTTCCTGCTGGAAGATTCCCTCGGACTTGCCGAGGAACAGCAGACCGCCGGGCCGAAGCCCATAGTGGAAAGTCGCCAGCACTTTCGACTGCAGTTCGTTCTGCAGGTAGATCAGGACGTTTCGGCAGGCAATGAGATCGAGCCGCAGGAACGGCGGGTCCTGCACCAGATCCTGCCGCGCCACCACCACCATGTCCCGCAGGACGCGCGATACCTCATAGCGGTCACTGGACTTGACGAAATAGCGGCCGACCACGTCTGCAGACACGGCGGTCAGTGAAGTTTCCGGATAGGCGCCACGACGTGCCACCGCCAGTGCGCTTGAATCCAGGTCCGTGGCGAATATCTGTATCCGGTACTGGCTTGCGTCCTTGCCCAGCAGCTCCGCCAATTGAATGGCGATGCTGTAGGCTTCTTCGCCGGTGGCGCAACCAGCGACCCAGATACGGATCTCGTCACCGGGCTGTTTGGCCTCGAGCATCGTGCGTAAAGCTTCACCCAATGCATCGAAGGCTTCAGGATCGCGGAAAAAGGCGGTGACTGAGATGAGGATATCCCGGCACAGATGCTCGATCTCCTCGGCATCCGTCTCCGCCAGGGCGAGATAGTCATCGGGCGTGGAGACATGCCGCGCCGCCATCCGCCGTTCGATACGGCGCCACAAAGTCCCCTCCTTGTAGCCGCTGAAATCGATGCGCGTCTGCTGCTTGACCTTCATCAGCAGCTTTTTCAGGGTCGACGCCGCCGCCTGCGGCTGGACGGCCTTTTTCACCAGGCCCTGGGAGCGTACGATGGTTGCTATCTCGCGCGCGATTTCTTCGGGGGGCAGCATCCAGTCGACGCAACCGGTATCGATTGCGGCCTGCGGCATACCACTGTATTTGGCGGTCTCCGGCTCCTGGGCAAAAGTAAACCCGCCGACCGATTTGATCTCGCGCATGCCCGCCGCACCATCGGTGCCGGTGCCGGAAAGGATTACGCCGATGGCATCCTTTTCACGTTCTGCAGCGAGCGAGGAAAGAAAGGCATTGACGGAGGGCCGCGGCATCACGTCGCGCGGCGCATCCTGCAAGACAAGGCGGCCATCGCGCAGGACGACATTGGTACCCGATGGGGTGACGTAGACGGTGTCGGGCTCGGGGACTGTATTGTGGACGATCTCCTGCACCACCATGGCCGTTTCGCGGCCCAGCAACTGCACCATCATGCTGCGGTGGGTGGGTGAGAGATGCTGAATAAGGATATAGGCGACGCCCAGATCGGTCGGCAGCGCCGAGATCAGGTTGGACAGGGCTTCCAGGCCACCTGCCGAAGAGCCGATCCCTACCAGGAACGGACGGGAATCGGCCTGCTTTGGTTTCTTCTTGCGGGCCCTGGCTGCGGGCTTTCTGGCTGGTTTGGTACTGCGGCCGGCAACAGTTTTCTTTGCCACTCGCCTGGCGGCAGGCGCGCCTTCTGCTTTCGGTTTTGCTCCCGCCTTCTTCGACGATTTCGTCTGAACCTTTTTCCCCGACTTCTTTGCCGCCTTCCCTGCAGCGTTCTTTTTCACTGCAACCACTTTGTATCGTTCCTACATGACTTTTCGCCCAGTATCGCTGATACGCCTGTATTGTGACCAGCGGGTCTCACATTTATACATGATTCCCGGCTTGGCGAAAAGTGACCAACACAACAGCGGCTTAGATGCATTCTCAATAGAGCGGAAGGAGGCGCTCGTACAGGCCGCATTTCCACCGGCTTTCAAACAGGCGTCACGAAGCGGTGGTTGCATGGACGTTGTGCCGGCGCCGTCGGGCGACGCACGGGGCGCGTGCGTCGGCATACTACCCCTGGTGGGTGTATTCCTGCCATAATTGGCTGGCAGGACTCGCCCGGAACGGCGTGGCTTGATGAGGGATTCGTCATGCGGGTGGTTGCACAGAAGGGAGATTTCCGGGTCAAGGCCATCGCCGGGACCCATACCATACTCATCGCCATCGACTGTCCGGAGCCGCGGCGCCACGGCCTGTTGGGGTTCGCCTTTCGCCGCGAGGCGGTGGGGCGGCACGCGCGCGGTTACAAGTGGCTGCGTTCGCTGAAGGTTTTCAAGTCGGTGATTCCCGAGCCGCAAAAGGAGCGCGACCCCCGTGACCCTTCCAGGCCGCGGCGGTTCAGTACCTGGGAGTTTCCGATCCAGAGTTTTCTGTGGGGCGACTACACCGCCGAGCCCGGCACGCGCTACAGGTTCGCGGTGGTGCCCATGTACGGACGGCCGGCGGCATTGAAGCCGGCGCCCGGGGTCACCTTCGAGATCCGCACGGAAAAGGCCGTGGCCCAGGGCCACGGCGTGTGGTTCAACCGCGCCGCCATCGCCAGCCAGGCGTTTGCCCGGGAGTTCGGCAACAAGGCCCCCGCCGACGAAAACAATCCCAAGGACCCCGAGACCGCTTGGCTGTCCAGGGGGCTGCTGGAAGCCTGCCTGCGCTTCATCGACAAGACGCCCGCCGGCGACGGGCTGCGGGTGGCGGCCTATGAGTTCACCTACCCGCCGGTGCTCAACGCCCTCAAGGCGGCGGTGGACCGCGGCGTCACTGTGCGCATCGTCTATCACGACACCACGCGCAGTGCCGGCAAGGCGCAAGGCGCCAACGAGAAGGCCATCGCCGAGGCCGGGCTGACGGCGCGCATGCAGCGCAAGCGGGTCCTGTATCCGCGCACCAGGACCAAGATTCCCCACAACAAGTTCATCCTGCGTCTGGCGGGCGATAAGGAGCCGGCGGCGGTCTGGACCGGTTCGACCAACTTCACGTCGTCGGGTTTCCTGGGCCAGGCCAACGTCGGCCACGTGGTGGAGGACCCGGCCACCGCCCGGCGGTACCTGGCCTATTGGACGTTGTTGAAGCAAGATCCCGAGCGGGCGGTGGCGCGCAAGGGGGCCATGAAACTGACTCCCAACCCGCCGCCGCTGATCCACGCCGACGCGGTGGCGCAGGTGTTTTCGCCGCGCACCCGCTCCGAGCTACTGGGCTGGTACGGCGACCGCATCGCGGATGCCCAGGAGACGGTGATGTTCACCGCCGCGTTTGGCGTCACAAAGGCGCTGGTCGCCCCCCTGGCCAGGGACCGCGACATCCTGCGCTTCATCCTTATGGAAAAGCCGCCGGCCCAGAAGGTCAAGCTGGAGCTGACCAAAGACCGCGACCTGATCATCTCCTGGGGCGCGTCTCTGGGCAAGATGTACACGTTCAAGAACGGCAAGCCGGCGGCGCGCAAGAACATCAAGGACTTCGAGCTGGACAAGTGGCTTCTCAAGGAGGACCACTACCGCCACGAGGGCTTCGTGTTCTTCGTTCACACCAAGTTCCTGTTGGTGGACCCGCTGTCGGACGACCCGCTGGTTTGCAGCGGTTCGGCCAACTTCTCACCCAACTCGCTGCTCTACAACGACGAGAATATGCTGCTGATCCGCGGCAACACCCGCGTCGCCGACATTTATCTCACCGAGTTCGACCGCATCTTCCGCCACTTTTACTTCCGCAACATGGCCAACGAGGCCGAGGCCAAGGAACGGCAAGGCAGGGGCGGCGAGGCCAAGGCCATCTTCCTGGACGAGACCAGCAATTGGACCGACGCGTATTTCACGCCCGGCGCGTTCAAGACCCGGCGGCGCGAGCTGTTCTTCGCCGACAGCCAGCGCAGCTGGGCGGACAAGGCGGCGGAGGATTAGCCCGTAGAGGAGCGCAGGACGTGCGGGCCCGAGACCACGGGTGTGGCGGGATGCACTCGGGACAGGCAGGGAAAAGCGCCCCGACGGGTGCCGGGGCGCGAATTCACGAAAAAATCAGATCAAACTACGCCGCAGCGTTCAGCAGTTCGTCGGCCCGTGAGCAGCGGCGTTTTCGCGACCACACAACCATGCCCAGCAGTCCGACGCCGATCAGCGGCAGCGTGGCTGGCTCCGGCACGGTGCTGACATGGAACGTCCCCGATCCGTCGTACGTGCCGCTGTTGGTCGCAATGGTGTACGTGCCGGTGAAGTCGAACGGCGATCCCGGATACGCCGCGACACCGTCGATGGCCGCCTGCTGCTGAGCGATGGTGCAGCCGGAGCAATATGCGGCGAACGAGTTGCCCGAGCCGCGGCCAACGAGTGCATCCACGAGCTGCGTCGACGGCCCGGAAGTGATGAAGGTGTCATCGCCGCCGCCGAGCACCCCGTCCGCTCCGTAGAGGATACCTACCAGTTCCGATGAGTATGTATAGCTGCCGCCCGGGAAGGCATAGTCCAAGGCATTGTACGGATCCGTGCTCGTCATCACGAACGACAGATCACTCGCGCTGAACTGCATCCCGTTTCCGAGGGCCAGCAGGCCGAAGTGCATGCGATTGCCCAGCTCGTTGGCGAACGCCGGACCGAATACGCTGCCGGGATCGGCCCGGCCCATCCATGACGGGAATCCGGTGACAACCGCTTCGGCGGATGTCACGTCCGATCGCGCCTGAAAATACGTGGGCGTTCCAGGCGTGCCGTACGCGGACAAACCGTTCAGCAGCGCGTATTCCTCGTTCGCCACGGCCCCCGCGAAGCTGGGAGAGCCGTACGAATTCGGTGCGAGCCACGGCGTCACCTGGATATCGATCGACGTTGCCTGTGCCATACCTGTAGCCCCCATCAACAGGCAGCCGGCCAGAGTGATAAGTGATTTCATCATCGTGCTCCTAGTGCTGGTCATTGACAGCGTTTGTCCTCCCGCGAAAACAACCCGTACAACACGCTAGATGACCCTGCGTTTCCCCCGTTCACGCATTTTCCCTGTCGGCTCTTGTCACCGCCTGCTCAACTGGCGGGCACCGGCCTGACGTTTCGAGCCTCCTGCATCCTCCCGTCATCCGTTACCGATACATTGAATCACTCTCAACCGGCAGATACAAACGGCGTGCGGGCCGACTCCTGTGAACGGCCGTCGCACAGGCGCCGTTGACGCTGGATTTGGACCAAGGTCATCTCGATTCGCCGCGACCGCAGCCAGCGGGTCTCCAGGCTATTGCCCGCACACCAGTCTGACAATCTGGTCCCTGGTCAGTGCCCGGTTGAGTTCACAGCGATAATCACTGTTGATGTCATTCAGGCGGACGCCGTCTGTCGAACGCGTCAGGCAGTCGCCGGCGCAGTGATACTTGCAAAAGCAGTCGCGGCAGTAGTCGATATTCCCTACGACCCTCGACTGCAACGTTGCGAGCCTTTCCGCGGCGAGCGAAAACCCCCCGCTTTGCTCATCGTAACGGCCATAAAAGAACACCGCCGAGCGCGGATCCTCCTGGGAGAAAACTTCGTAACACGACGACACGAAACCGTCGGCGGTAACGCAAAAACTGTTTCCGGCCGCTTCGCAAAAGCGGTCAGTGAGGGTGTACGACCGCGCACCCGAATACAGTACAGTGATCCCATAGCGCGCCGCGGAATGTTCGGCCGCCCGGTACCCCTCAATAAACTCCTGCGCTGTTGGCGCATCGACCCCCGTCTTAACGCATCGCCCGCAACTGAAGGTGGGTTCGAAGTGGACTGTCCTGGCATTGGTATTGGTGCCAAGAAATTCGATGAACTCCCCCATGCTGTGGACGTTGAGCCTGGTCACCGTCGCCCGTATCCCGTAGGGGAAATTGCTCTGGTCCATTCTTTCAACAGTCTTCAATACTGCTGCGAACGTCGGGGCGCCGTTGACCATCGGCCTTTGCTGGTTTTGGACATCCTCCACCCCGTCGAACGAAAGATTGAGCCCGGTGAAGTTGTCGATGATCCAATTGATCTTGCGGGTCGGCATGACGCCGTTGGTGGCCATGCTGATATTCGCTTTGAGGTTGTACTGCCGCGCCCTATTATGAGCGTGCTCAACGGTCGCTTTCAGGACGCTCCACGCCAGTGTCGGCTCGCCGCCGCCGTGGAAGCCGACCCCGATGGACTCACCGCCGGCCCTCACCGCGTTGCCCACCACATAGTCGACGGCGGCTTTCGCGATGCGGGGCGAAAGGGTAAGGCGTTTGGTTTCGCCGGCGCCCGCGTAGCAATAGGAGCAATATAAATTGCACTTGGTTGTCAGAAAGAGCGTGGTCTCGGTGGGAAGAAACGGCGTATTGCGGTCCGCGAACGGGTCCTGCGCAGTGCCGTTCAGTATCCTGGCCTTTTCGAATACCGTGATAACGTCAAGCTCGTCCGGGGTCAGCTCACGCTGATGCTTCTTCCCCGTCTCGATATCCCGGAGAAGCTGTACGACTGTGCCATTGACCAGAAAGCCCAACCGTCTCAACGGTGAGTACAGAATAAACTTGTCCGAATAAGGGATGGCGAATAGGTCATCGGTGATTCGGTACGATGCGCTCACAGCACGCTCCTTGCGGGAACAGCATGCAACGCGACACCCGTCGCCGCCTACGCTATGAAACGGGGATCAGGTTGCACGTGCAGACCGGCACGCAATAGCAATAGCGGTACGGGGTATAGCCGCCCGAATAGCCGCCTGAACCCGGGACGGAAACGCAATTGCAGGTGCAGACCGCGCCGACCGGGATGGGCGAGCCGCACGGAAGTGTCTCGGTGGTGAAACTCTCGTAAAGGGCGTCATACTCCGCAATCCAGCCCGCGGGGCACTTCTTGGATTTGATTTTCAGCCACTTGCCCTTCTTTTCGACGACATCCAGCTTGTCGCCTTTGGCGAGGGTGCAGGTCACCTTGCCGTCAGGCTTGTCCCTGACCTTCGTGTCATCCGCCTTCACCGAAATGACCTTTGGCACCTTGACCTTGAGCTGCTTCAGGGAGGCGCAGCCGCTGAGCTGGAATATGAGCGGAAACAGCGCAATCGCAGATGCAATCCTGCCCCCTTCGGACAGCAGCTGGCGTCGATTGAGGCGATATTGATTCTCGAAGTTTGCGACCGAATAGATTTGCGGGGGCTCGGTATCCGGCTGCTCCTGTATGTCGACGCACTCGATTCTATGTTTCGGCTTTTGCGGATCGGACACGGAACTTCTCCCCTTTGAACCGCTCCGGAACCCTGGCGGCAAGGCGACGGGGCGCCGGCGCGAAACCAGCGGGCCCGAACCGGCAAAATATCGCAGTGGTCGGGGGATGGCCATACCGCAATTGCGGTAGTCGGCAAAGCACGGGCGAGGGTGGGCGCCGACTGGCCTGAGCCGGGGCTGTAGTACACCTGACAGAAGGGCGCCCGCCATCGTGAGCGCCGCACCGGGACGTTTGCGAGGCGTTCGCCGCTACTGGTGCGGCTGGTCCGCCTCCGGACGTTTGGATACGTACCGCAAACTGACGAGCTTCAGCGGTACCGGCGCAAAATGATCGAGCACCCGATAGAGTGTTTCCGGCTCCCCGGGGCGGTCGCCGGTGGAAATCGAGATGTTCCGCTCCACCGGTGACCGGATCATTGCCGTAAAGAATACTTCTCCCCCGGCAACGATCGCCATGAATCGGCCGACATTGGCACGGGTGAGCCGCCTCATGAGCTTGCCGCCGGCCGCATCCAAAGTCAGCGAAACGGTACGTCGCCCGTCCCGATCCTGTTTGGCAACGTGTTCAAGCGTGCAGGCGTCGCGGCCGGGCACCACGCTTTTCCCCACACGGTTGTCCAGCAGCAGGTAGATTCGGCCGTTCTTCCTGCGGGCGATCGCAGCGCTGAAAGCGCGGAAATAGGCTTGCGGGTTGGATTGCAGCCGGCGCAACGCGTCCTCGTTGTGGGCAAAGTCATGAACAGAGTGGATGGGGAACCAGCAATAGGCGCCGGTGCAGTGTTGCACGCCTTGGTCCAACTGTTGCACGTAAGGTTTGAGATCAGGAATTTCCCCCTGCCTGGGCGCCAGCCGGAACGCCAATCCCTCCATATCACCGAGTTCCCGAGAGAATTGCCTCGGATTCCTTTTCCACAGCTTGCGCAGCGCCTCGCGGTCCCCGGAGTCGGGGACGGGCACGCGAATCGTAAGACGCGGGCCCTCGGCCGCGAACTCCACTCCACGCGTCTTATTCCGCTCGAATCGCGCCTTCAGAGCCCGGATGATCCTGTTGATCAGCGCAGGCGTCGGCTTGTAGGCCGCCGGTATCTGGTAAACCAACACGAGCCCGCCCGTCTCCGCGAAGCGCGGCGTGGGGTGCGAGTCACGCACCAGGAATACGATCGCCGCAACCGACATTGTTGCGCCGACCAGGAGCGCAATGGTGCCAAGCACCAGCAGCCTGCGTTTCGTCCAAAATCCCATTTACTCGCCTTTCCTGCCCGGATGCCGGGGCCGGTGGCGTTGCACGCCGTCACGCCCGAAGTAGGTTCACCGGTTTGCGGCCGGGGTTCGCCGTCGTGTTGCGCGCCATGTCCCGCAAGTTGGCCTGTCTTTGCCCGCGCCCGCATGATTGCTTGATTCAATGGCTGCAAGACGGGAGCTCAATTGTTGTCCGGACCTTCGGAAAAGCAGCGAACGAGCTTATCGAGCTGTTGTTGATGCCCCAGATTTGCAGCGCCGATCAGATAAGCGATACACAATACGTTCACTAACGGCAGCACGCCCATTATGGTCCAGACTGCCGCTTCGGGCGCCTGTCCTGAAAGGTCGCGCCATGCCCATGCGTGGACCGGAACGCAGCCGCCTCAAGGGTCAAAGTACCCTACGCCATGCGGCATCGCCATACCGCAATTGCGGTAACCGCGGGCGTGCAACAGTGCGTCGCAGCGCGCGATCACCGGGCCGGGGCTCATCCCGGCGAACGAAAAAGCGTCACGGCCTCGAGCAGGGAGTTGACGTGCAGCTTCTTGTAGATGTTCTTCTGGTGGCAGCGTACGGTTGCGTAGGAAATGCCGAGCATCTCGGCAACCTTCTTGGCGTTGTAGCCCTGCGCCAGCTGCTCCAGTACTTGGCCCTCGCGCGTGCTCAGCACCTCGCATCGTGGGTGGTGGGTGGGTGCGCCGCGGAAATTGCTCAGGACCCTGCGCGCGATATCCATGGACATGGGCGCGCCGCCTTGCACGACCTCCTCTATGGCGCCCGCGACGTCCGTGCTCGCCGTGCGATCCTTGACGATATAACCCACAGCGCCGGCCTTGAGCGCGGGGAACAGGTGTTGGTCGTCGTCGAATACGGTCAACACCAGGAATTCCGGTGTTTCGGTCCGGACGACGGACTGCCGGATGACCTCCACGCCCGGCTGGTCAGGCAGGCCGAGGTCCAGCAGCACCACGTCGGCGGCGTGGCAGTCGATGCCGGCAATGGCGTCGGCGGCGTTGCTGTAGGCGGCGACAACGTCGATGCGCCGCGACCGCCCCAGGCGGCCGGTCAATTCCTCGAGGAATGAGGGATCGTCCTCCACCAATATCACCTTGATGACGCTGCGGCGCGGCATGTCAGTCACCGGGGGTATCGCCCAGGGGCAGCGTTGCTTCGATGAGCGTGCCTGCGCCAGGGCGGCTGTCGATGGACAGCACCCCGTTCATTGCCCGCGCGCGCTCGGTCATGTTGCCGACGCCGTAATGTCCGGGACGGATTTCGCCGCCCTGAAATCCGTCGCCGTCATCGGTGACCGTCAGCGAAACGCGGTCGCTGTCCAGATGCAGGCGCGCGTGGATGGACCGCGGATTGGCGTGGCGCAGGGCGTTGGCAAGCGCCTCGACGAAGATGTGATAGAGCGTCACCGTCACTGCGGTGCTGAGTTGGGCGCGGCCGTCCGTTCCCGGCTCGCGGGTAAAGGCAAGATCGAAGGCCACGTCCCGTTCGGTCGTGGCGTCGTAGCCGTAGCTCCGTAACAGGCTGGAAAAATCTTCCCAGCTTCCGTAGCGCCGGTCCGTAACGCACAGCAGCTCGCGGATGGTCTGCGAATAGCCCGTGGCCTGCTGCTTGATGGACTGCAGCTTGTCCCGCACCTGCGGTTCGTTCCCTCCGAGCAGCTGCAGCGTGGTCTCGGACAACAGGGCGATGTTGGCCAGCTTGTTCAGCGTGTCGTCGTGCAGCGCCTGCCGGACTTTCTCGCGCTCCTGGTGCGACTGCGCCTCGGCGGCGAGGCGTTGTCGGTATAGCAGGATGTTGTCCATGGCTGACATCAGAGCGAAGGGCATCAACAGGGCGAAAATAACGAAGGTGGCAAAACGTGTCGACGACGTACCCATGGCGCTGGGGTCGGCGTTGAAGACGATGAAAATGATGGCTACAAGCGCGGGAACCGCGATGCTTACGAGGACCTGCCGGCGCAGGAAAGGGTCTTTCTCGCGGACCATGGAATGGACGAACGCAAGGAACAATATGAACGACCAGACGTAAAGGAAGGGCAGGGAGGCGTCGTAGGCCGTGAATCCGCCCAGATACAGGATGTTTACGGCGGCAAAATAGCCGTATATGACCCAAAGCACCGGCCAGCGGTCAAGAAGCGGTTTGCGTTCGGGAAACAGCAGGGCAAAGTGGATCACGGTGACAAGGCCGGAGTCGGCCACGTAGTTGATGTCCATCAGCCAGCGGAACTGCGGGAATGGCACCACCAGCCCGCGGCCGACAATGGGCGCCGACGTTGCGCAATACAACGCGCACCAAAGGCAGAACAGGCCGAGGACGGTGCCGGCGGCCGTCTTGTGCTTGCTGTACACCGACCAGGCGATGACGCAGTACAACACTACCGCGAGATAAATCAGCCATGAACTCTTGATGGCCTGGTAGACGTCGGGGTAGGCCACCCGCAAGGTCTGGCGGTGGCGCTGGCCGTCGGGGCCCTCCAAGGCCGCCACCACCGATGAACGCCCGGTCAGGGCGCCGGCGACCTCACGCTGCAACGTCCACCATTGCCTCTCCGCGGCGACGGCCCGGAATTCGGGAAATCGCAGAAAATATGCCGGCGGAATCTCGATCCCGGCCACATTGCGCACCCGACTGATTTCCGATGCTGTCAGGGCCTCGCCGGACCTGGTGGTCAATACCGGAGTCCTGGTGATGGTGACGATGCCGAAGACGCTGCAGGCCGCAACGGCGGCCAGCAGTACCGCGCCGAAACCGCGGCCGACGCCGGTCATTGCCCGGCCCGCCCGGCAGGCCGGCGGCGCCCGCAACCGGCACCAGGTGAATGATTCCGAGGCCGCCCCAACATCCGCCTCTCGCGATCCGTGTCCAGAATCCTGCGAATCCGCAGGTCACCGGCGGGCTTGTTGTCCAACAGCCATTCGCAGTGACGCCGTTTTACCTCGGATCCGCCCTCCGGTGCGACCGTCGCCCGCCCGCCGTCGGCGTACATCGCCCCACATGCATGGCCCATGGTACGCACCACCCCTTCGGTCGGTACTTTAACTCGACCTGGCCGATGGGTAGTCGGGACACGCTGTTCGACAGGGAAGCGGCACGACAAGCTACCCGGAACGTTTGCGCGACCGAGCGTCTTCATCGCCCGGTCGTTCGCAGTGACGCACCGATAACTTACACAATTGAACTGCCGTCGCATAGAACTGCTGTTTAGATCTGGACCAAGATGAGTGGCCAATCCCGACGGACCCGGGCCGGCGGCAGTGGGGTGCCCCGCGTTACCGGCCAGCTGCACAGACGGTGCCGACTCATGGCGGTTTCGCCGCCGTGCAACCGGCGGGCGGTGCGTTGCGGTGCCGTCAGTGTGGCGGCCGGACAGGTGGCGCCGCTTCCGGATGCTATTTGGCCGTGCCGCGGGCCCGCGCGTCAGATCGGCGGCGACATCGGACAACAGGGCACATGTCCGGCTCACGCCGGACGCGGTCACGGCCGCCTGCAAGCCGCGACCGGACGCCGCGAGGTGACGGAATTCTTTACAGTGCCGAGCCGGGGAGCAGGGTACCGGCGGCTATTCGAACTCGTAAGTAACTGATTGTAATAAGTACGCGGTCGCGTTGGCGTACAATATGCACGGGCCGAGCGAGACGGCGGATCAACGCCGCACCGATGTCGGCGGAGGAGGAGGTTTTAATGAGCCCGCGCGACCACACTGTGCACCAGACTGTGATACAGACGTTCGGCTTTTGTGTCGAAGGCGAAAACCGCGGCCGCTCCTATGTCTGGGTGGAGGCCGATTCGGTCGAGGCCGGGCGTGCCCGGATCCGGCCGTTGTTCCCCGGGTGCCGCCTGAAACTGATCAGCGACGACGAAGCTGTTTCGATGCGTTGACGTCACCGGCCGCCTGCACATTGATCGGCGCCGGAAGAGTCCGGAAGGGACCGCTGGCGGAAATGCGCAGTCCGGCGTATGCATGTTCACACCGGGCTGCAGGCAATTGCGCCCGCCGACAATGCCTTGGCCGCGGGCCTTCCCGCGCACACCGCCGCTGACGGATGCCCCCTTTCCAACCCCCACGCCGAAACGCGCCCCGACGGCAGCGCCCCGGTCCTATTGGACTTCCTGAACTGCCAGGCGCAATGCATAGCCAACACCAATAGACCCTATCGAAAATAGGTCTTGGACACCCTGCGTCCCCCGCCCCATATTTCTGGTACACCGACGACTTGTGGGGGTTTAGGCAATCAAGCGAAATCCGAAAGCCCCGGGATGCGTTGCCACGTTGCCGTTCCTGCAACCGCCCCGTGGCTCCTCGGACGGGCTCAGGCGAACCACGATAAGCCGTTGTGTTTCCACAACAATCGATAACCAGAGGGGGTGCAGCCATGCACATCGAACCAGGCGTCGTTGTCGGCGCGAAATTGGGGTTGAGTTATGTCACCGCTGCCGGCGGGTTCGCCTATGCGGCCAAGCTGGCTCGGGACACCATCAAACAGGACGGCGTGGCGCCGTTCGCGGTTCGCAGCGCCATTACCACCATGTTGGTGTTCTGCTTCTTTCAGGTATTTCCCCACTATCCCGTCGGCGTGTCGGAGGTGCACCTCATCCTCGGCTCAACGCTGTTCCTCATGTTCGGCGCCGGCCCCGCCGCCATTGGCCTGGCGCTGGGTCTGCTGGCCCAAGGGGCCCTGTTCGTACCGGCTGACCTGCCGCAATACGGCATGAACGTCACCACCCTGCTGGTGCCGCTGATGGCGCTGAGCGCGCTGGCGCGACGCATCATTCCCCCCAACACGGCCTACAAGGACGTCAAATACCGCCAGGCGCTGGCGCTGTCGACCACCTACCAGGGCGGCGTGGTCGTCTGGGTGGCGTTCTGGGCGTTCTACGGCCAGGGGTTCGGCGCCGCCAACCTGCTGCACGTGGCCACCTTCGGCGCCGCCTACATGACCGTCATCGTCATCGAGCCTTTGGTGGATCTGGCGGTGCTCGGCGCTGCCAAGTCGCTGTACCAGCTGGCCGACAGCAAGGTCTTCCACCGGCGGCTGTACCGCGCGGCTGCGTGACCGGGCTGTAGAAATGTCTACGCAGCCGGCAGCGTAGGCGGTTGCTCCGGGAGGGGCCGGCGCAGCAAGGCGCTGCCCGGCGGCCGGCCCCTTCCCGTTGCGCCGACGATGCTCATGGCGCAGCGGCGTGGGCGCTATCACGCCGACGCCACCTGTACCGAGCGACACCGGCATCGATGCACCGACGTCGGGTCGGCGACAAAGGGTGGCCAATGATCCGTGCCCGAGAACGATAACGACAACCACCTGCATCAGACGGACACACGAGATGTACCACCGAACCCGAGCGCGCCTGGGAGGCGGCGTGCTGTTCGCCGTCACCGCCCTGGCGGGCACGTCGGCTGGTGCGCACGGACGACCCCAGGTCACCGGCATCGTCATCGCCACCTACCAGACCGCCCACGAGCACGCCGTATCCGTGCGCGATGAAGCCGGCGCCGCTGTCGACGTGGCGCTTGAGCTGCCGGCCGCCGGCGGCGCTTTTGAAGCCGAGGTCAAGGGCGGTACCACACCCGCGCGCAACGGGGTGACCAGCGCCCTGCCCGAGGCCAGCGCAGCGGCGGGCGAGTCGCTGGACAAGCACGGCCGCGGCCGGGTTGTGTTGTGGCAGGGGTTCTACCGCCACGACCTGGGCAGCGGCTCCCTGGCCGCCGGCCTGCTCGACCCCACCGCCTGGCTCGACGGCAACGACATCGCCAACAACGAGTTCACCCAGTTCCTGGGCTCCGGGCTGGTGAACAACCTGAGCATCGACTTCCCGAGCCCTTCGCTCGGCATCGCCTACACGTCCGCCCTGGGCGGGCGTTGGTCGCTGGCGGCGGTGCTCACCAGCGCCACCGGCGTGGAGCCCGACTATCGCCGCGCGTTCGAGCCCGACCGCCACGGCCACGGCGCCTTCGCCGCCCTGGAACTGCAGTGGGCCCGCGCGAACACGGTCGCCAACCTGGGGGTGTGGGCCAACACCCGCAACCTGGACGGCAACGGTGACGGCATCGACGACGCCCGCCTGGGGCGGGGCGCCGCGCGCGGGATCTACGCCAACGTCTCCGGTGCCATGGGTCGCGTACGCTGGAACATGCGCCTCGGCTGGGCTGACCCGAGGGTTCAGTCTACCGCCGGCTTCGCCTCCGTCGCCGTGGCCTACCCGATGGGACGCACCGTATTGGGGGCGGGCGCCGCCCATGCTCTTGCCTCTCACCACCTCGCTCAGCCCCACCGCGACCGCCGTCAGTTCGAGGTCTATGTGCGCAAACCCTTGGGCAAGGACTGGGCCGTCACACCGGACCTGCAATACATCGTCCACAGCGACTTCAGCGCGGCGCAGCCGGGCACCTGGGTCGCCGGCGTGCGCGTCGGGCGCAGCTTCTGATGACGCGCGGATTGTGGCCGGGCGGATTCGACCAACCGTTTGCGGCGCCGGCGCGTTATCCGCGACTATGACTGTGCGCGCCGCGCGCCCATATTGTGGCGGCCCGACGACGCGCGGGGTGCGGCCGATAGCTTGGCCTTGATGTCCGCAATGGCGGCATTCATCAGCTTCCACAGGGTCTTGTGCACCGCGGCGTTGACCTTCTCCGCAGGGCTGGCACTGGCCATGTAGGTTTCGCCCTCGATCTTCCCGGACTGGTAGACCTTGTTGACGATGGTGCGACCCTCGCTGTCCGATACCTTCACCGACAGATCCACCCGGGTCTCGGGTGTGATGGCAAAGCCGAGGTTTTTGAGTTGATTGTAGGCGTATTCGAAGTGCTGCACGCGGGGTTGAACCACCACCGTGTAGTCCGCCTGGTTCTTGATCGTGTCGGCTGCGGTAACGCTGGTGAACTCGTTGGAAAAGGCCCGCACGGCGATCTGGCGGGTGATGTCGCCCAACGGAATCGTCAATGTGGTCCCGCCGCCGGTGAAGCTGGTGGGATGGCCTTTGAACACCCAGTTGGCGTCCGTGTCGGGCATGTAGATCAGCACCTTGCCCGGCGTCTTTTGGTGCGTCTGCTCCGCCGGCAGGTAGGTGGAATTGTAGCCGACGTTGTAGGCGCAGCCCGACAGCAACATCAGCGCAACCGCCGCAAGCAGCGCCGGCGTTTGGCGCAACCTTCCGCATGCTGCCTCCCTTGCCCGTGACATCATCGCATCGCTCTCCCCGGTTAATTTCGACTTCGACTGGGTGGCCCCGGTCAGCCGCGGCCGCCGCCGCGTCATGGCGCCAGCTCGGCGCCGGCGCGCTCCTTTTCAACCTGTTCCAGGCGCGTATCGCGGGCGGCCTGCACTTTTTTGATCTGGTCCGAACAGTCCCCCTCCTGGCACTCGGCGCGAATCCGCTCAATCGCCTGTTCCGAATGGGCGACCACCCGCTTGCGTAGACGCGCAAAAAAGGCATCGCGCGCCGCGGCCGACGCGAAGTGCTCGGGAATCAGGGCCAGGTCCAGGGTGGTGGGGTAGTCGTGGGTGGCGCCGCTGCCGGCATCGATGACCACGCCCACCAGGCCGCCGAAAATGACGTTGCCCAGGGTCATGGTTTCAAAGCTCGAACCGAGTCGCGCCGACCCCTCGTTGTAGCCCTCTTTCCGGCATCGAACGACAATGGGTTTGCCGGACTTGAACACCGACACGGTGCTCGGGGTGGGATTGATCTCGCCGATCACCTTTCCCGCCCGGGTGAGCGTGCAGGCGGCGCCGGCCGGATCCGTGGTAATGGCAATGGTCTGGGCCGAGCCCTTGGTAAGGCTCGCGCAGCCGGACAATGTGGCCGCGGCCGCGAGCGTTGCCGCCACGGCCGCCCGGCGCGCTTCCGTGCCATACCGCTCAAATTGTGTTCGGCGCATTCGCCTGGCCACCGGCTATTGTTTCCTGGCGGGCGTAGAGCCGACGAACGCATACCGCAACGCCTTCCTCTCGCCAGTCGATGGAATAGTACCGATGTCGCCGCTGCGCAAGCAAGCGCCGTTGCCGTCGTGCCCTGGCGCAGCAGGGTGTCCTGCCGACGCCTGCCAGGGCGCGCCGCGATACTGCGTGGCGTTGGAGCGGCGCTCGAGCGGAGCCGTCAGCCGGGGATTTTCCGCGCAACCGTGACCATTTTGCCATTGACGTCAGCGGGCCGGTCGAGTCTACTAACCGTCGATGGGCACTAACGGGAACATGGTTCCGTGGTGCGGTATTCGATCAAATAAAAACAAACGTTCTCCCCGTCATGAACAGCGCCACCAATTCCGCCTCAGGGACGAGTGATGCCTACAGTCTGCCTCGTGCGTCCGGCGCCCGCATGGGCTGGGTGACGCTGCATTTTGACCAGCCGGACCTGGAGGCTGGTTTTCGCCGCGATTATTTTCGCAAGTCGCTGCGTCAGGTGCGGATCAGCGTGGCGATCGGCCTGTTCCTTTTTGCCGGATTCGGGGTGCTCGATCCCTATATCATCCCCGACGCCACGCACACGGCCTGGGCGATTCGCTATCTGGTCGTGTGCCCGTTCATCCTCCTGGTCCTGGGGCTGACCTTTGCCCCGGTGTTCGAGCGCATGATGCAGGCCGCCGTGGGCGCGGTGGGGCTGGTCGCCTGTATCGGCATCACCGGCATGATCGTCGCCGCCCAGCCGCCGGGCAGCTATTACTATTACGCCGGCCTGTTGCTCGCCTGCACTTTCATCAACACCTTCATGCGCCTGCGCTTCGTGCCGGCGGCGCTGGTGAGCTGGTCGGCCGTGGTCATTTACGAGGCCATGGCGTACGCGCGCACGCCGACGATCATTTTCGTCAACAACACGTTCTTTCTGGTCACTGTCAATTTTGTTACCAGCTATGCCTGCTATTTCATGGAGCGCTCGGTGCGGGTCGATTTCCTGCAAAAGCGCACCATCCAGCAACAGGCGCTGCAGTTGAACTTCGCTTTGCAGGACGTGGAGCTGGCGCGCCGGGAGGCGGAAGAGCAGTCCCGCCACGATCCGTTGACCGAGCTGTTCAATCGCCGCTACTTCGCCGACGTGTTGGCGCTGGAGCTCGAGAGTGCGCGCCACACCCAGGCGCCGCTGGCGGCGATGATGTTGGATCTGGACCGCTTCAAGCGCATCAACGACACCTACGGACACGCCACCGGCGACGAGGTGCTGCGAACGGTTGCAAAGGAGATCACCGCCAGCGTGCGCCGCAGCGACATGGCCTGCCGGTATGGTGGCGAGGAGTTTGCCGTTCTCCTGGTCCACAGTGACGCCGCCGCCGCCCGTTGCACTGCCAGCCGGCTGTTGGAGAGCATCGCCGCCAGCCGCGTGGAGACGCCCGGGGGGCTGCTGGCGGTCACCGCCAGTATCGGCATCGCCGTCCACGAACCCGGTGCCCGGGACGCCGACGGAGACACCTTGCTGGCGCGGGCGGATCAGGCCCTCTATGCTGCCAAGCAGGCCGGCCGCAACCGCTGGGTGGTCTGGGACGCGGATCAATCCCAGGTGGGATGAATACGCCGCCCCGAGCCCGGGCTGGGACGTTCGTCGTGGACGCCGCCGGGCGCGGAACGCTGTCACAACGGCTCGGCCGGCGCGTCTGTCCGGTATGGATACGCAACGACCGCCCCCGGACGGCTTCGCCGCCATGAATGATCGCACCGCCGAGTTCCAGGCGTGCCGCCCGAAGCTGTACGGCATCGCCTATCGCATGCTGGGTTCCAGGGCCGACGCCGAGGACATTCTGCAGGAGGCTTTCCTGCGCTGGCACCGGGCCGACGGCGGCTCCGTGCGCAATCCGCACGCTTGGCTGACCACTGCCGTCACCCGGCTTTGCATCGACCGGCTGCGCGCCGTGCAGGCCGAGCGCCGTGCCTATTACGGCCCCTGGCTGCCGGAACCGCTGGTGGGAGAAGACGCCGGCCGGCCGGACCGTGCGTCGGAGCTGGCATCGGATCTGTCCGTGGCGTTCCTGCTGCTGCTGGAACGCTTGGCGCCACGGGAGCGCGCTGCGTTCCTGTTGCACGAAGTATTCGATTGCGGCTACGGCGAGATCGCCCCGATGCTCGGCGTCAGCGAGGCCAACTGCCGCCAGATCGTGCGCCGCGCCCGGCAGCGGGTGCAGCGCGACCGGCCCCGCTTCGAGGTCACCGACGCCGCCCGCCGGCGCCTGCTCGAGACCTTCCACGCGGCTCTGCAGGCGGGGGACCGCGACGCCCTGCTGGCGCTGTTTGCACCCGACGCCACCTGGATTGCGGACGGCGGCGGCAAGGCCGTGGCGGCGAGCAAGGCGGTCCACGGCGCCGCCCGCATCGCCAAGCTGCTGGCAGGCGTCGGCCGGCGCCTGGCGGGTCAATCCCCGGGGCGTATCAGCGCCCACCTGTTGCCGATCAATGGCCATACCGGCCTGGTCACCTGTATTGACGGCCGGCCCCGAATGGCTATCTCCATCGAAACCGACGGTTCGCGGATCCTGGCCGGCTACAACGTGGTCAACCCCGACAAACTGCACGGCATTGCCCGGCACCTGGAGCGCGGCGGTTAGCTGTGTGACACGCCGTGTTGCTCGCACGAGAACAGGCGCCCGAAAGGCGTGGCGGGCGCGTCAAGCCGGTGCTGCGGACAGTGGGGATGGCTGCGGCCCGGGTAGCCCGGATGAAGCGAGGCCAAATCCGGGTGAGCGCGACGGTCCCGGATTGCGTTTCACTCCATCCGGGCTACCCCACCGTCGGGTACGGGCACCCTTTCGGGCATGAGTGTTCCAGAGCGGCGCCCACGCGCACCTGTCCGGCGCCAGCATCCCGGTGCTGATGCAACATGCGGGGTAGCACCACTGTCACAAATTCAGTGCCCGGCCCGTCCACCTTACGAGCGCGCCGGCCACGTCGCAGGCCGCCGGCGCCGCGTTCCGACGATTCACCGCAACTCAGGAGATCCAGCATGCAACCGCGTCTTCATTATCAACAGGCTTCGCCCGGCGCCGTCGACGCCATGCGCGGCCTGGAAACCTATATCGCCCGCAGCGGCCTCGAGCGCCCGCTGATCGAGTTGGTCAAGATGCGCGCCTCCCAGATCAACGGCTGTGCCTACTGCGTCGATATGCACAGCAAGGACGCCCGCGCCGCCGGCGAAAGCGAACAGCGGCTGTACGGCCTGAGCGCCTGGCGGGAAACGCCGTTCTACTCGGACCGGGAGCGTGCGGCGTTGGCCTGGACCGAGGCATTGACGCTGATCGCCGGCTCCGGCGTAGCGGACGCCGACTACCGGGCGGCACGCAGCCAATTCTCGGAGTCGGAGTTGGTGGACCTTACCCTCGCGGTGATCGCCATTAACGGCTGGAACCGCATTGCTGTGGCTTTTCGCGCCGTTCCCGGCAGCTACCAGCCGCGCAGCGGCGCCGAACGGGATGGCGAACGTGGTTCGGGCCGCCTACCATAGCCGGGCCTCGGTGCCGGCTGTGTTACTTTTGGGGGCCAGCCGGCGTTCGCCATGGGTGTGCCAATCAGGGGGTGACGGGATGAGAGTGATGGTCCGCGGCGTGTTGTGGAGTGTGTTGGCGGTGCTGCTCGCCGGCTGCGGGCGCGAGCTCAGCGGATCCTACACCCAGGCCGGCGGCGCCATCTCGTCGGTGGCGCCCGACAAGTTGACGTTTCACGACGGCAAGGTGGATGTATCACTGCTCGGTACCACTACCCAGGCCGACTACGAGATCAAGGGCGACCAGGTGCTGCTGCACTTCGGGCCCAATACCGAAAGCCTGACGTTGGCCAGGAACGGCTGCCTGAACGGCGGCCAGCTGCTGGGGGTGTTCTGCAAGACCGGCCGCTGAGCGTGTTGGCGCCGCTGCGGCTCAAGCGCGGCAGCGGCATTGCCGCGGGAGCCCGGGTGGGCCCCTTCCGATGCGGCGCCGGATAGCGATCAGTTGCCCACCAGCTTCCACGTGCCGTCGACTTTCTTCATGCGCAAGGTGCGCTGCGCCGTACGTTCCCGCGTCGTGCCCAGGGCGGTGACCGAGGTGGTGAAGGTGACGTCGACGTCGTAGACGCCGTTGTCCTGTTTCTGCACCTTGTCCACATGCACGTTCTTGAACTCGAACGTCATAAACCCGTTGGTGCTCTTGTTGGTCTGGCTCGCGGCGTTGTCCATGGCCGCCTTCACATCGCTGTCCGAAGGGCCGCCCCCGCACGCGGTGAGCAGCGCCGCCAATGCGGCCGCCGCCAGCACGCGGCCGAGGCCGCGAAGAACGGGCCGGTGTGCGGCCCGGGAATTGGATGCCAGTTGCATGATCGTCCCTCCCCTCGAGATTGTTTGCGCATCCGGTTCCGGGGCTGTTCTTCGCGTCCCGGATGTTGTGCCCAGCTGCCTGAAGCGGTCCGGGCGCCAGCCACGATTATAGACAGGAATTCGCCCGGCTCCGCCACCGTGCACGGTCGTCCGCCTTGCCCGCACGGCGTCGCGGGCCCGGCATGACCGCGTTTGCCGCGGATTGGACTAGTCTTTGTCCGGATGATCCCCCCGTCGGCCCGTGTCGCTGCGGGCGTATGGCGACGTACCAGGAGGCACGCATGATTCGAACTGCAGGCATTAAGTCCCTGATGATGGCCGCGGCCGCGGCGCTGGCGCTGGGTGCGTGCGCGCCCTATCCCCCTCGTCACGGCCCGCCGTCCGGCGCCTACCCGCCGTATTACTACGACTATTACTACTATCCCCATGCGGACGTGTATTTTCATATCTATACGGGCGAATACTACTACCGCTCCGGCGGCCACTGGCGACGGGTCAAGGTGCTCCCCAAGGGCATTTACCTGGATCCCCGCGACCGTCGGCAGCTGCATATCCGCGACGCCAAGGAACCCTACCGCTACCAGCAGCAGCACCGGGAAACCCAGCGGGCCCGGCCCGGCTACCGCTATGAGCGCAACCCCAGGCTGAACCAGCAGGAGCGCCAGTACAACCGCCGCCGCTACGAGGAGTACCGTAACCGTCGCCAGCGTTAGCGGCGACCTCGCGGCTGGCAGCCCCGCGGGTGACGCGGCGCCCGCGGCGGCCGGTGACCGCTACCCGGAAATATACGTCGTTGCAACCATGCTCCGGGTTGCTTACGGTAGGTTGGGTTTTCCGGCGTCCGGCGCGCCCCACGCGTCGCTGTCATCGTCACGTCCACCGGCGGGCCGCCGGACCGGTGGCCGGTTGTCTGGTATGTCGGCCTCGTCCAAGAAAGTCATCATCGCCGCGCTGATCGGCAACACGCTGATCGCCGTCAGCAAATTCATCGCCGCCGGCTTCACCGGCAGCTCCGCCATGCTCTCCGAAGGCGTTCACTCCCTGGTCGATACCGGCAACCAGGTGCTGTTGCTGCACGGGCTGCGCCAGGCGCGCCGCCCGGCCGACGACCAGTTCCCGTTCGGCCACGGCAAGGAGGTGTATTTCTGGAGCTTCGTGGTGGCGATCCTGATTTTCGCCGGCGGCGCCGGTGTGTCGGTCTACGAGGGGATTCGCCATATGCTGGCGCCGGCGCCCATCGAGCACGTGGCCTGGAACTACGCCGTGCTGGGCCTGGCGATGCTGTTCGAAGGGGGGTCGTGGTTCTTCGCGCTGACCGAATTCACCCGCGCCAAGGGAAGGTGGGGCTATGTGGAAGCGGTGCAGCGCGGCAAAGACCCGTCGCTGTTCCTGGTGGTGTTCGAGGATTCGGCCGCTATGCTGGGGCTGATGGTGGCGCTCGGCGGCATCCTGGCCAGCAATCTGTTGGGATGGCAGCGTGCCGACGGCGCGGCGTCCATTCTCATCGGCGTCATCCTCGGCGCCACGGCCGCGTGGCTGGCCTACGAGACCAAAGGGCTGCTGATCGGCGAGAGCGCCAACCGGCGCGTGGTGAACGGCATTCGCGCCATCGCCGCCAGGGGCGATGCCGTGGAGCGGGTGCACGAGGTGTTGACCATGCACATGGGGCCGGACTTCGTGCTGGTAAACATCAGCGTCAAGTTTGCGGCCGACGCCGCGGCAGAGGACATCGAAGCCAGCATCGACCGCATGGATGCCGAAATCAAACAACGGTTCCCCACCGTCAAACGCGTGTTTGTCGAGGCGGAAACGCGCCGCAAACCTCCGCCGGGCGCCGGCTGATGCGGGTTGTTCCGCGCCGGGCAGCGTAGACTCACTGATTTCCATGGTGGATGGCCGGCGCGCGACAATCGTCCGTTTGTCCGCGCCTGCCCCGCGGAGCTCAGGCCGCCACTATCCGTTGGACCGGCGGGAGCGATCCGATCGATCCGGCCAGGACCATGCCCGAAACCCATCCGCGCAGCGATATGCGGCCGAAGAATTATCCGTACCGGCCGCGTCCGGTGTCGGGGCCGAAATGACCCGAGCCAGGGGCGCCGTACGCCGGCGGCCAGGCGCGGCCACTGCGGTAATCCTTGCGTTTTCCACCGTTGAATGCCGCCACCTGGCGTTCTAGGGTTTCCAGGTAACAGTGGACTTCGGCGCGGACGGCCGCTCACGGCGCCCTCCGTGACGCGTGGAGGTGACGATGAAGACGCACGCGGTGGCCGTTGGCGAGGAGCCGGACTCAGCCGGTTCACTCTATCACGTCGTCGAAGACCTGCTGGCCCGCGCCGACATTCATATCGGTGGCGAGCGTCCCTGTGACCTGCGCCGGCTTTCGCCGCAGGTGCCCGCACGGGTGCTGGGGCGGGGCAGCCTCGGCCTGGGCGAGTCGTACATGGACGGCCAGTGGGACGCCAACCGGCTCGATGCCTTCTTTGCCCGTCTGCTGCGCGCCGGACTGGATCAACAGGTCCGCCCCTGGCGCCTGCTGTGGCACGGCCTGCGTGCACGGCTCGTCAACCGCCAGACCCGCCGCCGTGCCGGCCAGGTGGCGGCGGTGCACTACGATCTCGGCAACGACTTCTACCAGGCGATGCTCGACCGGCGCCTGACCTATACCTGCGGCTACTGGCGCCATGCCGGCAGCCTGGACGACGCCCAGGAGGCCAAGCTGGAGCTGGTGTGCCGCAAGCTCGATCTGCAGCCCGGCCAGCGGGTGCTCGACATCGGTTGCGGTTGGGGGAGCTTCGCCCGTTTCGCCGCCGAGCGCTACGGCGTTTCGGTGGTGGGGCTGAATATTTCGCGGGAGCAGGTGGAATTGGGGCGGCAGTTGTGCCAAGGGCTGCCGGTGGAGTTGCGCCTGCAGGACTACAGGGACATCGACCAGCGCTTTGACCACATCGTAAGTCTCGGCATGTTCGAACACGTCGGGCGCAGGAACTATCGTACCTACCTGCGGGTGGCGCACCGATGTCTCGAACCGGGCGGCTTGTTCCTGCTGCACACCATCGGCAAGAATCAAACCAACAGCGCGCCCGATCCCTGGATGGACAAATACATCTTCCCCAACGGCGACCTGCCCTCCCTGCGCCAGATCACGGCCGCTGCCGAGGGGCTGTTCCTGGTCGAGGACATGCACAACTTCGGCGCCGACTACGACCGCACCCTGATGGCCTGGTACGACAACTTCCGGCGGGCCTGGCCGCGCTTCCGGGAACGCTACGGCCCCCGTTTCTTCCGCATGTGGGAATACTATCTGTTGTCATGCGCCGGCGCCTTCCGGGCCCGCGACATTCAGCTGTGGCAGCTGGTGCTCGCCAGACAGGGCGAGGGCGTTACCGGCGGCTACCGGCGCCCGGAGTAGGCACTCCGATTCCCGCGTTGCGACGCACTGCGCACGTACGAAACGCCGGCATTGCCGTTCGTACAGCGGCACCGCATCGGCCATCTCCCTGGCACCCGCCGATGCCCCAATGCGCCTCGCGAAAGCCATAGGGGGGCGGCGCGCCATGTCCAGCCACTGGTTGCAGATCAAGGGCGATCAGCCCGTTGGCGAATTCGTGTTTCAGCAGACGCGGTTCACCAGCCTGTTCGATCAGTGCACCGCCCAACTGAACGCTGTTGTGGAACAGCTGCTGGCGGCCCTCGGTCTGATGCCACGATTCACTGTTCCAGCAACCAGCAACCAGCAACCAGCAACCAGCTGACCTGCTGGCATTGCGTTGACCCATGCAATTACCGGGTTTACGTGGGCGAAGAGGTGTTTGCTCCCGGCTTCTCCGATCAGTACAACGCGGGCGCGCCGCGAACGCCGGCAAGATTCCCCCTGGTGCGATTGGCCCCGCGCTGGCCGAGTGCAAGCGCCTGCGCTTCCGCGACGAGAATATCTACCTGCGCAACACTTCCATCAACCGGATCAACGGCATTATCGGCATGACGTTCTCCTGCGAGCGCAGTCACTACGCTCCCTTGGAGGAGTTCGTTCAGACGGCGCAGCAGTTCCAGCTGCAACTCCTCAGGAGGTTGGTCGCTGGGGGATTCCTCGGCCACAGGCAAGTGTGAGCGGCCCCACGAGTCGGCGTCTGGCATGAAGCAGGCGGCCCTATCGGGGCAATTGGGTCGCGGTGCGGGGCACCGACGGTTTGGTCCTGAGGCGGTACCGCTGGTGTCGGTGCAGCATGCGGGCAGCGACGCCGGTCGTGTTGTTGGCCGGTGGATGCGCTGCGCTTATCCACCCCACATTTTTCACACCGGAGGATCATCGTAGGTTGGATAGGCGCAGCGTATCCACCGCTTGCATTAGCCTTCTATGAACAGCCTGGTGGGCCTATTCATCCAGATCCGATGGCGCTGTTCACATCATTCCCATCTCGCCGCCCCGCGCGGGCGCCTCTTTCGTCGGGCGTTCGGCGATCATCACTTCGGTGGTGATCATCAGGCCGGCGATGGAGGCGGCGTTCTGCAGCGCCACCCGCACCACCTTGGTGGGGTCGAGAATGCCCATTTCCATCATGTCGCCGTAGACGTGGGTCTGGGCGTTGAATCCGTAGTTGCCCCGGTGTTCCTCGATCTTGTCCAGCACCACCGACGGTTCCAGGCCGGCGTTGGCGACGATTTCGCGCAGCGGCTGCTCCATGGCGCGCAGCACGATGCCGACGCCGATCTCCTGGTCGTGGTTGTCGCCCGCCAGGTTTTGATTGCGCAGCGCCTGGCGGGCGCGCACCAGGGCGACGCCGCCGCCGGGGACCACGCCCTCTTCGACCGCCGCGCGGGTCGCATGCACCGCATCCTCGACCCGATCCTTCTTTTCCTTCATGGCCACTTCGGTTGCGGCTCCCACCTTCAACACCGCTACCCCGCCGGCCAGCTTGGCCACCCGCTCCTGCAGCTTTTCCCTGTCGTAGTCCGAGGTGCTCTCCTCGATTTCCTTGCGCAGCTGCTGCAGGCGGCCGTCAATGGCCTTGGAGTCGCCGGCGCCGCTGATGACGGTGGTGTCGTCCTTGCTGACCACCACCTTGCGCGCCGAGCCGAGATTGTCGAGGGTGGCCTTTTCCAGCGTCAGGCCCGCCTCTTCGGCGATTACCGTGCCGCCGGTGACGACGGCGAGATCTTCCAGCAGGGCCTTGCGCCGGTCGCCGAACCCCGGAGCCTTCACCGCCGCCACTTTGATGATGCCGCGAAGGGAATTGACCACCAGGGTCGCGAGTGCCTCGCCCTCCACATCCTCGGCTACTACCAGCAGCGGCTTGCCGGCCTTGGCGACCGCCTCCAGCAGCGGCAACAAGTCGCGGATGCTGGAGAGCTTGCGGTCGTGGAGCAGGATCAAAGGGTCTTCCAGCTCGGCGGTGCGCTCCTCGGGCTGGTTGACGAAATACGGCGACAGGTAGCCACGGTCGAACTGCATGCCTTCCACCACCTGGAGCTCGTTGACCAGCCCCGAGCCTTCCTCCACGGTGATCACGCCTTCCTTGCCCACCTTGTCCATGGCGTCGGCGAGCAGGCGCCCGATATCTTCGTCCCCGTTGGCGGAGATCGTGCCCACCTGGGCGATGGCCGTGGCGGTGTCGCAGGGGACGGCGATGCCCTTGAGCGCTTCGATCGCGGCATCCGCTGCCTGGTCGATGCCCCGCTTGAGGTCCATGGGGTTCATCCCCGCCACCACCGCCTTGAGTCCCTCGGCGAGCATGGACTCGGCCAGCACCGTGGCCGTGGTGGTGCCGTCGCCGGCGGCGTCGGAGGTGTGGGATGCCACTTCGCGTACCATTTGCGCCCCCATGTTCTCGAACGGCTCCTCGAGTTCGATCTCCTTGGCCACGGAAACACCGTCCTTGGTCACTGCCGGCGGTCCGTAGGGTTTCTGGATCACCACATTGCGTCCGCGCGGTCCCAGGGTCGCCTTGACCGCCTGCGCCAGCACCACGGCACCGCGGGCCATCCGTTCGCGGGCGTCATCGGAAAAACGAATCAGTTTGGCCGTCATGCCCCTATCCTCCCGGTTCATTCCCGCATCTGTCACGGCGCAGGCACGCGCGCATTCACGCTGGCTGTGCCAGCCTCTAATGGCACTATAGGCCACAGGGCAATAGCTGCCATCGCACAGGTGGTGCCGGGCTCCGTGGGCGGGCGTGGGCGTGTCGGGCCGGTGTCGGGGCCGGCGCTCGGCGTCTATGCTTGTTGGGCGCTCGGGATCTGCCCGCCCGGCAGAACCAACCGCATCCGTTGGGTGTACGTGAGGATAATGCGTCATGAAAGCGACGGCTGAACTGCAGGTGATTCCGATCGGGGCCGGTGTGTCAGTGCGCGAGGAAATCCGGCGAGTGGTGGCAGTGCTGGAGGACTCCGGGCTCACGACCCAGACCCACGCTTCCGGCACGGACCTGGAAGGGGATCTGGAGCGGATTCTGGAAACGGTGCAAAGGGTGCACGAAGCCCTGCACGCCGAAGGAACGGCGCGGCTGGTGACCCTGTTGAACCGCCGGCGCGCCGGCGTCGCCTCGACCACGTCGGTCCGGGTGCGACGCCCGGAGTGCTGCTGATGACAAGGCGAAGCATTGATGATTTCGGTATTCCCGTGCGGCGCCGTCATGACGGCACCGACGACCCTGATCGGGTCAGCGGGTGGCGCCGTGATGGTGTCGCGACGGCAGCACCACCCGTTGGGATCGCCGCGCGGGTTTGCGCCGGCCGCGGAGGTTTTCCATGAGCGGATTTACCCATAGCACCACCGTCGATGGACAGGAGTTGGGTCTGTACGCCGAATTCCCCGACGGCGCCGGCCCGTTTCCGGTGGTGGTGGTGATTCAGCATGCCGCCGGCGTTGACGAGTTCATCGTTGCAATGGTGGCGCGGCTCGCGCAGGCGGGGTACGGAGCCGTGGCGCCGCAGCTCTACCACCGGCTCACCGAGACCGGTCCGCCGCTGGAGATGCTCAAACAACTGCGCGATGACGAAGTCATCGCCGACGTCAACGCCGCCATCGACTGGTTGGCCACTCGGCCGGTGGTGGACGTGGAGCGCATGGGCATCATGGGTTTCTGCATGGGCGGCCGGGTGAGCTACATGATGGCCGCCGTGAACCCGCGCCTGCGGGCCGCAGTGGCGTACTACGGCGGCAACATCATGAAGTCGTGGGGCGACGGCCTGCCCACCCCGTTCGAGCGCACCGCCGACATCGGTTGTCCGCTGCTGTTTCATTTCGGCGCCGAGGACGCCAATCCCTCGCCGGAGGACATGCAGGCGCTCGACCGGGAACTCGCCCGCCACGGCAAGCCCCACGAGTTCCACAGCTATCCCGGCGCCGGCCACGCCTTCATGGATTTCACTTCTCCGGCGCGCTACCGGGAACTGGCCGACCGCCTGTCGTGGCCGCGGACGCTGCAGTTTCTGGCGCGCTGCCTGGGGGCCGGCGGACGGCGTTGACCGGCGCGCTGACAGCTGCGCCCGGTTTACGGTAGCCTGTGCGCGAGAGGCGGGCGGTGCCCAGGGGAACCGACATTGATGGAGATTCATCCGATGCCCGATCCACGCGGGGTCAGCCGCGTTCGCGGCGGCAAGTGCCTGGCGCCATGGGTTGCGGTGGTGTTGGTGGTGCTGCTGGGCGGTTGCGCCGCTGCTATCAGGCAGTCGCCGACACCGGCCGCCGGGCTTGCCGTGTCCAGCATCCATGCGCGAGTGGCGTATGTGGACGAATCCGGCGCACCGCTGGCGGCGGATCTGGCGCCGCCGTTGATGCTGGCGTTTCCGATCATCCCGGGTCAGATCTACGGCCGCGTCCACAAGCCGCTGTTGTTCGTGGTCCAGCCCGACGGTCGACACACGTTCTCCCTCGATCTGGCCGCCAAGCGGAAGCAAATCGACGCCTTGGCCGTGCCGCTTCGCCCCGTGCGGACATATGGCGGACTGGCGGTCAAACCGGCGTCAGCCCGCATCCTGCGTTTGGCGACGTTTGCGTTTTACCGCAGCGACAGCCGCCCGGTGGAGGGAGGGGTCGGCTTTCAGGAGCCGCGGTCGGGTGATGCACTGGTGATGATTTACGTGGATCGCCGGTGTCATATCTCGGGTACCCTGCGCGAGCAGGGTCTGCGGGTCGAGCATGCGATCCACATTCCCGGTCCGGGGTTTTATTGGATTCGACGCCGCAGGGTCGGCACCAATCATTTCCTCATGCAGCAGGTTGCGCCCCCGGCTCATATCCTTCTGCGCGTCCAGCTGCGGCCTCCCGGCCCCATTTGAGGCCGCGTCGAGCGCCGATTGTGTGACCCGCCTCCGGTTGATAGCGGTCAATGCGCCATCGTCGCTTCCCTGGTAGCGTACGCAATATAGCGGCAGAGGAGGTTTGGTCATGTCCGCACTCACTGTCCTTGTCATTATTGCCCTGGTCGCCGCCGTCGGCGTGCTCTTCACCGGAATCGGATCCATGGGTGTCGGCGGTGCGTTCGACCGCACGCACAGCCTGCAGCTGATGGAAAGCCGCATTGCCCTGCAAGGGTTTGCACTGCTGCTGATCGTCGTCGCATTGTTAGCGGCGGGCAGCTGACGGCAGCGCCGCCGCGATCGTCAACGCGCCGGTCCGACCGGGTCCCGTGCCCGGCGGGGGCGCGGTGCACGTTCAGGCGGCCACGCCCTTCAGCCGGCGGC
Organism: Gammaproteobacteria bacterium; assembly: GCA_037385045.1. Lineage (GTDB taxonomy): Bacteria > Pseudomonadota > Gammaproteobacteria > JASBUN01 > JASBUN01 > JARRNJ01. Next base: position 25,130 of record JARRNJ010000013.1, on the reverse strand, counting down.
TCCAGGAAACCAGGTTGTCCACCAGTTCGGCGATCAGCCGGCGTGAAGTTTCGTTGACCAGATTGCCGTTTTGGTCGAAGCCGTGCGGGGCGTTGGCGATCATCACCTCGGGCCGGTTGATGGCCGGCATGTTGAGGAACACGAAGCATTGGCGCAGGTGGTACTGGGCCCGCGCGGTGCCGACAGTCCCAATGGACGCGCCCATCACCGCTGCCGGCTTGCCGTCCCACGCACTGTCGCCATAGGGGCGTGACGCCCAGTCGATCGCGTTCTTCAGCACTCCGGGAATGGAGTAGTTGTACTCGGGCGTCGCGAACAGGATGGCGTCCGCCGCGCGCACGCGCCGCTTGAGTTCCACCACCTGCGCCGGCGGATCGCGTTCGTCGTCCTCGCTGAAGCCCGGTATCCCGTGCAGATCGAATATCTCCACTTGCGCTCCCGCCGGCGCCAGCTGCTGGGCCGCTTCAAGCGCCGCGCGGTTGTACGAATCCCGGCGCAAGCTGCCGGGAATGCCGAGAATGTTGACCGTAGGCTGTGCCGCTGGTTTGTCCATAACGACCTCCTGTGACTGCGGCCACCGATCAGCGCTCCGGAGCGAGGCCAAGAGCTGACCGGGCGGCCGTGCGCTTGGTGAGCAGGAAATTGGTGCGGCAGAGGACCTGCCGGATGACGCGAAGTATAGCGGCCGTCCCGGCCCGTGTGAGCGACAGCGGCGATCGTTACCATCTGTTCACAAACGGGTGCCTATGACAAAAATCAAGACGGGCCGCCCGTGGCTGGGCCATGCTATTAAATAGAATTATTGAATGTCCTAAGCGGCGCGCCGCCGCATAGCGGCAACTGTTTGGGCTCAACCAGAAGGATTGCATCATGAAGACTGTCATCACCCTGGCCACCGCGGCGGTTGTTGCTGCGGCCGCCGGGTTTGCGTCGACCGCTATCGCCGCGCCGGCCGTCAATCAGGCGGACGCCGCCAAGCTCACCAGCTACGTATCGTCCCAGGGCCTGAGCTGCATGTCCTGCCACGCCATCAGCGCAAAGCGCGTCGGCCCGGCCTGGGCCGCCGTGGCGCAAAAATACAAGGATGATCCCAAAGCGCCGGACGAAGTGGCGAAGCGCATCGAGCACGGCGGCTCCGGGATCTGGGGGTCGATCCCCATGCCGCCGGGAATGGCCAATCACGCACAAGCCCAGAAGCTGGCTAAGCTTATTCTGGGGCTGGCCAAGAACGGGTAACTCAACCCGGCTGCCCGCTGGCCCGCCCCACGCCTGGCGAGGCGGCGGGCCACCACCCCGTTCAGTCTGGATTCAGCAACACCGCCGGACAATGCTCCAGGCAAGATGGCGCTACGGAGGCGCATTCCCGTCGTCCCGTCGCGAAGTGCTGTTCATTTCCTGGAGGTGTTGCCATGCGCAAATTCCTTTTGGTGGCCGTGGCCGCGCTCACGCTCGGTGCGGGGTTCTCGTTCGCTCCGGCGGCGAGCGCGGACCGGCTGCAGGTCGATCTGCGTGTCGTTTACCGGGACCTGTCTCCTTACGGCCACTGGGTGCAGCGCCACCGCTACGGCTGGGTGTGGGTGCCCCGCGGCGTGCCGGTCAACTGGCGCCCGTACACGCACGGCCACTGGGCCTACACCGACGACTACGGGTGGCTCTGGGTCTCCGACTGGGCATGGGGCTGGGGGCCGTTCCACTACGGCCGTTGGGTATATGACGACGACTACGGCTGGGTCTGGCTGCCGGGAACGGAATGGGCGCCGGCCTGGGTGGCGTGGCGCTACGGCGACGGGTGGGTCGGTTGGGCGCCCTTGCCACCGGACGCGGCCTGGCATCCCAGCAGCGGCTTCAGCATCAGCATCACGTTGATCGAGCGGCACATCCGGTCCACCACCTGGGTGTTCGTGCCCGAGCGCGAATTCGTCCGACCCCACATCGTTCGCTACGCCGTGCTGCCGGCGCGCAACGTGGTGCTTTTCGGGCGCACCCGGAACACCACCCGTTACAGCTACCGCAACCGCCGGCTCGCCAATCACAGCCTCGACGTGCGGCAGGTGGAGCGGGCGGCCGGGCGTCCGGTAATCCGCCATCGACTGCAGGATGTGGATTCACCGCGCCTGCGCCGCGCACCTGCACCGACCAGGCGGGAAGTTCCGGTGTACCGTCCGCGGGTGGTGGAAGGACCGCGTGGAGCGGCGCCCCCGCCGGCAGTCCGCCGGCCCCAGAGCCCCGAGCAGGTGCGTCAGCGCGAGCAGCTGGAGCGCCGGCAAATGATCGAGCGCCAGCGCCAGGAACAGCGGCAGGTGGAGCAGCGCTACCAGCGCGAACTGCAGCGCCGGACGCCACCGCAGACCACCCAGCGGCTGCGGCGCGACGAGCGCGAGGAGGTCCGCAGCCTCAACCAGGAGCACCAGCGCGAGCGCAATCTGTTGGAGCGGCGCTATCAGCGCGAGCGCCGGGAAGCCTCGCAGGGCCAGGAACGCCAGCAGCAGCGCCAGGCGCCCAAGCAGCGCCAGCGGCGCGAACCGCAGCGGCGGGACCAGCGCGATCACCAGCGCTGATCAGGGGATCGTGCAAACGAGGAGCCCGGCGCTTGCGCGGCGTCGGGCTCCCGAGTCGGGGCCGATGCCCCTGCGGTCAGAAGGCGTGGGCCGAAACGGGCGCCCGCGTTTCACCCTTCAGGGCCGCGATGCGCTGCTCCAGTGGCGGATGGGACATGAACAGGTGCATCACTCCCCCTCGTCCGCTGTTGATGCCGAAGGCGGCCATTTGCGAAGGCATCTGCGCCGGCTCGTGCAGCGAGCGCAACCGCTCCAGCGCCGCAACCATCTTGCCGCGGCCGGCCAGCGCCGCGCCGCCGGCGTCGGCCCGGAATTCCCGCTTGCGGCTGAACCACATCACCACCAGGGTCGCCAGGATGCCGAGCAGGATTTCCGCGGCAATGGTGGTCACCCAATAGGCGATCCCGGGTCCGTGGGCCCCGTGGTCGTCGTCATTGTTGGCGGACACGGCGCGGTCGACCAGGAAGCCGGCCACCCGGGCCAGGGCGATGACGAACGTATTGAGCACGCCCTGAATCAGCGCCAGGGTCACCATGTCGCCGTTGGCCACGTGGCTCACCTCGTGGGCCAGCACCGCTTCCACTTCATCCCGGTTCATGGATGCCAGCAGACCGGTGCTGACCGCCACCAGGGCATTGTTGCGGCTCGGCCCGGTGGCGAATGCATTGGCATCGGGGGAGTCGTAGATGGCCACCTGGGGCATCTTGACGCCCGCTCTGCGCGCCTGGAAGGCAACCGTCTCCAGCAGCCAGCGCTCCGCCTCGTCGGCCGGCTGCTCGATCACCCGTGCGCCGGTGGACTTGCGCGCCACCCATTTGGATATCGCCAGCGACAGGAAGGCGCCGCCCATGCCGAAGACGGCGGCGAAGCCCAGCAGGGCGGGGACGTTGAGAGAATTGCCGCCCAGGAAACCGGTCACGCCCAGCAGGGTCGCGGTGATGCCCAGTACCACCAGGATCGCCAGGTTGGTTCCCACAAAAAGCAATACTCGTTTCATACCTTTACCTCGATCGGTTAAACGCCGCTCCGGCCGCGGCCACGCGGGTCGACAGTTGCCGTCCCGCCATCTGGATCCGGATTTGGGAGCCAGTCTAGCGTCGGCAAAAAATAAAATAAATTCGATTGTTTGGTTGTTATTCATCGGTAAATACGAATAATTAAGCCATGCGGGGACTGAATTACAATCACTTGTTTTATTTCTGGACCGTGGCCCGCGAAGGCACGATCGCCCGCGCCGGCGAGGCGCTGCACCTCACTCCCCAGACCATCAGCGCCCAGCTGCGGCTGCTGGAACAATCGGTGGGGGCGGCGCTGTTCACGCGGGTGGGGCGCACGCTGCGGCTCACCGACACCGGGCGGCTGGTGTTCGATTACGCGGAGGAGATGTTCCGGCTCGGCGCGGAAATGACCGACGTGCTCGAAGGCCGGGTGAGCGGCCGGCCGCTGGGGTTCGCGGTGGGCATCGTCGACGTGGTGCCGAAGAACATTGCCTACCGGCTGCTGGAGCCGGCGCTGGCGTTGCCCGAGCCGGTGCGCATCGTCTGCCGCGAGGGCAAGCTCGATGACCTGCTGGCCGAGGTCGCCGTGCACAAGCTGGATATGGTGCTGGCCGATACCGCCGTCGGCACCGCGGCCAACGTGCGCGCGTTCAATCACCTGCTGGGCGAGTGCGGCACCACGTTTTTCGCCGCTCGTGCGCTGGCGCCCAGATACCGGCGGCGGTTTCCCCAATCGCTCGCCGATGCGCCGATGCTGCTGCCGGCGGTCAACACCGCAGTGCGTGGTGCGCTGATGCAGTGGCTCGACCGCAACGACATCCGTCCACGGATTGTGGGGGAGTTCGAGGACAGCGCGTTGATGAAGGCCTTCGGTCAGGCCGGCGTGGGCGTGTTCACCATCCCCAGCGTTATCGAGCGGGAAGTGTCTCGTCAATACGATGTCCAGGTCATCGGGCGCGCCGAGCAGGTGCGTCAGCACTTCTATGCCATTTCCGCGGAACGGCGCCTGCGTCATGCGGCGGTAGTGGCCGTGAGCGAGGCGGCCCGCTCCGAGCTGTTTACCGCCCGCTAGTCGCCCATCTCGATTTGCGCTGGCCATGCCAGGGACAGACAACGATAATGGCACACCTGGATTTCTGGCAGTCGGCCGCGTGGTGCGAGAACGGCTTCGACCATCCTTACGAAGGAGAAGCCATGTTCGGCACCCAATGGTTTAGGGTGGTCGTCTCACGCGCGCTCACCGTGCCCGACGCCGCTTCGACATGACCGCCGGGGCCATACTAGTCGTGCTGGCGACTTCCGCCCTGGGAGTGGGTCTGCTGATCGGCACCGTGGGCATCGGCGGCCTTCTGATTACGCCGGTGTTGATTTACGTTGTCGGGCTGCCGGTGCACCAGGCTATGGCCACGGCATTATGCAGTTTCGTCGCCACCAACCTTTTCGGCGCCCTGGCGTACTATCGTCATGGCAGCATCGATTGGGCGATCACGCTGCCTTTGGCCGGTGGCGCCGTGTTGTTTGGGTTCATCGGCGCCGTCGTCAACGCAGTAACGGCCAGCGGCGTGCTGTCAATTTTGCTCGGCGCGGTAGTGATGTTCGCTGGCGTCTATGTGCTCGTCGGCAGCCGCCGCCGGCGTATTTCGCCGTTCCAGGACAGGCCGTTACGTCGTGCCGTGTTGCTCGTTTCGATCGGTGCTTTCGCCGGCTTCGGCTCAGTGCTCGTCGGTGCCGGCGGTCCGATATTGTTGGTCCCCGTCATGTTGGCGACCGGCTTCGCCCCCCTGCCCACCATCGGTGCGGGCCAAGTCCTTGGGGTTCTGGCCGCGGGGTCGGGCACCGTAGGCAATCTCACCTATGGGTCGATCGACTTCAAGGTCGCGGCCACCATCGCGACCTTCCAGGTGGTGGGCGTGCTGCTCGGCGCCCGGATCGCCCACGCCATCAATGCGGCCACCGTGCGCTGGATGGCGGCCTGGTTGTGCGTATTGGTGGGTATCGCCATGCTGGTTATCTGAACCACGACCGCTGCTTTCCCCTATCTGAGCCGCGGTATTGGCTGCAGCGGCGCGGCGCAGCACTGACCCGGGCGCGCGCCAACGTCTACGCTTGAAGGTGCGGCAGCCCCATTTATCCTGCCCGCCGACAGTCCAATGCCACAGCCAGTCGAACAGTTCCGCGAGCATCTCGACGCCTTGCGTGGCCCGCTCCAGCCGGACCAGGGCTTCTTCGACGCCAATGGCGTGTTCTGGCGGGTGGCCCGGGAACCGGCACTGCTGTTGGCAGGCATGCGGGCGCTGCTGATGCAGGTCGCGCATCCCAAAGTCGCTCAGGGGGTTGCCGACCACAGCCGCTACCGGGACGATCCGCTGGGGCGCGGTATCCGTACCTTTACGGCGGTGTATGCGATGGTGTTCGGGTCGGCCGACACGGCGGTGGAGGCAGCGGCACGGGTCCGTGATATCCACCGCCGGGTCCGCGGCGTGGTGCCCGCCGCGCTGCCCGCCGGGGTCGATCCCGCCTACGCGGCCACCGACAGCCAACTGGCGTTGTGGGTCGCGGCGACGCTGGTGGATTCGTCCGTGGTGGCCTACGAGCTGTTTGTCGAACCGCTGTCGGCCGCCGACAAGGAACAGTTCTACCAGGAGTCGAAGCGCTTTGGCGAATTGTTCGGCATCGCACGCGACTGCTATCCGCCCGGCTGGAACGACTTCCGGGCCTGGATGAATGGCATGTTGAGCGGGCCTGCCGTGTCGGTCACGGCGACCGCACGCGATATCCGCCGCAGTCTACTCGGCGGCACTGTACTGACCCGGCTGCTGGCTCCGGCCAACTACGTCATGGCGGCCATGTTGCTGCCGCAGCCGCTGGCCGATGCCTACGGATTGCGCCGCAACGCGCCGGTGCGGCTCGGTTTCCGCCTGATCGCGGTCATGGTCCGGCTGGCGGTCAGATTGGTCCCGCGGCGCCTGCGTGGGGTGCCCGCCGCACGACGGCGGGAACGGCAACTGCGCCGCGCGAGGGCGACCGTGTAGTGACCGCCGCGCCGCTGAGCATCCCGCGGCACATCGAAGCGCCAACCAGAGGAGGCTCGAAATGCACAATGAATCGCTGACCTTGAAACCCGGCAATCACGATCACCTGGGTCCGCTCTACTGCGCCGTGACGCGCTCCGGCCATCCGGTCTGTGCCGGCGAAATGACCAGCCTGGCCGACGGACAGGAACGCCTGATGGGAAGGGCGCATGTGAAGATCGAACGCCACGGCGACGAGTACACCTTCGTTCACACCGCCTGAGCAATCGCGGCCGCCGGTGCGTTCAGGCGCGCCGGCGGCGGTAGCGCAGCAGCGCGAGGTGGGTGTACGGAACGATCATGGACAGCAGCAGGACCCCCATGGCCCACTGCAGGTGGGTTTGGAACGTGACCAGGGTGATGCTGAAGGCCAGCGCCATGGACAGGGTGCAGTCGATGGTTACCGAACGTAACAGCATTTTGCGCTCGGCGGCGTCTTCTGTACCGGTGATCACCCCGACCAGCAGTGGCCCGAGGTAGTGGATCGGCGCGTAAAAGGCCAGGGCGATCAGCCAGACGGTGACATCACTCATGGGGTTCTGTGTCCTTGGGCGGTTCCAATGCCGTTGTACAGCTTGGTTTTATACTGCTATCGCGGCCCCGGGGCAAACCGGCCGCGGATATTGCGGCGGGCGGTGTCGTGCAGGGTGGCCGCATGGCTCGAATCGGGGGCTGGCAGGGGGTACACTGTCCGGCGTGATCGCGCCGGTCCGGCCGCACGGCGCGGCAGATGTGGTGCGCTCCCCGCGGGGATGCGCCGGGACCCAGGCCGTATTCCGATACGGGAAGCAACTCCGAGGAAATCATTGATGCCACTGCCAGCCAAGTATTCCGCTCGTGCACTGGTGTGCGCGACGGCGTTGATATGCACCGTCGGTGCGCTGCCCGCAGGGGCCGCCGAAAGAAGCGCCGCCGACCAACCCGCGGCCACCGTCAACGGGGCCACGATCACCACGGGTGACGTCGGCAAAGCCCTGTCCCGCTTGTCGCACGCGCCGGCCACGTTGACCAATGAGCAGGCGGCGCTGGAAGGGCTGATCAACAATCACCTGTTCCTGAAGCAGGCGCGTAAGGAAAAGTTGCAGAAGGATCCGGAGGTGCGCAAGGCCATCGAGGCGGCTACGCAGGTGATCCTGGTGCGCGCTTACGTCGCCCGACACACGGCCAATCTGCCCGAGCCGACGGCCGAGCAGGCGCGGGCGTATTTCGACAAACATCCGGAGTTGTTCAGTAAACGGCGCATCTATCGGCTGCAGGAAGTGATGATCGCCGCCAAAGGCAAGCAGCTGCAGTCGGTGAACGAGCACTATGGCAAAGTCAAGAACCTGAACGAATTGGTGAAATGGCTCAAGGGCCAGGGTATCCGCTACCGCGCGGGGTCGACGGTCAAGGCGGCCGAGGATATCCCCTACCATCTGCTCAGTGCGGTGGCCAACCTCAAGGACGGCCAGGCGCTCAAGTTCAATACGCCCCAGGGCACTTCCGTGGTGCAACTGGTCAAGTCCCAGGAGCAGCCGTTGACCTTCAAGCAGGCGGAGCCCGCCATCGAGCGCTACCTGCACAACCAGGAGGTGCGGAAAGCCGTCGCGGCTTTGGGCGCCAAGCTGCGCCAGGAGGCCAGCATCAAGTATTTCCCGCCGTTCGACAAAGCGGGCAAATAGCCGCGGCGGAAGCCCGGCGCGGCGCGGCCGGGACCCGGCTCGGGCAGGGTCCCGGGCGCCGCCGCTGCGCCCGCCGTCTATGACTGGATGGCATTTCAGACGTCCGTAAACCCGCCCGCGCACCAGGGTCTCCGCCCTCTGCCTGCCGCTGCGCCCGCCATCGCGCGTGCCGGCTTGCGGCTGGTACGGCGTCGCGCAGACATTGCAGACAGGATCGGAGATGGGACTAGGTCGCCGCATCGGTGCCAACAAGGCTGTGCTGGCCTTGTCTTTCGCCCGCCTGGGCGACGCGTTGGGCAACAGCATCCTGTTCATCGTGTTGCCGCTCTACGTCGCGGTGCTGCCGGCACCGTGGTTGCCGCTGCCGGAGTCGGTGCGCGCGGGCATTCTCATCTCGGTGTTCGGACTGGTCAATGCGTTGCTGCAACCGTTTGCCGCGGCTTTCAGCGACTGGCTGGATCGGCGCAAGGCATTCGTGCAGGCGGGATTGCTGGTGATGGGTTTGAGCACGCTGGGGCTGGCGGCCGCCACGCGCTTCACCGACCTGCTGTTGTTGCGCATTGCCCAGGGCATCGGCCTCGGCGTGACGCTGCCCGCCTCCATGGCGCTGCTGGCCCACGCCAGCAGCCAGGGTACCCGCGGCGGAACCATGGGAGTGTATACGACCCTGCGCATGGTCGGCCTGACCCTCGGTCCGCTGATCGGCGGGGCCTTGTACGACCGCTACGGGTTCGCACCGGCGTTTTTCGTCGGCGCCGGTTTCATCGCGCTGGCGGTGGTGTTGGTCCAGTGGTGGGTCCGGGACGTACGCACCAACCGCGAGGGCCAGCCGCGGGCTCCGTTCCGGTTCATGGAGCGGCGCCTGTTGACCCCCGGCATTGTCGGCGCAGGGTTCGCCACGTTCACGATGGCCAGTGCCTTTTCCATGATGACGCCCTTGGAACAGCAGTTCAACGAACGTCTGCATCAGGGGGCGTTCGCGTTCGCGGTGGCTTTCAGCGTGCTGATGGTCAGCCGCCTGCTGCTGCAGGCGCCGCTCGGGTGGCTCTCGGACCGAATCGGGCGCAAGCCGCTCATCATCGGCGGCCTGTTGGTGATGGCGCCGGCGACGGCGCTGCTCGGTTTCACCCACACCACCGGTCAGCTGGTGGCCCTGCGCGTGATCCAAGGGGCCGGGTCGGCCGGCGTTGCGGCCCCGGCGTTCGCGCTGGCCGCCGACCTGGCCACGGCCGGGGGGACCGGTCGCCAGATGAGCGTGCTCACCATGGGATTCGGGCTCGGCATCGCCGCCGGGCCGTTGCTCGGCGGTCTGCTCGCAGTGCCATCGTTCGAGCTCCCGTTTCTGGTAGCGGCGCTCATGCTGGCGGCGTGCGCCTGGTTCATCGCCCGCCGCGTGCCCGAAACCCTGCGCCGCGACCCGACATCCTGAACGCGCCTTGCCCGCATGGCGATTGTGGTTTCTATCCGCGCCCGGCGGCGCGGATTGCGGCGCACGGTGTTCTGCGTTATATCCAAAGTCTGGCATTGCGCCTGGTACCTCGCCCCCCGGAAAGCGAGCCCCAATGGAATACCAACCAATCGCGAATCTACAACGCCTCTCGGAGGCTACCGCCGCCCTGCTCACCGCGCTGCAACATCGGGATGCCTACACTCATGCCCATTCCAGACGCGTGCTCCAGTTGGCCGAGGAGGTCGCGCGCCGCTGCGGGCTGAGCAGGGGACAGCGGGCGCTGTTGCGCATCTGCGCCCGTTTTCACGACGTAGGCAAGATCGGCATTCCCGACAGCATCCTGTTGAAGCCCGCGAAACTGACCGACGCGGAATTCGATGTGATGAGGACTCACGCAGCGCTGGGCGCCGCCATCGTCGCCAGCGTTGCCGCTCCCAACGCCGATGATTGCGCCCACGTAATCCGGCATCATCACGAGCATTTCGACGGACAGGGGTATCCGGACGGCCTGAGCAACAGCGACATCCCCATCTGCTCGCGCATCATCGCCGTGGTCGACTGTTATGACGCCATAACCTCGCGGCGGACCTACAGTCGCAGCCGGTCGACGGCCGCGGCGCTGGACGTGATTAACGACGGTATCGGCAGGCAGTTCGATCCCCATGTTGCGGAAACGTTCTTTGCCTTCATGGCCTAGCTCCGGCACGTTTGGAGGGCGGATCTGGCGCGTCGACCATGGCCGACGCCGCCCGGTGCTGCATGACCGCGGTTTGCGTATCGTGCAGCAGTGCGGCGGGATTTGTTCTCCGCATTGGCTTCGCGCACAATACCAGGCGCCGGCGCTGGTCGACGTCACTTCAGCTCCGCCGTTCATGGAGTGGTCCGATGAAGTGGTTGTTCAAAACAGTTCGAGCGCTGATGAGCCCCGTGTCGTCGTTCATCGGGCAGGTCAGTTCATCCAACGGCGTGACGCGCTCCGACGAGGAACAGCGGAGCGTTGATGAGCAGACCCGGGCGCTGGCGCTGTATCAGTTCAGGGCCTGCCTGTTCTGTTTCAGGGTCCGGCGCGCCATCAAACGCCTGTCGCTCAACATCGAGACCCGCGACATCCAGCATGACCCGTCCGCATACCGGGAACTCCTGCAAGGGGGCGGCGATGCCCAGGTGCCTTGTCTGAGGATCGTCGGTGATGACGGGAAGGCCACCTGGATGTACGAGTCCGCCGACATCATTGCCTACCTCTACGAGCGTTTTGCGCCCTGACCGACCGGCCCCTGTCGCGCCCCGGTTACCGGCTGCCACGCACTGCCCTTGCTCTTAAGCGCCAGTTAAGCCGCGGCCGCTATCGTCTGCGTTCCCAATGAGTCAACCATGAGGAACGTGACATGAAATTCTCGAAATCAGCCGGTATAACGGCAATGGCCGGGCTGGCGGTGCTCGGCTGCGGCGTTGTCGCCTACGCCTCGGACGCCGGGGCGCAAAAGCAGCCCGCGGTGACCATGGCGCAGGCCCGCGCCGTCGCACTGAAGGCGTTTCCAGGCACCATTGACGAGGCCGATCTGGAGCGGGAGCGCGGCGGCAGCGGTCTGCGTTACTCCTTCGACATGCATTCACCCTACGATGATCGTCGGGTCTGAAAAACGTAAGGTGGATAAGCGCAGCGCATCCACCGATCTTACGGCCGTTGTGTGAACAGCCTGGCGGGATTGCGCAACTAGCTCTTGCGCATGAACAACTCCAGGAGATCACGGCGCCCGATGACGCCGCCGACCGTGCCGTCGGCGTGGGTCACGACCAGATGCCGCACCTGGTGTTTGTCCATCGCTTCGGCGGCCTGCTCCAGGGTTGCGTTCTTATCGATGGCGATGGGGTCGCGGGTCATGACGTCGTCGACGATGGTGCCCATCTTCTTGTGTGTCTGCCGGTGCAGTACGCCGTCGAGCACCATGCGCATGGGCGAGTCCCGTTTCAGGTCCAAAACCGAAATCAGGTCGCCGTCGCTGAGGATTCCGGTCAGGTGTCCGTCCACGTCGACCACCGGCAGTGACGACACCCGGTGGTCCAGCATCAGCCGAACGGCGTCGCGCAACGCGGTGCCCTGCTCCACGCAAATCGGCTCGTGGCTCATGACTTCGTCGACTTTGATCTCGTGGGCGTGGCGTGCGGCCGGCGTCTCGTCGACGCGCTTGCCGACGAAACTCATATGAGCGGGCAACAGCGGCACGTGGGGCAGATAGCCGGGCAGCAGCAGGTTCCAGTACACCCATTTGAAAGCGATCTTGCCGACGTGGTTCATATAGCTTTCATGCAGCAGCGCGAACGGGCCCATGTGGGGTGTCGGGAACGTGCCTTCCAGAGGCTCGACGTCGTAGTTGAAATCGAGCAGCAGCGCCTTGTGATGCCCCGACTCGATAAAGCAGTTGGCGTGGCCGTCGAAAGTGGGCAATGGCTTCCTGCCCTGGATCTCCCTCATGATGTTCTCCACCACCGTTTCGGCCTCGAAATGCGCAACCGAGCCGGCCTTGGAGGTGGCGACATTGGAGTTGTCGCCAAGGAAATAGATGCGCTCCGCCTTGCTGCTCTTCAGCGTGCGCGGATCGGTAAAGGCGTAGCCGGAGGCGTCCCCGAGCCCGGAACTGTCGAGCACCGACGGCCCGAGGTTGGGCGGAATGATGCACAGCAGGTCGTAGTGGACGCTGTCGCCTTGGAACGAGTGGATGGTGCGTTGGGCGGTGTCCACTCGCTCGATGGCGAAGTCGGGGACGACCTTGACTCTCTTCTCCTCGGCGATGCGCGACAGCACCCGGTTGGCGACCGGCTTGGTGAAGGCGCCGCTGAACGGCGTTACCAACGAGATCTCCACCTTGTCACGCATGCCTTTCTGTTCGAAATAGTAATCGGCGAGGAAGGCGAATTCGATTGGTGCGACGGGGCACTTGATCGGCATGTCGGCGATGTCGATGACCAGGTGTCCGCCCTCGAATTTTTCCAGTGCGCCCTGCAGCGCCACGGCACCGTCGAGGGTGTAGAAGGTGAACACTTCGCGGTTCAAGGCATCGGCCAGCCCCTCGACTTCATCGGCCGCAACGCGGCAGCCGAGCGAGCAGACCAGCCAGTCATAGGCATGGCTGCCGTCGCTGGTCTCCACCCGGCGGTTTTCATGATCAATGCGCGTTACCTCGGCCTTGACGAACTTGGCGCGCTTGGGCAGCGGCGCACGGATGTCGCGGGCGATGTCTTCCTCGCCGTGATAACCGTAGAGTTTGAACGGAATAAACAGCAGTCCCGGCTGGTACAGATGGCGCTCGGCGTTGTCGATGACGGTGAGGTTGAATTCTTTGGTGTCCAGGTCGCGCGCCAATAGGTTGGCGACAATGGTTCCCCCGGTGCCTGCGCCCAGGATGACGATCTCGGCCATGTCATTAACCCTTCTGTGCTGTTTTGTCGCGGGATTATTGCGCTGGCGGGGGGTTGAGCGTCACGCTCACTTCGGTGAGGTCCGACGTGGCAAGGCAAGGCCGACGGACGAAACGGAAACTGCCTGAGCGCATGGGAAATAGGGAAATGCCGTCCCGCCTTTCCGCAAGCGTAGTTGGGCCATTGCTCCGGCGCAACGCCAGTGGGGCATGACGGCGCGTTGCGGCCTCGGCATGGCGCTGCCACAATTGCGCCAGGGCGCGGACCGCGCCCTGACGTTCCATCCTCACCAACAAACGGTCAATCAAAAGGAGGCGTGAACGGTGCCAAAGGCGATACGTGTGCATGAACTGGGCGGGCCCGAAGTCCTGAAATGGGAGGACGTCGATCCGGGCGCGCCCAAGGAAGGGCAGGTGCTGTTGCGCCATACTGCGGTGGGCGTCAATTTCATCGACGTTTATTTCCGCACCGGCGTTTACACCGGTCCGGCCTTGCCGTTCGTTCCGGGGCAGGAGGGCGCCGGGGTGGTCGAGGCGGTCGGGCCCGGTGTCACCGCGGTCAAGGTCGGCGACCGGGTCGCCTATGCGGGCCCCCTGGGCGCTTATGCCGAGCTGCGCCTGGTGCCGGCGGCCCGCCTGGTGCCGATTCCCGAGGGCATTGACGACCCGACGGCGGCGGCCATGATGCTCAAGGGTATGACGGCGCAATACCTGCTGCGGCGCGCTTACCGGGTCCAGGCCGGCGACACGGTTCTGATCCATGCCGCGGCCGGCGGGGTTGGCAGCATCTCCTGTCAATGGGCCAAGCATCTGGGGGCCACGGTGATCGGCACGGTGGGTTCCGAGCAGAAGGCCGAGTTGGCCGCCGCCAACGGCTGCGACCATCCGATCATTTACACCAAGGAAAATTTCGTCGACCGGGTCAAGGAGATCACCGGCGGCAAGGGCGTGCCGGTGGTCTACGACTCGGTCGGCAAGGACACCTTCATGGAGTCGTTGGACTGTCTGCGCCCGTTGGGCATCATCGTCTCCTTCGGCCAGGCTTCGGGCGTCGTGCCGCCGTTTGATATCGGCATCCTGCGCGAGAAGGGTTCGCTGTTCCTGACCCGACCGACGCTGGCCCACTACACGGCCACGCGCGAAGATCTGCTGGCCACGGCCAACGACCTGTTCGAGGTGGTGCGCGCCGGGGCGGTCAAGATCAACGTCGCCCAGACCTTTGCCCTGGAGCAAGCCGCCGCCGCCCACCGCGCCCTGGAAGCCCGGCGTACCACGGGCTCCACGGTGCTGCGGCCGTAGCCGGTCGGTGCTACAGCACCGCACCGAGCTGCACGTCGGCCCCCAGCACGCCGGTCAGGGCGTCGTCCCGGTCGCGGATCGGCGCGGCCACGGTGAAACAGAACTGGCCGGTTGCCAGCGACCGGTAGACCGGGCTGACGAAGGTGGTGCCCTGCGCGCGGACCTGCCGGAACCAATCGCGTCCGGACCAGTCCTGGCCGCGGCCGTTGCTCCCGTAGCTGGCGGTGAAACCGCTGCGCCCGATGTTGTCGGTAATTTGCCGCCCCCGCGCGTCAGTGGCGTACAACAGCTCGAAGTAGTCGTGCCGCGTCAGCGCATCTCGCAATGCCGCCTCGATGTCGACGGCCCGCATGCCGGTGAACGCCGGCTGGCCGGCAAGCGCTTCGGCGGCCCGCCGCGCCCGCAGGTGGGGTTCGAGGCGAAAGATGCCGATTGCGGTGAGCAATTGGTCTGACAGACGGTGCAGCTGTTCCCCGGCGGCGCTGACGCCGGCCGCCTTGTCGGTCATGGCGCGGGCAATGCTGGCGGCTTCCTGAATATTGCCACTGACGCTCTGGGCCGCATAGCCGATTTGTTCCGATGCCGAGGAAATGGCGCGGATGCGCTCGTCGAGCTGCTCCATCGCCTGCCGTGCCTCCTTAAGCCGGGCGCGGGTGGCCGCGACGCGTTCGCGGCTGCCTTCCACCTGAACGCGCACATCATCGGCCACCAAGGCGAATCCCCGGCCATGGTGGCCGGCGCGCGCCGCCTCGATGGCGGCATTGAGCGCCAGCAAATTGATCTGCTGGGCGATGCCGTCAATCACGCCGATGATGTCGCCGATCCTTTGCGCATGCTGGTTGAGGCCGTCGATTTGCGCGGCGAGCGCCGCGACCCGGGCGTCCACGTCCGCCACCTGCTGCTGCACGGCGTCGCCGTACCCGTCGCAGTCGGCGACCGCCGCGGTGACCCCGGCGGAGAACTCGGCGATCTCGCTGGTGTTGCGCGCCAGTTCCCGCTCCACGGTGGTCGCCATCTGTTCGGCGGCGCTGGCGATATTGTCCGATGTGGATGACAGCGAACCGGCGTCGCTGCGGGTTTCCTCGGCCAGGGCCGCCAGTTGCCGTGCGGTGGCGGACACGGCGATGGCCGCGTGGGCCGAGCGGGTGATCTCGTCGCGCAGCCGCTGGATGAACCGGTCCAGGGCGGCAGCCAGCTCGACGCCGACACCTGCATCCTCGAACGATACGGTAAGATCCCAATCCCGTGTCGTCATCCGCTCCAGCAGGTCCACGAGTTGGCGCTGGCGGGGTTTGCGCATGGTTTGGATCAGACGTGGCAGTGACATGTTGCTTTCCCGCCGTTCGGCGCCCTCGCGACGCCGCTGTTGTTTGCTGATCGGGCGGGCGGGCCGCCGCCCTCGTCGCCCCGGGTTCCGAGCCACGTTCGTGCCGATCGTCTCCTGAAGATTTGTCTGATTCTGCAGCGGGGGCGCGCAGCCACGGCGGCAATTAAAGTGCCAGCGAAAAAGGGCGAAATGCGGCGGCCGGGCGCCTCCGGCCGTCTCGCCGTGGTGCGAAACGGGCCGGCGCGTGCGCAACAGCGGTGCGCCATGGAAGGAGGCGAGGTCGGGGGCGGCCGTCGCCGGCCCGGGGATCGGTAAGTCGGACGGCTACCGCGGCGACGCCGGCGAACGATTGCGCCGGCGTAGCAGCAGCGTCGCGCCCAGGACCAGCAGCGCGGCCGCGGTAAACCCGGCCGCGGCCCAGCCCTGATAGCGCTCGATGGTGTCCAGCAGCGGTTTCCACTCGCGGCCGAGGAAATAGCCGAGGCAGGGAAAAGTCAGCGACCAGGCGAGGGCCGGTAAGAAATCCAGGGCCAGGAAGCGGCGCTGGCTGAGATTGGTCATGCCGAGGGCGAACGGGGTCATGGCGCGAAAACCGATCAGCGCCCGGTAGCCCAGGGTCACCCACAGATGGTGGCGCTCGAGCAGCGCCTGCGCACCCTCTACCCGTGCCTGCCAGTGCGGGCGGCGCTGGAGAAACCGCGTACCGCGTGTCTTGCCGAGATAGAAGAAGAACTGGTAGGTCAACAGCGAACCGAGCAGGGCGGCGCCGATGACCCAATGCAATTCCAGCAATTGGCGGTGAGCCAGAAAGCCGGCCGTCATCACCACCAATTCACCTTCGAGAAAAACGCCCACCATAACGGCGAGGTAACCGTAGGTGGTTATGTAGGAGTCAATCGTCACCAACTGCACCTGCTAGCGCTGAGTTGCCGCCATTGTAACCCGGGCCGCCGGTCCATGTCTCACACGCCCGGCTTTCCCCGGTGCGCCGCGGGCCGCCAGCCGCGTACGAACTGCGGTTGGCGGCCACCGCTTGCCGTTGCCGAACCACGGCCATCGCGTCGACGCGCGGGCATCGACCGAGGCAAATTCCGGCAAAATACACAGTTTTTATCCGGCCATGCCTGTTTGCCGGCTGGGGCGGGGGCCACTATGTTTTTGTGATCCACAGAACGTCGCGGACGCAGCTACGCACGCGGAAGGGAGGCTAATGATCGACATTGCACACATCCATCCCATGCTGGTGCATTTCCCGATTGTACTGATCCTGCTCACCGTTGGGTTGGAGTTCCTGGTGCTGGTGCGCAGGGGTGACCTGTCGGCGCACCAGTGCCTGTCCAACGTGACCCTGGCGACACTGGTGTTGGCTGCCCTGGCCGCAATCGCCGCCGCCGTATTCGGCGACATCGCACTGGATCACGCCGCCGAGCTTGGCTATCCCAAGGGCCCCATGGAGGAGCACGGCGCGCTGGGTTTCTCCACCATGTGGTTTTTCATCGTCTATGCGGTGCTTTACCTGCTGGCCTGGTGGCGCCGTTTCTCCCTGGCCGGCGGCAAGGGCTGGATCATGTTCCTGATCGGCGTGGTGGGGGTGATTTTGATGCTGGTTACCGCCTATCACGGCGGCGACCTGGTCTACCGGCTGGGAATCAACGTCCTGCCAGTCAAGCCGTGAGATTGGCGTCGGCGGGGTGCGGGAGAAGATGACCATTCGGTAATTTCAGTGCCGCCCGGTGCGGTCGATAATGCGGATGTATGCGCTCCGGCTCCATCGGCGCCATGTCACGCTGTCTGGTTCCGACCTCCCCGCCTGAAGCCGTGGTTCGTATCACGGCCGCTGCCCACGTGCACGGCCGCAAAACAGCCGGATGCCGCCGCGGCGGCATCCCGGCCCGACCAGCCAGGAGGATTGTCTATGTCGATGTCCATCAGTTCGGCCACCGCCGCGCAGGCGCTGCAGCGGCCGGCCAATAACGAGCGTCACGAGGTGCGCGAGCACGACCACGACGCCGACGACCAACTCAAGGCGCAGCAGGCCAACCACGGCGCCCGCGCCGAGGAGTCGCGCGACGCCCCGGGCGCGGCCGATGAGGCCGACGGCAACGTCGGGCGCCACGTCAATACCCACGCCTGAACAGGTCACGTCGACCCGCGGTAGCGCCGTGGGTCGACGTGCACGCAAATCCCACGGTTCAAACTTGGCGGCGCGCCATGCCCACGGCGCGGTTGCCGCGGTCGCGTCCGCAACCGGTGCCGCTACAATTGGAGCACCGATCAACGCAGCATGACCCGTGGAGGAAACCCGATGGCACAAACAGCATCCACAATGCTCGAGCTGGGGAGCCCGGCTCCGGATTTTTGTCTGCCGGATACCGGCGGCAACCAGGTTTGTCGCGACGATTTCGCCGACAAGCCGGCATTGTTGGTCGTATTCATGTGCAACCACTGCCCCTACGTGAAGCACATCCAGCACCAGCTGGCCGCGATGATCCGCGAATTGCAGCCGCGGGGTCTGGCCGCGGTGGGTATCAGTGCCAACGACGTGACCACCCACCCCGACGACAGTCCGGCGAAAATGGCCGAGGAGGCGCGCCGGGCCGGCTACACATTTCCCTATCTGTACGATGAATCCCAGCAAGTGGCCAAGGCCTATCAGGCCGCATGCACGCCGGACTTCTTCCTTTTCGACGCCGGGCGCAAGCTCGTGTATCGCGGCCAGTTCGACGACGCCCGCCCGGGCAACGACGAGCCGGTCAACGGCCGCGACCTGCGCGCCGCCGTCGAAGCGACGCTCGCCGGGCAGCCGATACCCGGCGACCAGCGGCCGTCGGTCGGCTGCAATATAAAGTGGAAAAGTGGGGCTGAACCGGCCTACGCCCAAGCCTGAGCGATCGTCGCCGGGCGGCCTACTTGCAGGCGCCTACCCGGTGGCCTTGCAGGGTCTGGATCATTTTCATGGGCTGCCCGCCCCCTTGCTGCATGTCCATGACGATGCGGCCATGGTACGTGTCGCCGGCGTAGGTGATCCTGCCCTCGCCGGTGCTCGACATGCCCTGGCTGCGGCACTGGACGCGCCAGCTCACGGTATTGCCGGAAATCGCGTGGTCGAGCAGCTTGCAGTGTTGATCCGGCTGGCGCGTGTTGGGCACCAAATCCTTCTTTTGCAGGCAATAACGGTGCGTGATGCTGGGCATGGCCATGGGCATGCCCGGGACCTGGGTCTTTACGGTGGCTTCCCACAGGCCCGGGCGCACGTTGGGCGCCGCCGTCGCGGTAAGTGCGAAACCGGCGGCTGCTAGGGCGCCGGCCAAGGTGGCTGCACGCAAGTTCAAAATCATGGCGTCTCCTGGTGGCTCGATTTCCATCGGTCGGCGCCGGCGGGCGCCCTCTCATTAAAGCACAGCCCCGCGGCATGGGAACAGCGGCGGCGGTGCACCTGGAATCGAAATCGGTGTCGGCATGGGATTGAGACGGGTCCGGTGGGACAGCGTATTTTCGTTACGAGACAACGGAGGAAGATGTCGCCGTCTCCATCCTCACCGACGCTGTGGTTTGTTGACGCAGATCATGGTCCGGTGCCCATGGGCGACGTACTGTTACCTCGGTCCCAGTGGGGAAAATCGCTGTAGAGGGGAACCCAAAAATGGATCTGTTGTTCGGTAGTTGGGCCGGAATACTGTCGTTTCTGGTGATCGCTTTCATGATCGGTATGGCCATCTTCCTCGTCGGCATGTTCATGAAGCGGTCTTCCCGGCACGACGGCCCATAACGCGGCCAAACCCTGAAGGGCGCCGGCTTCACTGCCGGCGGCCGTCCTGTCCAGTCGCGGTTGGTAAGGGCGATGAGCCGCGGTCGCGGCTCATCGCGCAAGGGCGCTTATGGCCGCGTTGCGGCCACTATGCCGGGGTGGGATGCGGGCGCTGCATGGCCCACAAGGCATCGCCGCCGATCAATACGCCCATGATGACATGATTCCAGACCGGGGCGTGCATGGCCGCATAGCCCAGCAGGAACGGCGATATGATCAGCCAGATGCCGAGCACCAGGTTGATCCACTCCTCCCACAACTGCGGGGCGAACAGGGCGATGATCGCGAACAGCGCCACCGCCACGCCCATGACATAGGAATTCCAGGCTGCCGCTTCACCGGTGGTGCTGTAGCCCAGCACGAACGGCGAGATGAACAGCCAAACGCCGAACACCACGTTCACCCAGTCCTGCCAGCGTGTTCTGTGTTCCATAGCGTTACCTCCTGTCGTTGCGACAAGTCACTCCTGTCGATCCCCACCGGGGAAACCGTTAGCCCGGCGGGCCCTGGCGACATGCGCGCTGTTCAGGAAACGCGTTGTGTGTTGCGGACGCCCCTGTTGGCGCGCCTGTCGTGGCCGGAAGTGACGTTACCGGCCGAAAAGTCGTGTCCACAGGGCCGCGGCTACCGCGGCCCGTTTCTCGCCCGACTGGCTGCCGAGAAACACCCCGGCGAGCAGTGCGGCCGATAATGCCTGCAGCGGCTGGCGCCGCACCCAGGCGCTCACGCCGATTTCGCCAGCCGCCTTTTTGAGCCGCGCCTTGGCCTCGTCGGTGGTCAGCGGCTCAGTCGCGCTGCGGTCCATGCCAGTATCCCCGCCGCAATGAGCGTAAGCAGGCCGGTGAGCAGACTGGCGGTGGCGGTTCCCACCACCGGCGCCAGGTAGCCGTACACGGCCCACAGGCACAACCCGAAGCCGACTGCGGCCAGGATCGCGGCCAAGCCGATCAGCGCCAGCCCGCCTCCCAGCCGTGCCGCCGCACGGCGCAGTGCGCGGCCTTCCGCCTCGGCCAGATCGGCAATGGCGATGACGATGTCGGCCAGGCGGTTCAGTGTCGTCCTCCGAAGTGCATGAGCTTGGCAAGCAGAAAGCCGACACCGAATGCCGCGGCCAGACTGGCGAAGGGATGTTGCGTCACTTCGTCCTCGAGTTCGGCGGCTTTACGCCGCCCGGTTGCGCGCGCTTCGTCCAGGCGCTCGCGCACCCGGTCCCGGCGGCGCCGCAATTCCTCCTCCAGCGAGTCGCGGGCGGCGTGCGCCTTGGCGCCGCCCGTGTCGCGCACCGCTTTCACCAGCTCGGCGACATCGCCCTGTAGCTTGGCAAAATCCTCTTTCAGCGCCTTGAGCTCGTCGCGTATCGGGTCTCTCTCTGCCATGATGCTGTCTCCTAACGTTGGGTCGAGCATGAATTCGCGGCGGTCCCCCTCAGCCGGTGACCACTCGAAATGTCTCGCTGTCGTAGCCGCTGGCGCCATCGGGGAAGCTGCCTTGGCGCCGCGCGCTTTGCCGCCGGCCGTTGCCGTCGGTGGCCCGCACCAGCAGCCGGTGGCGGCCGGCGACAGGCGCGTTCCAGGCGTACTTCCACAGCGCCCACGCACCCGGTTCGCCACCCCTGGTCAGCTGGCATTGCAGCCAGTTGCGGCCGCCGTCCAGGGAGACTTCGACCCTGCTGATGCCGCGTTGCCCGGCGAATGCGATGCCGGTCAGCTGGGCGGCGCTGCCGGCCTTGAGCGGCGCGCGCGGATCCAGACGCGACATGGTCTTCACCGGCACCTCGCCTGCCCAGCCCCGCCGTTCCCAATAGGAGTTGCTGCCGGAACGGCGCAGCAGCGTGATCCGGCGCAGCCACCGGGGCTGCTTCATGCCGTACAGGTCCGGCAGAATGACCCGTGCCGGGAACCCGTGGGCGGGAGGCAGTGGATCGCCATTCATACGCACGGCGATGAACGCATAGTCGTCCAGGGCCCGTTGCAGCGACACGCTGGAATAATAATCATCCAGCCCTTCAAAACGCACCGAGTGCGCTCCCGACACGCCGCCCGGCATGTCGCGCAGCAGTTGCGCGAGCGGCATCACCCTCCAGCGCGCATTGCCGATCAGCTCACCGCCCACCGGATTGCCGATACACTCAAAAGTATAGAAAATTTCCCGATTCGCGTGGCGCACCAGGTCGGCAAAGGCCATACGCCGCGACTGGCCGTTGACCCCGGTCAATTCCAGGTGCCAGCCGGCGTCGACGTTGGCCGGGCTCACCGGCGGTCGGTACTGCGGGTCGACGGCTACCAGATAAAAATCCCGGTTGGCAGTCACGAACGGCGTGATCCGCGCAGCCTTGGGCCGGAAGCCCAGGGCGCGCCGTTCGGCGGAGCAGCGGGGCAGCAGTGCGGCGGCGGCTGTGGCCGCAGCCACCTGAATGAAACCGCGCCGCTTGATGAAGCCGAATCGGCTGTCTGCCCCGGTGTCTGTCATGGCGCCTCTCCAGTCCCGGCGTCCGGTCGGGCGGCGTACCGTTAGCGCGTCGCCCCGGCGCCCTACTTCACATTCAAGCACACCGGCTGCGGACCACCAGCCGTGCGCCTGGCCATTGCACCCGAGCAGGAACTGTGCCATGCGGCGCCCGCGATGCGGTTGGCCCGGAGCGGGGGGTTCGCGCAACAACCCCCGTGAAATGCACCGGATGGTGGTTGTGTGCCCCCGTGGTGTTGACTCCGGTGACGGTATCGGCGCCTCGCCCGAGGTGAGCCCGCCCGTTTGTATGCTATATAGACTGCCGGACCCGGCGGAAACGCCGGTTGGGTTTTCGCCGCGCGATGCTGCCGGAGCAACCCGCATCCGGGTTGCCGCTATGGCGGAGCATCGCCGCGGCCAACGACGGTGCAGGACTATGGGGAATTTGGCGGTTCACGCCGTCACCGTTTTCATGGGTTTTTTCGCCATCATGAATCCGGTGGCCAATACGCCGGTGTTTATCGGCCTGACCTCGGGCGATGCGCCGCACGCCAAGCGCCTGGTCGCCCGCAACTCGGTGTTGCTGGCGTTCGCGGTGACGGCGGTGTTTTGCCTCGCGGGCAAACTGGTTTTCGAGCTGTTCGGCATCTCGCTGCCGGCCCTGCGTCTCACCGGCGGGGTGGTGGTGTTTCTGATCGGCTTTCACATGCTTCAGGGCGAGCCGTCGCCGGTTCACAGTCCCAGCGAAGAGGACACACAGCGGAGTCTCGACACCGAGCTCAGCGTTGCCATCTCGCCGCTCGCCGTGCCTATCCTGGCGGGGCCGGGCACCATCGCCACGGCCATGAACTACTCGGCCAGCGGCGGGGTGCAGAACCTGCTGGTCACGGTGGCCGCTTTCGCGCTCCTGTGCGTGATCACCTACGGCTTCTTCCTGTTCGGGGAGAGGTTCGTCGCCTACATCGGCGACAGCGCGGTGAAGGTGGTCACCCGCCTGATGGGGTTGATTCTGGCGGTGATCGGCTCGCAGATGCTCATCCAGGGAATTTACGGCGCCGTGCACAACTTTGCCTAAAGCTCCGGTTGGCGATAAGCTAACCGGTAGACAGGGTTTGCACCCACTGTAGTGGTGTTTTGGGGGGCGGCCACCATGCTCGAATATGGTTCCGGTGAGAATTTGTATTGGGACCCCGTCCACGACGAGGTCCGCTTCAGCGTCGACCAGGGCGCGCAGAAACTGTTGATCCGCATCGCGCCCGATGCATTGCGTGAGCTTTGCGGTGCGGCACCCAACGCCGACGCCTACGTGGGCGCCGCCAGGCGGAACTTTTCCCACATTACCCATCGCATCAGCGACAAGCTCTCCCTCGGTCTCACCGAAGCCGACGGCTCGGTGCTCATTCGCAAGACCGACTGGTAGCGCCTCAGCGCAGCTGCCAGGGGTCGTAGGGTTTTCCCGAGGCGTGGGCGCCGAGGCGCCGTCCGTCCACGCTCCTGCCATACAGACAATCGTGGTCATGGAAGCTGCGGCGGGTATCCTCAAGGTCACCGGCATAACGCGGGTCCTGCGGACGCTCATGGCGGTCCATATAGGCGGCCACATCCCAGGCCTGCCGGTCGCTGAGGCTGTTGGGCTGGCCCAGGGGCATATTCGCCTTGATGAACGCCGCGGCGGTGTCGATGCGATGCATGCCTCCACCCCAGTTGAATGAGTCCTTGCCCCACAACGGCGGAAACACGATGGCCGTGCCCGCCCGTTGGCCGGCGCCGTCGCGGCCGTGGCAGATGGCGCACTTGTCCGCGTAGACTTTCTTGCCTCGCGCCGGATCCGGCCCGGCGCTCGGCGGCGGCAGGTTCGGATAGCCGCGGCCGGGAAGGCTGACGCCGGCCGGGGCGCCGGTTGCCAGCCACCGGGCATAGGCCACCAGGGCGCGCACGGCGCGGCTGTGCTTCGGCGGCGCGGTGCCGTTCATGCTGAACACGAAGCAGGCCTGGATGCGGCCAGCCAGCCGGTCGGCCCGCTGGGCCGGGCCAAGGCTGGCGGGGTACGCGGCGTAAGCGGCCCACATGGGCGCGGCGTCGGCATGGCGGCCGCGGCCCAGGTGGCAGTCGTTGCAGCTGAGCCCGTTGCCCACATATTTGCCGCGCAGCGCGCCGCTGTGAACAAATAGTTGTTCCCCGAGACGAATCAGTCGGCCGCGGCTGCCGCCGGGCATTTGTGATTCCGCCGGGGGCACAAAGCCCGCCGCGGTGCCCGCCGCCGCGCTGTGCGGCAATGCGGCCAGGCCGGCCACCGCCGCCGCCACCCACGCCAGCCGCCGGCGCAATCCACCCGTGCGACAGCCGCTCACCGCGGGCCTCCAGCGGGACGGGAGTCATTCAGGGTTATCCGTTGCGCCGGCGCCGGATTGAGGCTGGCGAAATACGCCGCCACCCCCTTGATGTCGGGTTCGCCGAGTCGCTGCGCCACGGTTTTCATCAACTGGTCCGGGTCGTTGTCGCGCGTGCCCCGCTTCCAGGCCAGCAATTGCTTTTCGATGTACTGGGCGTGCTGGCCGGCGAGCAGCGGGAAGTCGCCGCCTACGCCAACGCCGCGGGGGCCGTGGCAGCTGAAACAGGGCGGCAGGTTGCGGTCCCAGTCGCCGCGCTCGGCCAGTTGCCGACCGGCGCCGATCAGGGCGCGATCGGCGATTTCGTGGGTGCCGTGGGCCGGTTGAGCTGCGTAATAGGCTGCCACGTCGCGGATTTCCGCGCCTGACAATGCCTTGGCGAACAGTTGCATGACTTCGCTGTTGCGCAGGCCGTTGCGGAAATCATGCAGTTGCTTGCGCAGGTAGGCGGCCTGTTGTCCGGCGAGGCGCGGGTAGGCGACGTCGGCGATGCCGGCGCCATCGGCGCCGTGGCAGGCGACGCAGGGTGTGGCGCCGTGGCCGTTGCCGTGCAGCACGATCTGGCGACCGTTTGCGACGTCGGCCGCGGCGGCGGCTCCGGCGCCAAGCCAGACCAGGACCAGGGTCAGTGCCAGCCGCTGTGCGACCATGTCAGTCGTTCCTCGATAAAGTGCCGGGGGGCGCCGGCAGCGGCGCGCCGCCCC
>JARRNJ010000012.1:0-55957 GCA_037385045.1 Gammaproteobacteria bacterium | reverse complement strand
CAGGCGCGGATGGCCTGGCGTACCGCTTCGATGGCCTTCGGGCGCGGGAAGCTGGTGCGCCAGGCCAGCGCCACTTTGCGTTTGGGGACGGGATTGCGCAGGCGGCGGATCGCCAGCAGGCGCTGGGCGTAGTGTTCGGCGCCTGCGGCGCTGCAGGGCAGCACGGTCACGCCCATGCCCGTAGCGACCATATGGCGAATGGTCTCCAGGGAGCTTCCCGCCAGCGGTGCGGCATGGTCCGGATCGCCGGTCACCGTACGGCCGCACTCGGGGCACGCCTCCAGGACCTGGTCGCGGAAGCAATGGCCGGCGCCGAGCAGCAGCAGGTTGTCGGCCGCCAGGTCGTGCAGGGTAACGGTCTTGCGCGCGCTCAACGGGTGGGACGCGGGCAGCAGGGCCACGAACGGCTCTTCGTACAGCGGCAGCACCACTACGCCCGGCTCCTCGAAGGGCAGGGAGATGAGGATCGCGTCGAGCTCGCCTTGCTTGAGGCGCCGGCGCAGCTCGGCCGTGTAGCTTTCCTCGATGACCAGGGGCATCTGCGGGGCCGAGGCGTGAAGCTCGGGGATGAGGTGCGGCAACAGATACGGGCCGACGGTGTAGATGGCCCCGAGGCGCAGCGGGCCATGCAGCTGGTCGGCCTCGGCGTGTGCAGACTGGCGAATGCTTTCGACGGTCTCCAGCACCTGCTGCGCCTGCTCCACGATGCGGGCCCCGGCGGGGGTGACCGATACCTCGTTCTTGGCGCGCTCGAACAACGCCACACCCAGCTCGTCCTCGAGCTTCTTCACGGCCACGCTGAGGGTCGGTTGGCTGACGAAGCAGGCTTCCGCGGCTCGGCCGAAATGGCGCTCCCGTGCCAGTGCGACAACGTATTTAAGTTCGGTCAAGGTCATGAGTCGGGCGGAAATACCGATAGTTAATAGCTATTAAATCTATACCATCAATCAACTAGAGTAAAGCCCGCCGGGGCGCTATTGTTGCTCTGCAAAGGGGCCATTCCGACAACGCATCGGCGCGACTCGCGGAGATTGAAATGAACGAGCAGAGTATGAGCATCAATATCGGTATCAACGATGAGGACCGGCGCGCGATCGCCGAGGGGCTGTCGCACCTGCTGGCCGACACCTACACTCTTTATCTGAAGACGCACAATTTTCATTGGAACGTCACCGGGCCCATGTTCAACACCCTGCATCTGATGTTCGAGCAGCAGTACAACGAACTGGCCCTGGCTGTGGATGCGATCGCCGAGCGCATCCGCGCGTTGGGGGTCGCCGCGCCGGGCAGTTATGCCCAGTTCGCCAGGCTCACCAGCATCGGCGAGGAAACCGGCACGCCGGACGCCACCGGGATGCTGCGCCAGTTGGTGGCCGACCAGGAGACAGTGGTGCGTACCGCGCGAGAGGTGTTTCCCCGCGTGGACGAGGCCAACGATGAGCCCAGCGCGGATCTCCTTACCCAGCGTATGCAGGTGCACGAAAAGACCGCCTGGATGTTGCGCAGCATGCTGCAGTGAAAGGTGCGGCGGAGGCTTGAACCGCAGGGCGGACAGGATGCGGTTCGGCTGCCCATCAGAACTGCGGCTGCTGCATGGACACCGCGCCGCCGCAACTCCAGCTGCATCGGCCCGCGCCCCCGCCTCCCGCCGGGACCCGGCCCGGGTGTTGGGGCGCAGGCGGATTTCCCCGAGCGGTCCGCGTGCCTTTGTCGGGCGGCCCCTGGCTCCGGACCCGGGTATAACCCCCCTCCCTCTCAGATTTGACAATACGAATCGTTCGCATTACGCTTCGTTTTACTTGCCTGTTCGGGGTGTCATACGGGCCTCCGTGAGCAGCGGGCGGGTGCTCTGTCATTCATTGGCGACGAGGTCGAACATCATGGTTTCTTTTCGTACCTGGCTGGCGTCGGCTTTCGCGCTCTCCCTGCTGGGGCCTGCGGTGGCGCAGGCCGACGACTACCTATTGGTGATCAAGAAT
Source organism: Gammaproteobacteria bacterium (assembly GCA_037385045.1). Classification (GTDB taxonomy): domain Bacteria; phylum Pseudomonadota; class Gammaproteobacteria; order JASBUN01; family JASBUN01; genus JARRNJ01. Next base: position 53,978 of record JARRNJ010000012.1, on the reverse strand, counting down.
CACCGCTTTGAGCCGGCTGAGCTGCGCGTCCCCGCCGGCAAGCGGGTGAAGCTGGTGATACACAACCAGGACGCGACCGCCGAAGAGTTCGAAAGCCATGACCTGCGCCGGGAAAAAATCATCCCGGGGAACACCAAGGCCAGCGTCTGGGTCGGCCCGCTGCCGGCGGGCGAGTACGGGTTCTTCGGCGAGTTTCACGAGGATACCGCTCAAGGCAAATTGATCGCCAAGTGAGGTCGCAATGTTGGGTTCCGCAGTGATCGTTTTTCGTGAAGTCCTGGAGGCGGCGTTGATCATCGCCATCGTGCTCGGCGCCACCCGGGGCGTCGCCGGCCGCGGCCGTTGGGTCAGCGGTGGGATCGCCGCCGGCGTGTTGGGCGCCGTGTTGGTGGCCGCGTTCGCGGGGGCCATCGCCGACGCGGTGCAGGGGCGCGGCCAGGAACTGCTCAACGCAGGTATCCTGTTGACGGCCGTGGCCATGCTGGCCTGGCATAACGTGTGGATGAGCGCCCACGGGCGCCAGCTGGCGGCACAGATGAAACAGGTCGGTCACGACGTCAGTGCGGGGGCCAAGCCGCTGTCGGCCCTGGCACTGGTGACCTTGTTGGCGGTGTTGCGCGAAGGCTCGGAGACGGCGCTGTTTCTCTACAGTCTTTCGGCCAGCGGCGCCGGCAGTGGCTCCCTGCTGCTCGGCGGGGTGCTGGGCCTGGCAGCCGGTGCGGCGTTGGGACTGGTGATTTACCGCGGCCTGCTGGCGATTCCCATCGGCCACTTTTTCAGCATTACCGGCTGGCTGGTGCTGCTGCTGGCCGCCGGACTGGCCGCCAACGCCGCCGGCTTTCTCAACCAGGCGGGGCTGCTGCCCGCCATCACCCAACAGGTGTGGAACAGCGGCTGGCTGCTGCGCCAGGACAGCTGGCTGGGCACGTTGCTGCACATCCTCGTCGGCTACAGCGATCGGCCCATGGGCATCCAGGTGGTGTTTTATGTGGTCACGCTGGTCACGATCTACGCCCTGATGCGGCTGTTCGGGAACACAAGCTCACGCACCGTGCCGGCGGCACAGCCGAGCGTATGACCAGCGCGCGGCCTTTCCCGGTTCCGGTTCAGGTCGAGTCGCTTCACGCGCGGCGGCGACAGCAGCGGCCGGCCGCAGGCATCGAGCGCGTGCTGGTCGCCGCGCGGCCCTGGCTGCCCTGGGTTCACGGGTTCATGTTCGTAACGTTCCTGGGGCTGTTGCTTGCCCCGGTGCTGCTCCCCGCCAGCCCTTTCGCCGCGTGGTTGGCCGGCTTCAGCAACTGGCTGATCTGGGGGCTGTGGTTTCCGCTGGTGTTCGTCTCGGTCCTGGTCAGCGGCCGCAGCTGGTGCGGAGTGTTGTGCCCCATGGGGGCGGCATCCCAATGGATGAACCGGATCGGTCTCAAGCGACCGATACCTGGCTGGCTGCGCTGGGAAGGCACGCCCATCGTTACCTTCGTGCTGATCACCATTCTCGGGCAGACAGTGGGCGTGCGCGATTATCCCGGCGCGCTCCTGGAAGTGTTTGGCGGCACGCTGCTCGCCGCCCTGGTAATCGGTTTTCTCTACGGCCGCGGCCGCGGCCGGCGAGCCTGGTGCCGCCACGCCTGCCCCATCGGACTGTTGCTGGGCGTGTTCTCGCGCCTGAGCGTGGTGGACCTGGTGCCGAAGCACCCGCGCAGCGGCGGTGATGCCTACACCGAGCGCGGCCTGTGCCCGACCATGATCGACATCAACCGCAAGACCGAGAGCCGTCACTGCATCATGTGTATGCGCTGCGTGCATCCCGGGCGGCGCGGCGGACTGGCGCTTCACCTGCGCGCTCCCGGTGCCGAGGTGGGCGATATCCAGCGCCACCACCCGGTCGCCTCGGAGCTGTGGTTCCTGCTGCTGGGTGCGGGTGTGGCTTTGGGGGGCTTCCTGTGGCTGGCGCTGCCCGAGTACCAGTGGCTGCGCCAGCAGCTCGGCGCCTGGGCCATCGACCACGGATTTTATTGGGTGGGCCGGCACGGCCCGGGCTGGCTCATGGTGGAGCATCCCGAGGCGCGGGAGGCGTTCGTATGGCTGGATTTTCTGCTGATCACGGGCTGGATGCTGGCGGTGATGCTGGGCTTCACCCTGGTGCTGGGCCTGCTCAATGCCGGCGCGGCCTGGCTGAGCGGGCGCCTGGGGGGTACCGGTCGTTTCCGTGAACGTTTCGTGACGCTCGGTTATCAATTCGCACCGGTGGCCATGGTCTCGCTGCTGCTGGGGCTGGGTGGCGAGTTGTTCGGCGGCCTGCCGGCGCCGTGGGCGGTGCGCATCAAGCTGCTGTTGCTGGCCGGTGCTTTCGTCTGGGGCGTCGGCCTCGGCCGGCGGATTCTTCGCGGGCAGGGGCTGCAGGGGTGGCCGGCGGCGCTTGCGCTGGTGCCGGGGGTGGCGGGAGCCGGGATGGTCGTTGCCGCCTGGTGGCCCGCCCTGGCCGGCGGCTAGGCCCCTTTTTTTGTGCCTGGAACGTAATAATTCTCATTCGTATAAATTACAGCTGACAAGGAGCAGATACCCATGCGACCCATCCCTGCGGTGTTACCCGGTCTGATTGCGACCGCCACCCTGCTGGCCGCGGCGCCGAGCCAGGCGGCGGAAGTCCCCATCGGCAAGCCGGTGCAGCGCAACGGTATGGAAATCGGCGCCGTTTACCTGCAGCCGGTGATGATGGAGCCGATGCTGCCCGGTATGGCCGGCGGCGCCGACGTGCACCTGGAGGCGGATATCCGCGCCCAGGCGAAGAACCCCAACGGCTTCGGGCCGGGCGAGTGGGTGCCTTACCTCGGCATCACCTACCGGCTGGAAAAGCTCGGCAGTGACTGGTCCGCGATGGGCGCGTTCATGCCCATGGTCGCCAGCGACGGCCCGCACTATGGTGCCAACGTCAAGCTGGACGGTCCCGGCAAGTACCGTCTCACCTACCGTATCGCGCCGCCGCCGTATCAGGGGTTCTATCGGCACACGGACAAGGAAACCGGTGTGGCGCCATGGTGGGCGCCGTTCGACGTCAGTTGGGAGTTCGCGTACGTGGGCGTCGGGAAGAAAGGCGGGTACTGACGGCTTCAGCTTCTACCGCGGCCGGCGTAGCCGCGTTTGTAGTCGGCTCGTTCGGGGGGAGAAATGCATCCTAGGGGTTCCAGTGTGCCGGCCGGGTTCCGCCGGCTGTGGCCGGCGGCGCTCGTTGCCATGCTGTCGGCGGGTGCGGCGGACGCCGGTGACGCCTCCGCTGTCACCGCCGGAGGCGTTGTGATTGCCACCTACCAGCATGCGTCAGATCCGGCGATCGCGCACGAAGGCAGCGGTGCCGCCGACGTCAGCGTCAGTGTTCCCGCCGCGGGCGGTGCGTTCGAGGTGGAATTCAAGGGCGCCACCAGCCCCCGGGCGGGCGGCGTGACCAGCGGCTTGTCGGTGGCCAACGCCAGTGTCGGCGAAACCCTCGACGCGGACGATCATGGGCGCATCGTCGCCTGGCAGCTGTTCTACCGCCACGATGTGGGCAACGGCTCCCTGGCCGCGGGGCTGATCGATGCCGCCGCCTGGATCGACGGCAACGACGTTGCCAACGACGAGTTCAGCCAGTTCATGGGGGTGACCTTCGTCAATAACCCGACCGTTGACCTTCCCGCCGCCAGTGCCGGTGTCGCCTGCAACATGGGTCTGGCAGGCAGCTGGGGATTGGCGGCGTTGGCGATGAACGCCACCGGTGTCGAGCCTCGCTACCGGCGTGCGTTCGATCTCGGGCAGCACGGCAACGGCGCGTTCACGGCGCTGGAAGCGCAGTGGTCCGGATCCACCGTGACCGGTAACCTGGGCGCGTGGCTCAATACCCGTCACCACGACACCGACGGCGACGGCATCGATGACGACCGGCTCGGCAAGGGGCACGCCTATGGCGTTTACGGCAACCTGTCCGGCAGTCTGGGTGCGGGCAAGTGGAACCTGCGCGCCGGCTGGGCGGCCCCGCGGGTGCAGAGTGCCGCCGGCTTTCTGGGACTCGCCTACAGTTACCCGCTGCTCCGGACCGTGCTGGGGGCGGGTGTGTCGCGCACCTTCGCGTCCAGCCGTCTCGCGGGTCCCCGCGCGGACCTGACCCAGGCGGAGATCTATGGCCGCCTGCGGTTCACCAAAAGTCTGACGGTTACCGCTGACTTGCAGCATATCGCCCACGACGGCTTCGACCCGGCGCAGCGGGGAACCTGGGTGACGGGCATGCGCGTCGGTTGGAGTTTTTGATTGCCAGTGGTGTTTCCTGCCGACACGGGCCTCAGCGCGGCGTAGGCAGGTGACGGACGCGCACGGTGGCGCCGGCAGGCAGTCCGCTGGGCAGGTGGCCCCGGAAATGGAACCGGCGGGCGCGCCGGTCGGCGGTGACGACCCGGTAGACCACCGCGCGGCTTTGGGCGACCACGCGCCCGCCCGCCACCGCCTCGAGCGCGACGACGCCCGGGTTCGAACGGGGCAGGGGGTCGGACAGCAGACGCAACCGTCCGCTCACCAACCAATGACCTTCCGCCGGCACCACCCGCACGTGACTGATGGGCGTATCGGGTTGGCTGCGGATGCCGACGGCGATGGCGTTATTGGCGCTGGTCAGTGCCGGCAGCAGCGTTGCCAGGGCCAGGACGGCCAGCCGAAGGTGGTGGAAGCCGGGTACAGCAGGGTCACGCATAACAGAATCGCCGTGTCGCATACCTGGGGCGAGATTACTGCCACAAGCTTAAATCACGCTTAAACGGCACTGCACCCAGTTGCCGATGGCGGCCGGGCCCGCTTTCCCCGGCGGCAGGTGCAACGGGTGACGCCGCCAGGACCGCACCCTCGCCGTCTTCGGGAAGACGACTAAACTGTGTCCAACCTTTGTTGTCACCGGCCAAGGGGCCGCTGCCGCACTTTGCGATGGACCATCCGGCAAAAGGACTTCGAACATCCGCCCGTCCCGCCAGTTCGTTGCGCACCCGCTTCGTTCTGGGCCTGGCCGTGGTGTTGCTGCCGTTCCTGGCCGCGGCATTCGTCGGGTGGACGTATCTGTTGCCCGCGCTGACCAACCCGACCCGGGCATTGACCGAGGAGGTTATAACCGAGCTCCGCCCGCTGCGTGACCTGCAACTTTCGTTGCTGACCGCGGCGTTGGCGGCCAACAATTATGTTCACAATGCGTCGCCCGCCGCCCGGCGGGAAATGGAGCGCGTGGGGGCGCATGTGGCGCGGGCGTTCCAGCGTGCCGCGGCGATACCGTTCGAGCCCGACGAGCGCCCGTTGATCGAACAGGCGCGCCGGCAGTGGTACAGCGCCTGGCGCACGGTCGAACAGCAGCAGTCCGGGCGCGGCGCGGCGCCGGACTTGGAGGCAGTCGGCAGCCGCATCGCGAAGGCGGTCGAGGCCTTGGATCGTCTGGCATACCGAACCCGCGGCGAGATCGACAGGACCGGTGCCGCGGTGGAGGCGGCCCGGCGCGCGGCCCTGGCCACCACGGGGACAGCGTTCGCGCTGGCGCTGGCCATTTCCCTGATTGCCGGTTCGCTGCTGGCGCGGTCGGTGCTGCGCATGACGCGGGCGCTGGCGGAGTGTTCGGCGCGCTTGGCGGACGGGGACCTGTCGTGCCGTTTGCCGGCAACCCGCAGTGACGAGTTGGGCCAGGTGGCGCGGGCATTCAACGCCATGGCCGAGCGTATTCAGGAGGTGCAGCAGGCGCTGCAGGAGCTGGCTACCCACGACAGCCTGACGGAATTGCTGAGCCGGCGCGCGTTCGAGCAGCGCCTGAGCGAGGAGCTGGAGCGCTCGCGGCGCTATCATCATCCCTGCGCGGTGATGATCATCGACGCCGACCATTTCAAGCGCGTCAATGACGCCTATGGGCACCCCGTCGGCGACGAAGTCTTGCGCACCCTGGCGGCCCGAATCCGCGAACATATCCGTCCGACGGACCGTGCCGGACGTTACGGCGGCGAGGAGTTTGCCGTGTTGCTGCCCGAAACCACCACGGCCGAGGCGGTGGAAGTCGCCGAGCGCATCCGTGCCGGCGTCGCGCGCGCACCGCTGGCGGTAGTTGACGACAGGCCGATCGGAGTCACCGTCAGCGTCGGTGTCGCCGCCTATCCGGAAGACGCCGCGTCGGAGGAGGCGTTGGTCGAGGCGGCGGACCGCCTGCTTTACGGCGGCAAGGAGGCGGGGCGGGACCGGGTTCTGCCCGCGCCAGCGGGCAGATAGCAATCAACCGCTGTTGATGAGTTGCTTCAGATCATGGGTAATGGCGCTGGCCTGGTCGTCGTAGCGCGCCATCAGCCGCACGTTGCCCTTGCCGTCGAAGATGAAGATGGCGCTGCTGTGGGTGACCTCGTAGTTGCCATGCTTGTCGGGTTTGCCGCGGCTGTAGGTGACGCGGTAGCGCTTGGTCAGCGTGCGCAGCTCGTCGTCATTGGTGCGCAGGCCGATGAACTGCGGGCCGAAGGCGTGGGTATAGCTCTGCAGCACCTTCGGCGTGTCGCGCTTCGGATCGACGGTGACGAACAGCACCCGCACCTGCCGCGCGGCGTTGCCCAGTTTGTGCATCACCTGAGTCAGTTTGGCCATGGTGGTGGGGCAGACGTCCGGACAATGCGTATAGCCGAAATACAGCAGGACGATTTTGCCGCGATAGGTATTGGCGTCCACCTTGTGCCCGGCGTCGTCGGTGAGCCGGAATTTCAGCGACGGCATGACGCCGGTGATGTTCAGCAGCTGCCAGGTCTGGCTGTGGCTGCAGCCGCCGAGCAGGCCCGCCAGCAGCAAGGCGACTGCGACGGCCGCAGCGCCCCCGACTGACCTCCGGGATGCCGCGCGCATCATTGGATCCCCGCGCCGCCGACTTTGAATTTGACCTCAAGGTCGTGGCCGGAGGCGAAATGCAGCCGGATCGGCACCGAGTCTCCGACGTGCAGGGTCCGGTTGCGGTGCATGAGCATCAGGTGGTAACCGCCGGGGGCAAAGCGGATGGTCTTGCCCGGCGCAACGGTCATTTTCGCCACCGGCAGCATGCGGTCCTGGCCGTTCTGATGCACGCTGTGATGCATCATCACCCGGCGGAAGGCGGGGCTCGAGGCGCCGGTCAGGGTCAGCGTGTGCTGCCCGTTGTTGGTGAGCTCGAAATACCCCGCCAGCGGCAGGTCGCCCGGCAACAAGCGGATGCGGGCGTTATCTATCTGGGTGGAGGGTCCTGCGGCCCAGGCCGCCGCGGTCCAGGCCACACATAGCAGGGTAACCAGCAGCAATGGCAGGCGCCGGATGGGCGCAACGTCCGATGGCGACGCGGTTCGGTTGGTCATGCGACTCGCTCCTTCCTTTTTGTCATGGGATTAGCTCATTCCACCAGGGCTGCGGCGGCCGAAGGCCGCGGAGGCTCGGTCCGGCGGTCGTACACCCAGCGGCGCAGGACCACCAGCCCCGCGATGACGCTCATCATGGCGCCGGGGATCCAGGTAATCAGCCCGCCCAGTTCCTGGTCGGTCATGGGCGACAGCGGCCAGGCGCGGCCGCAGACGCTATAGACGTCGTAGAGTATGTGGTCGCACAAGGCGATATAGGCGCCGATGGCGATCTGGGGCAGCATGATTGCCCATAGCATGATAATCCGCGTGCCATGGCCGAGGGGTTTGAGCGTGGTCTGCCGCTCCGGTCCCACGATCAGCCACCAGAACAGCAGGCCGTCGATGACCATGCTCCAGTTCATGGCGTCGTAGCGCTCCAGGCTCAGCATGGCGGTGAAATGAATCCAGGGCAGCAGCCAGAAGCCGATGAGTCCGACGAACAGCACCGAGGCCACGATCGGGTTCTGGATGATGCGGTAGACGGTCCGCGTCACCGGGTTGCCCCACAGGGGCCGGATCAGCCAGGAGCGCACCCAGGAGGGTGTGCCGCGGCGCATGATCTCCCCGGGCGCCGACAGCGCGATCAGGAATGGCCCGGCGTGGTGCAGCACCAGATGCTGCAGCCGGTGCACCCAGAACATGTGCTGCGACAGGTAGTCAAGATAGGTTTGCAGGAACACGTAGACCGCCACCAGGCCGAGGACAAAGGCGATCGGGCGCCAGGGATTGATATCCAGCCCTTCGGCGTGAGCGGCGCGCAGGCCGGACACATAAATGGCCAGGGCCAGGGCGCAGCAGACCAACACCGTGGGAGAGAACTCCCAGGGCGTGACGAACGCGACGATGGACTGGACGGTGGACTCCATGGGTGTTTGCGTGTACAGCATGGGCCCCGGGACGCGCGCCGCGGCGCAGGTTCATAGCCTGTCGCTCGTTGATTCAGCCGGCGGTGGGATGCCGCCCGGTGTCCGGGGGCTCCGGTGCCTCATAGTCGCCAAGGCTTGATTATAGCCGGATGCCGGGGCGGCGAGCTATTACCATACGGACACGGCGCGCGCCGGGGGCCCGCAGGCCCGGTGGTACAATGGCCGGCCCATGAACGCCCGCGATCCGCAATCCCCGTTTCGAGTCCGGTTGGACGCCGCAACGCAGGGCCTGAGCCACTGCCTGACGGCGGACCGCCCGCCGCTGGCGCGGCGCCTTGACGGCCTGCGCCGGCGCCTGCAGGCAGGCAAACCGGTTGACCGGGGGCTTGCCGACCTGGAGCAGCGGATCGACCGGTCCATCGATCGCTGCCGGCAGCGGCGCCGGCGTCTGCCGGTGCCCCGCTATCCGCAGGAGCTGCCGGTCAGCGCCCGGCGCGCCGACATCGCCGCGGTCATCGAGCGGCACCAGGTGGTGGTGGTGGCCGGCGAGACCGGCTCCGGCAAAACCACCCAGCTGCCGAAGATCTGCCTGGAGGTGGGGCGCGGGGCCGCGGGACTGATCGGTCATACCCAGCCGCGGCGCATCGCCGCCCGCAGCGTCGCCGGGCGGGTGGCCGCCGAGCTGGAGTCGGAGGTGGGTCGGGCGGTGGGCTACCAGGTCCGGTTCCAGGATCACGTGGGCCCCGACACACTGATCAAGCTCATGACCGACGGCATCCTGCTGGCCGAGACCCAGGGCGATCCCGACCTCAACGCCTACGATACCCTGATCATCGACGAAGCCCACGAGCGCAGTCTCAACATCGATTTTCTGCTCGGCTATCTCAAGCAGCTGTTGCCGCGGCGGCCGGACCTGAAGCTGATCATCACCTCCGCGACCATCGACACCGAGCGCTTCGCCCGTCATTTCGACGACGCGCCGGTGGTGGAGGTATCCGGCCGCACCTATCCGGTGGAGGTCTTTTACCGGCCGCTGCAGTCAGCCGATGCCGAAACCGAGGACCGGGACCTGCTGCAGGGGATCGTCGACGCCGTGGACGAGCTTTCGCGCATCGATCGCGGCGACGTGCTGGTGTTTCTCTCCGGGGAGCGGGAAATCCGTGACGCCGCCGAAGCCCTGCGCAAGCACCATCCGCCGGAAACCGAAATCCTGCCGCTGTTCGCGCGGCTGTCGGTGGCCGAGCAGAACCGCATTTTCCAGCCCCACGGGCGGCGGCGCATCGTGCTGGCCACCAACGTGGCGGAAACTTCGCTCACCGTGCCCGGCATCCGCTATGTGGTCGACAGCGGCGTGGCCCGGGTCAGCCGCTACAGCCACCGCAGCAAGGTGCAGCGCCTGCCGGTGGAAAAGGTATCGCGCGCCTCGGCCGATCAGCGCAAGGGCCGCTGCGGCCGCACCGGCCCCGGCATCTGCGTACGCCTCTACAGTGAGCAGGATTACCTGGCCCGGCCGGAATTCACGGAGCCCGAGATCGGGCGCACCAACCTGGCGGCCGTGATCCTGCGCATGCTCGACCTGCGCCTGGGCGACGTGCAGGGGTTTCCGTTCGTCGATCCGCCGGACCGGCGCTATATCAATGACGGCTACCGCCTGCTGCAGGAGCTGGGTGCGGTGGACGGCGAGCGCCGGCTCACCCGGGCGGGCAGGGAGTTGGCGCGTCTGCCGCTGGACCCGCGCATCGGACGCATGCTGTTGGCCGCGCGCGGCCTGCAGTGCCTGGATGAAGTGCTGGTCATCGCCAGCGCGCTGACGGTTCAGGACCCGCGCGAGCGGCCCCTGGACGCTCAGGAGAAGGCCGATGCCGCCCACGTGGAGTTCGCCGACGAACGCTCGGATTTCATCGCCTACCTCAACCTTTGGCGTAGCTATCACCAAGAGGCGCGGCACCTGTCCCAAAACAAGCTGCGCCGGTGGTGCCAGGCGCGTTTTCTCTCCTACCGGCGCATGCGCGAGTGGCACGACCTGCACCAGCAGCTGAGCAACCAGGTGAAGGACATGGGCATGCGCCTGAACCAGGTGCCGGCGGACTACGGCGCCGTGCACCAGGCGCTGCTGGCCGGGCTGCTGAGCAACATCGGCGTGCGCCAGGAAGAGCGCGAATACCTGGGCACCCACGGCAAGCGGTTCATGATTTTTCCGGGCTCGGCGCTGGCGAAGAAGCGCCCGAAATGGATCATGGCCGCCGAGCTGGTGGAAACCGGCCGCCTCTATGGGCGCACGGTCGCGGCCATCGAGCCGCGGTGGGTGGAACAGCTGGCCGGGCACCTGGTCAAGCGCAGCCACTCCGAGCCCCACTGGGAGAAGCGCCCGGCACAGGTGGCCGCCTACGAGCGGGTCAGCCTCTACGGCATCGATCTGGTCAGCCGGCGCAAGGTCAACTACGGGCCGGTGAACCCGCAGGAAGCCAGGGAGCTGTTCATCCGCGCCGCGCTGGTGGACGGCCAGTACCAGAGCCGCGCGGGATTCCTGGCCCACAATCAGGCGCTGGTCCGTGAGATCGAGGCGATGGAGGACAAGGCCCGGCGCCGCGACATCCTGGTGCACGAGGAGGCGTTGTACGGGTTCTACGACGCGCGCATTCCCGAAGGGATCTACAGCGGCAAGGGGTTCGAGAAATGGCTGGCCGGTATCGAGCGGGACCAGCCGCGGCTGCTGTATCTGGAACGGGGCGATCTGATGCGCCGCAGTCCCACCGGAATCGGCGAATCCCTGTTTCCGGAGCGGCTGCACCTGGATGGCATGGCCCTGGCGCTGCATTACCGCTTCGAGCCCGGCCATGCCGATGACGGGGTTACGCTGGAGGTGCCGCTGGCGGCTCTCAATCAGCTGATCCCCGAGCGCATGGAGTGGCTGGTTCCCGGGTTGCTGGAGGAAAAGATCACCGCCCTGATCCGCGGGCTGCCCAAGAACCTGCGGCGCAATTTCGTGCCGGCGCCGGATTTTGCGGCTGCCTGCCGCCAGGCGCTGAATCCCGGGCAGGGCGGCCTCGTGGACGCCCTCGGTGCCCAGCTGCGGCGCATGACCGGCGTCGAAGTACCCGCCGACGCCTGGGCGCCGGACCGGTTGCCGGACCACTTACGCATGAACTTCCGCGTCGTCGACGCCGACGGCCGCCCGCTGGATGCGGGGCGCGACCTGGCCGCACTGCAGCAGCGTTGGGCTGAGCGGGCCCGGCGCAGCTTCGCCGGCCTTGCCGACCCCGGCTTCGAGCGCGACGACGTCGAACGCTGGGATTTCGGCGAACTTCCGCCGACGCGGGAATTCGCCCGCGACGGGATCGGCCTGGTCGGCTATCCGGCCCTGGTGGTGGAGGGCGAACGCATCGCTTTGCGGCTGCTGGACGATGCGGACAAGGCCGAGGCCGCCATGGTCGACGGCGTCTGCGCGCTGTTCGCCCGCCAGCAGCGCAAGGAGGTGGCGTACTTGCGCCGTACCCTGCCCGGCATCGAGGCCATGTGCATGCGCTACGCGCCCATCGGCCCCTGCGACGGGCTCCAGGATGATCTGGTGGCGCTGACCATCCGCCGCGCCCTGCTCCGCGACGGGCCGGCCATGCGGTCGGCGGCCGAATACGAGCAGCGCCGGGAACGGGCGGGGGGCGATCTGGTGACCGTCGCCAACGAGCTGTGCGCCGTGGCGGCGGCGGCGCTGGAGGAATACCAGGGCCTGGCGAAGCGGCTCAAAGGGCGGGTGCAGCCGGCCTGGCTGCAGGCCCTGAGCGACATCCGTGAGCAGCTGAGTGCGTTGGTCTTCCCCGGCTTCGTGCGCCAGGTACCGTGGTACGCGCTGCAGCATTATCCGCGCTACCTGCAGGCGATCAACAGGCGCCTGGACAAGTTGGAGCAGAACCCGGCCCGGGACCGGCAATTGCAGCAGGAGCTGGGCCCCTGGTGGCAGCGCTGGCGCGAGTGCGCGGGCGCCGGCCCGGAACTGGAGCGCTACCGCTGGATGCTGGAGGAGATGCGGGTATCGCTGTTTGCCCAGGAGTTGCGCACCGCTTATCCGGTATCCGTGAAGCGGCTGCGCGATCAATGGCAGCGGGTTAATCTGCACACCGCTTTGCGCTAAATTAAATGCCTGTAGGGTTGGGTGCGGACATGCAATTCGACGACGATTTGAACCGGGTCCAGCAATGCGTCGAGGCCCTGTGCCTGAACGGCTGTGAGGCGGTGCGCGCCACCATCCTCGCCCTGGAGGAGGATGTGCCGGTGTCCCAGACCGAGGGTCTGGATCGGGAGCAGCGTGCCGCGGTGCTGCGCGAGTTGAAGGCGATTATGGCTGTGTACGACAGATGAAAGAGTAAAGGGAAAAGACGGGCTTACCTCAGGCTTTGTTCTATCATTGTCGCTCTATCTCCCCGATGAACCGATCCCAGTGACCGCCGGGATCACCGAAGGTCACGAACTCCGGGTTGAGCAGCGATTCCCGCGCGTTGTAGCGCAGTGGCCGCAGCTGCAGATCGGTGAGGTGTCCGCCAGCCCGTTCGACGATGCATTGGGCCGCCGCCGTGTCCCACTCCGACGTCGGACCGAAACACGGGTAGATGTCCACCCGCCCTTCGGCCACCAGGCACGACTTCAGCGAGCTGCCCATGGAAAAGGTTTCGTGGGGTCCCAGCAGGTTCAAAAAGCGCTGCAGCCGCTGGCTGCGCCGCGAACGGCTGACCGCCACCGTGGGCGGGCGGTGGTGCGGGCGCCGCACGTGGATCGGCACCGGCACCTGGTCGCCGTCCTGGCGGTAGGCCGGCTCACCGTCGCAGGCGAAATAGGTGACGTCGCTCACCGGCATGTGCACCAGCCCCAGCACCGGCCGGTGCTCGTGGATCAAGGCGATGTTGACGCTGAATTCGCCGTTGCGGCGCACGAATTCCCGCGTGCCGTCCAGCGGGTCGACCAGCCAGTAGGTGCGCCAGCCGGCGCGCTCGGCGAAGGGGATGTCGGCGGCCTCCTCCGACAGCACCGGAATCCCGCGGGCAATGATGTCCAGGCCGGCGACCAGCGCGCTGTGGGCGGCGAGATCGGCTGCCGTGACCGGCGTGTTGTCCGCCTTGTGCTCCACGGCGAAGGGCTTGCCATAGACCTCGAGGATGCGCCGCGCCGCGTCCCGCGCCAGCCCGCGCAGCGGATCCACCGTGGCGGCCAGTTCGTGAAGCAGCCCCGTTTCACTCACGGCGCAGATGCTCCCGGGTCATGAACAGCGCGGCGATGCTGCGCGCTTCGGTGAAATCGTCGCGGCCGAGCAGCCGGTCGATGGCATCGAGCCGCCAGGGTACGATTTCCAGCTCCTCGGGTTCGTCACCGTCGAGCCGCTTGGCATACAGGTCCCGGGCCAGTACCACGTAGGTGGTGTGGCCGAAATAGGCCGGCGCCAGGGTTACCGCACCCAGATGGTGCAAACGCCGGGCGCCGAAACCGATCTCCTCCATGAGTTCCCGATCGGCTGCCTGCAGCGGGTCCTCCCCGGCTTCGATGCGCCCCTTGGGCAGGCCCAATTCGTAGCGGTTCACGCCGGCGGCGTATTCGCGCACCAGCAGCACCGTATCGTCGTCTGCCAGGGGGACGATCAGCGTGGCGCCGTGGGCCGAGCCGACCAGGCGCTCATATTGCACCTCGGTGCCGTTGGAAAATCGCAGCTCCAACTGCTGGATATGGAACAGCCTGGTCTTGGCGATGGTTTCTGCGCGCAGGATTTGCGGCAGTTTGGGCATGGTCGAATCCCACTGCTCGATGGTGTGAACGACCCCGGGCGTTGCTATGGTAGCTGACGAGCCGGCGGCCGATGGCGATGGGGTACATTGTATCAGCTTGAGGCCGGGCCGGCCCGGGGGCGGGAGGTATACGGTACAATAGGAGCAGGTGGAATTTCGCGTTGCCCTCTGCCCGGCCGGGAATCAATTCATGTTGGACTGGAACCGTATCGACACCGTCCTGTTGGACATGGACGGCACGCTGCTCGATCTGCACTTCGATAATCACTTCTGGCTGCATCACGTTCCGCAGCGCTACGCCGAGTCGCGCGGCATGGCGCTGGAAGATGCCAAGCAGGAGCTTTATCCGCGCTTCCGGCGCGTCGAAGGGACCATGGACTGGTACTGCGTCGATTACTGGACCCGGGAACTGGGCCTGGACATCGCCATGCTCAAACGGGAGGTCGACCACCTGATCGCCGTGCATCCGCACGTGGTCGGGTTTCTGGACGCCGTCCGGCGCGCGGGCAAGCGGGTGCTGCTGGTGACCAACGCGCATGCCAAGAGCCTGTCCCTGAAGATGGAGCGCACCCGCCTGGGCGGACACTTCGATGCGCTGATCTGCTCCCACGACTTCGGTGTGCCCAAGGAGCAGGTGTCGTTCTGGGAACATCTCCAACGGGTCGAGCCCTTCGATCCGGAGCGCACCGTGCTGGTCGACGACAGCCTGCCAGTGTTGCGCTCGGCGCAGACCTACGGCATCCGCCACCTCGTATCGGTGCTGAAACCGGACAGCAAGGGGCCGCTGCGCGATACCGGCGACTTCGACGCCATTCATCATTTCGCGGAAATCATGCCGGCCCAGCTGTAACTTCTCAGGAGGTTGTTCAGGGGCGGCTCATCGGACGCAGGCGAGTGTGAGCGGTCCCGGCTGGACCCGGCCTGTGCCCTATCCGGGCCCTGGCTGGTCCAGAGACGATGGCGCAATACAGGGGTCAGGTGTGTAAACCCGCCAGGGTGTTCACACGATGGTCGTAAGAACGGGGGATGCGCTGCGATTATCCACCCTACATTTTCCAGGCGCGAAAATTATCGTAGGGTGGATAAGCGCAGCGCATCCACCGTTCTTACGACCATCGTGTGAACACCCTGGCGGGGTTACACACCTGACCCCTGTATTGCGCCAGCGTCTCTGGACCAGCCAGGGCCCGGATAGGGCACAGGCCGGGTCCAGACTGCACCTTCAACGTTCCAGCGATCCATGACAGATTCGCCGGCGCGTTCAGTCACTCTCAAGCGGGCCTGCGGCCGGCTGGCGCAATATGCCGGCTGGACGCAGCGGACCATCTGTTATACTCGCGCGCTGTACCGACATCTTCAGGACCATCCATGCCCAAGCAAAGCGCCCTTTCGGATATCAAGGTCGAGATCACGCCGGAAAACAAGTGCGGCTTCTGCACCAACTCCTTGTGCTGCACCTATTTCACCCAGCAGGTGGAAACGCCGCGCTCGAAGTACGACTTCGAGCATCTGCTATGGCAGATTTCCCACGGCAACGTAAACGTCTACAAGGACGAGGACGGCTGGTATCTGCTGATCCGCAACCCCTGTACCCATCTGCTGGCTGACGGGCGCTGCGCCATCTACGAGCGCCGTCCGCAGATCTGCCGTGACTACGACAACGATTTTTGCGAGTTCGACGAACCGGCCGAGAAAGGATTCGAGCTGTTTTTCGATGGCTACGACGCACTGCACAAGTATTGCAGGAAACGCTTTAAGAAGTGGGAGCGATGAGAGCGGCTACGGTTCCAGCGTCTCGAAAGTGAAACGGTCGAACACCGCGGTGTCCATGATGAGCTCGGCGGCGCGCACCCGCAGGGACTCGCAGCCTGTCTGAATCGACAACGGCCGATTCGGGCCGTAAATCGCCTTTGGCGTGATCAGCGTCGTGGGCGGGTTCTGGCCCGATACGCCGGACAGGAGCAACGCGGCCAGTTCACCGTATTTCAGATTCAGTTCGTCATCGGGCACGCACGTCACCGGCGCCATGTTGCCGGGGATCACTTCGACGCCGATTTCCACCCGACGGTCGGTCGTATTGCGCATCCAGCGCGCACAGGCGAGCGTGAGCAGGGGCATCTGTTGGCCATTTCCCGGCAGGATCACCGCCAGCGCCTCGCCGACCCGCACCTCGCGCTGTACGTTGCGGCGGCTGGTCAGCAGGAAGCCGTTGGCGCTGTGGTTGATGATCATCCATGGATCGAGCGTGTGCCGGGCCTCCTGTTCCGAGTCCAGGTCGTCGACCTGGATACCGCTCTCGGCGCCTTTCAGCAGCTCGTCCAGATGCCGGGGCCCTCGCGACAGGTAGTAGTGGATGGCGTCGATGCCGAGGGCCACCCGCGTTTCACGGTTCACCGTCTTGCGCGGCGTTTGGCGCCGTCGGTCCCGTTCCAGCTCGGGAGCCAGCAGGCCCAACAGCCGCACTTCCTCGCCGTGGGTGCGGGCCCAATCGGCGTGAGTATACAGTTCACTCAGGCGTTGCCGGGCCTGCTCAACCGCGGGGCGCACCTGCAGGAACCTCGGTTGTTCGATCGGGTAGCCGGCGGACACTTTTGCGCTCGGCACCGGGGGGCTGTCGCCGTCCGGATCCACCAGGAAGGAGCACGCGTCGCCGCGTCCGCTTGCAGCGGTCTCGATCCTGCAGTGGCCCGCGTAAGGTCCCAGCATCGCATGGAGAGGTACGGCGGTGCCCGCCGCCAGGTGCAAGGGGTCCAGAACCGCCAGCAGCATGATCCGTTTGTACGACGCGCCGATGCCGTCGGGATCGACCACCTCCCTGTCATACACGACGGCGCTGTCGACAATGCCCCACTGCTCGGCGAACCGGTACAGTTGATGCAGGTCGAGGTAAGTGAACGGCGGTGCCGGCTGGTACGTGCGGTAGGCGTGCAACAGCGTTAGTGCGCCGGTTTCCACCGCCCGGTAGGCGGCCAGAAGCAGGATCGGCTGACGCCGCGGGTCGACCTGCTCCTGCAACCCGTCATTGACCAGGATTTTGTAGCCGGCGGCCAGGGCGGCGCACAGGCGGGTCATGTCCTCCTTGACCTGCTCGCGCTGGGCGCCGGTCAGGGGCAGGCGACGCAACGCCTCGTCTTCCGTCGCCGGGAAAATGCTCACCACCGTCTGGCGGTAGAGCTCCAGCAGGCGGACGCGCGTCTTGGCCGGCATCCGCTGCATGTTGGCCGGCTCCAGCGCGCCGAGCAGCTCACGCATGGAAGCCACCAGGTTCAGCAGCGGCAGCTGCTTGAGCCACTTGCCGAGTCGCTTGTGATTGAGCTCGACGGCCGGATTGGTGTAGTCGTGCTGTTGCGGTATTTGAAGAAAAACAGTCGCGTTCACGGTCGCCGCAGTTGCAGGTTCGGTTGTTTGGGACGCCGGCCTCGACACCGGGCGCGTGGCCGCGAGTTCCCGGACCGTTCCCCGCGGGCGTGAGGCCCCGAACAATATTAGCGACCCTGGATGTGGATACTTTACGTGGCCGCGCTGGCGCGCGCCGCGACGCCGAGGACGAACTCGAGGCACTCCAGGCGGTCGTAGGCCTGCTGGATGCCGTCGCCCCATACGGTAACCCCGTGATGGCGGATCATTAATGCCGGCATGCGCGGAGTGTGGGCCGTGAAACGGGCTTCGACCTCATCGGCGATCGCCGCCACGTCGGCAAGGTTGTCGAACAGCGCCAGCGCCACTTTCGGGTCCTGTTCCCAGATACCGAGCCCCTTGACCATTTCCATTGACGGCAGGGGCAGCTCAACGGCGTCGGGCGGCGCCGCCAGCGCGGCAAGCGTGGCGTCGACGGTGTGGACGTGCAGGCAGGCGCGGGCCCGCGGAAACAAACGGTAGAGCGCCCGGTGGATCGCGGCTTCCGCCGAGGGTTGGGCCCGGGGCTCGTGACGTTGGGCAACGGCGCCGGTGGCGATGTCGATTTCCACGAAATCGCCCTCGTCGAGGCGTCCCTTGGGTTTGCCGCTGGCGGTGATACAGAAGCGGCCGGTCGTGGTGCGGGCGCTCAGGTTGCCGGCGGTGCCGGCCATCCAGCCGCGGCGGTGAAAGTCACGCGCGATTTCCACCAGAGCCGTCAGGGTCGGCAGATCGTCGAGGAGGCTGGCCATGGGCGGCGCGGGGATGCGTTCGGGCGGGCGGATTCCGCTCAGCCGCGTCGGGCGCCGCCGGATCGGCGCCGTCCGCCGCCGCTGTCGCGGCGTTGGCCCTTGCCTGCACCGGGACGGCCACGTTTTGGGCCCTGGTCGCGCGGACGGCGCTGCATCCGCACCGGCGGCTGGGGTTCGGCCAACAGCCCCGGTTCGATGTCATGTACCGGGATCTTGTGGCCGATGTATTCCTCGATCTCCGGCAGCGAGTAGGCATAGTCTTCGCAGGCGAAGCTGATGGCATCGCCGGTGGCGCCCGCGCGCGCGGTACGGCCGATGCGGTGGACGTAGTCCTCGGCGTCCTGGGGCAGGTCGAAGTTGAACACGTGGCTGACTTCGGGGATGTGCAGTCCGCGGGCGGCCACGTCCGTGGCCACCAGCACCGGCAGGTCGCCGCTCTGGAACTGGCGCAGCAGGCTCAGGCGTTTCTTCTGCGGTACGTCCCCGGAGAGCATGGCGGCCTTGACGGCGTTGCCTTCGAGGTAGGCCCACACCTGTTCGGCGGTGCGTTTGGTGTTGACGAATACAATGCTCCGGCGCGGATCCATGTGCCGCAACAGGCCCAGCAACAGCGGAATCTTCTCGCTGTTGGCGGTGAGGTAGACGCTTTGGGTGACGTTCTCAGCTGTGACCCGGTCCGGCTCGACTTCGATCACCTTCGGGTTGTTCATGTGCTCGTAGGCGAGCTCGGTGACACGGTAGGAGAGGGTGGCGGAGAACAGCATGCTCATGCGCTGGTCGGGCGGCGGCATGCGCCGCAGCAGGTAGCGCACGTCCTTGATGAAGCCCAGGTCGAACATGCGGTCAGCCTCGTCCAGCACCACCACCTGTATGGCGCGCAGATCGAATACATGCTGTTTGAAGTAATCGATGATGCGCCCGGGGGTGCCGATCAGGATGTCCACCCCCTGGGAGATGGTTTCGCGTTGCGATTCGTAGCCGGTACCGCCGTAGGCCAGGGCGAGCTTGAAATCAGTGTGGCTGCCCAGCACCTCGGCGTCGGCGTGGATCTGGATGGCCAGCTCACGGGTGGGGGCCACGATCAGTGCCCGCGGTTGTATGGGTTTGCGGGTTTCGGCGGCCGGATGCCGTAGCATATGGTTCATGGTGGCCAGCAGAAACGCCGCAGTCTTGCCGGTGCCGGTCTGGGCCTGGCCGGCCACGTCCACGCCCGAAAGCGCCAGAGGCAGCGTCTGGGCCTGGATCGGCGTGCAATGGGAGAAGCCGGCGTCGCGAACGCCCAGGAGCAGCGAATTGTCGAGGTCGAGGGAGTCGAAACTGGCTTCGGTCAGGTGTCGGTCGGTCATGGCTGCACAGCATATCGCAATTTCGCCTTGGTTGGGACTTGCATTCGCGCAAGGATTGGGCTGAAATTGGGGCACTGTCGGTCCGCGGGGCCGGGTCGCCAACATTCATCCCGTCAAATTCTGGTCTTTTCGCTCCGGGTTTTTGGACCGATAGGGAACGCGGCTGCTGGGTTTCCAGCACACCTTCGCGAGTGAGGCAATGACGCCGATAGTCTGCTCCCCGCAGTTTTCCAAGCAAGTTGCCGGCGGGCGCCGCGTCCGGCGCGGGCCGGTGAACAAGTGGAGTTTACGCGCTGGCGCATGAGCATTAGCATTTTGAGCCGATGTCCAAGGCTGCGCGGCCCTGTTCCGCAGGTCGCCGGCGCCAATCGGAATTTGAATACCCGGACCTGCCACCGAACCAGCTGCCTTGCCCCTGCCGGTGCGGGGGTCCGTACGCATTCCAAGAGAGGGAGGCACGAAGCGTGAGTGATCAAATTGTGTATGTGACCGATGATTCCTTCGAGGACGAAGTGCTCAAGTCCGATCAGGCGGTGTTGGTGGACTACTGGGCGGAGTGGTGCGGGCCTTGCAAGATGATCGCCCCCATTCTGGATGAGATCGCGGGCGATTATACGGGCAAGCTGAAGATCGCCAAGCTGAACATCGACGAGAACCCCAACACGCCGCCAAAGTACGGAATCCGCGGTATTCCCACGTTGATGCTGTTCAAGAACGGCAATGTGGAGGCAACCAAGGTCGGTGCGGTCTCGAAGTCGCAGCTGACCGCCTTCATCGACAGCAATCTGTGAATCGGCGGGCGGGGCGTCCGCCTCAAAGGACTGGACGCCCCGCGTCAGACGTGCTAACGTTAATTTGGCAAAAGCAGTATAACGACGTTTTTAGCTTCTTCCTGCTACAACCACTTTCTCTCCCGGAAGCCACAGCGAGCAGCCCGCCCCGGGTGGCCCTGTGTTTGACGTAGCCGTTCCTATCCTAAAAGTACACGCCATGAACCTGACTGAACTCAAACAGAAACCCGCATCCGAGCTCCTCGGCATCGCCCAGGGCATGAACATCGAGGGCATCGCCCGATCCCGCAAACAGGACGTCATCTTCAGTATTCTCAAGGCTCACGCCAAGAGCGGTGAGGACATTTTCGGGGACGGCGTGTTGGAGATTCTCCAGGACGGCTTCGGCTTCCTGCGCTCGGCCGACAGCTCCTACCTGGCGGGCCCGGACGACATCTACGTCTCGCCGAGCCAGATCCGCCGCTTCAACCTGCGCACCGGGGACACGGTATCGGGCAAGATCCGGCCGCCGAAAGAGGGCGAGCGCTACTTCGCGCTGCTCAAGGTCAACGAGATCAATTTCGATACGCCGGAAAACGCCAAGAACAAAGTCCTGTTTGAGAATCTTACGCCGCTGCATCCCACCGAGCGGATGCAGATGGAGATCGGCAACGGCAGCACCGAGGACATCACCGCCCGCATCATCGACCTGGTGTCCCCCATCGGCAAAGGGCAGCGCGGACTGATCGTGTCGCCTCCCAAGGCGGGCAAAACCATGCTGCTGCAGAACATTGCCCAAAGCATCGCCGCCAATCACCCCGAATGCTACCTGATCGTGCTGCTGATCGACGAACGTCCCGAGGAGGTTACGGAAATGGCCCGCTCGGTGCGCGGGGAAGTGGTTTCCAGTACGTTCGATGAGCCCGCCAGCCGCCACGTACAGGTCGCCGAGATGGTGATCGAAAAGGCCAAGCGACTGGTTGAACACAAGAAGGACGTGGTGATCCTTCTGGACTCCATCACCCGGCTTGCCCGCGCCTATAACACCGTGGTGCCGTCCTCGGGCAAGGTGCTGACCGGCGGCGTCGATGCCAATGCGCTGCATCGCCCGAAGCGGTTTTTCGGCGCCGCGCGCAACATCGAGGAAGGCGGCAGTCTGACCATTCTGGCCACTGCATTGATCGACACCGGTTCACGCATGGACGACGTGATTTACGAGGAGTTCAAGGGCACCGGCAACGCCGAGATCCATCTCGATCGGCGCATTTCTGAAAAGCGCATTTTCCCGGCCATCAATATCAACCGTTCCGGCACCCGCCGCGAGGAGCTGCTCACCGCCGTGGAAGAGCTGCAGAAGATGTGGATTTTGCGCAAGCTTCTGCATCCCATGGACGAGCTGGCGGCAATGGAATTCCTGCTCGACAAGCTCAAGGACACCAAGACCAACGCCCAATTCTTCGATTCCATGAAACGCTGAATTCGCTGATCCGGCTTAATTGATCTTCGCTGCGGCTGCCCTTCTGGCGGCCGTTTGCGTACCGGGATCCGCGAGCCCCGGCAGGTTGCGTCAAGGCCGGAGGTGGGACCCAACAGTCCCGGCAATAGCAGTTGGCGAGGCCGACGCCGCCATCCTCGCAACTCGCTACCGGCGACCGACGCGTAGCCCGGATGCGGCAACGCGGAATCCGGGGCAACCGACAACCGGGATTCCGTTTCACTGCGTTCGGGCCACCCAATGTTGTTTGCGCCCGGACAGCAGCCCGCGGGCTGATGGCCTTTCTGTGACTCACCTTATGGGATTACACGGCGGGCCTTACTCCAGCGCAACCGGCACCACGCCCCAGACCTTGTCGGCATACTCCTGCACGGTGCGGTCACTGGAGAAGTAGCCCATTGCCGCGACGTTGCGCACCGCGCGGTGATTCCAATCCGCGGAATCGCGATAGAGGGCTTCCACCCGCTGCTGACAGGCGCAGTAGGATGCGAAGTCCGCCAACACCATATAGGGGTCCTGCTCCAGGAGGCTGTCCACGATGGGCTTGAAGCGCTCCGGTTGGTTGGGGGAAAAGAAGCCGCGCCCCAGCATGTCAAGAACCTGCTCCAGTTCCGGATCATTGCGCACGTAAGCCCGCGGTTCGTAGCCCGAGGCGCGCAGCTGTCGGGCCTCGTCGGCGGTCTGACCGAAGATGAAAATGTTGTCGTTGCCGACGTGCTCCCGGATCTCAATGTTGGCGCCGTCCAGGGTGCCGATGGTGAGAGCGCCGTTGAGCGCAAGCTTCATGTTGCCGGTGCCGGACGCCTCCGTGCCGGCCAGGGAGATCTGCTCGGAAAGCTCGGCCGCGGGAATGATGTCGCCCGCCGTGGTCACGTCGTAATTTGGAATGAATACCATCCGCAGGCGTTCGCCCACCGCCGGGTCCTGGTCGATGACATCGGCAACGTCGTTGATCGCCTTGATGATGAGTTTGGCCAGGGTGTAGGCGGGAGCCGCTTTGCCGCCGAAGATCACCGTGCGGGGGACGGTGTGGGAGGCCGGATCGCGGCGGATGCGGTTGTAGAGCGCAATGACGTGCAGCAGGTTGAGCAGCTGGCGCTTGTATTCGTGGATACGTTTGACCTGCACGTCGAACAGTGAATCCGGGTTGAGCTCCACACCCAGGTGCATGCGCACCAGCCGCGCCAGGCGCAGCTTGTTCTCGCGTTTCACCCGCCGGAAATCCTCCAGAAACCCGGCATCGTCCGCCAACGGAGCGAGTTCGCGCAGCCGATCGAGCTCGGTTGCCCATCCGTGGCCGATGCGCTGAGAGATCAGCTGGGAAAGTCCAGGATTGATTTCCCCAAGCCAGCGCCGCGGCGTGATGCCGTTGGTGAGGTTGATGATGCGCCCGGGGTCCAGCCGGTCGAAATCGCGGAACGTGCTCTTCTTCATCAGCTCGGTGTGGATCGCCGAAACGCCGTTGATCTTGTGGCTGCCGACGATGGCCAGGTGGGCCATCCGCACGCGGCGCTCGCCGCGCTCGTCGATCAGCGACACGCGCCGCAGCAGGTCGTTGTCGCCGGGATGGGCATGGCGGACCCGTTCCAGAAAGCGGTGATTGATCTCGTAGATGATCTGCATGTGCCTGGGAAGCATGGATTCCAGCATCGCCACCGGCCAGGTTTCCAGGGCTTCGGGCATCAGCGTGTGGTTGGTGTAGGAAAACGTGCGTACACAGATGTCCCAGGCTTCGTCCCAATCCAGCCGCTGCTGGTCCAGCAACAGGCGCATCAATTCCGCAACGCCGATCGACGGGTGAGTGTCGTTGAGCTGGATCGCCACCTTGTCCGGGAATGCGGCAAACGACGTGTGATGCTCCAGAAAGCGGCGGATGATGTCCTGCAGCGAGGCGCTGACGAAGAAGTACTGCTGTTGCAGGCGCAGTTCGCGGCCCATGACCGTGGTGTCGCTCGGGTACAGCACCCGCGACAGGTTCTCCGAGGCCACCTGATCGGCCACCGCCTTGATGTAATTCCCTTCGTTGAAGTACTGCAGGCCGAAGTCCCGCGACGCCTTGGCCGACCACAGCCGCAGGTGGTTGACGGTGTTGCTGCCGTAGGCGGGGATGAGCATGTCGTACGCCATGGCCATGATTTCCTCGGTGTCGGTCCAGCTGAAACACTGACGCCCCTTGTCGTCGCGATAGCTGAACACCTTGCCGAAGAACTCCACCGGGTAAAGAACCTCCGGGCGGGGGAATTCCCAGAAGTTGCCGTAACGCAGCCAGTTTTCCGGATGCTCGACCTGATAGCCGTTTTCGATTCGCTGGTTGAAGATGCCGTATTCGTAGCGAATGCCGTAGCCGAAGCCGGGCATGCGCAGGGTGGCCAGTGAATCCAGAAAGCACGCCGCCAGCCGCCCGAGTCCGCCGTTACCCAGTGCCGCGTCGGGCTCCTCGTCCTTGACCCGCTCCAGGCGAATGCCGATTTCGTCCAATGCCTCGCGGGTCTCTTCCTCGATGTTGAGGTTGAGCAGGCTGTTGCGCAGCATGCGTCCGATGAGGAACTCCAGGGACAGGTAGTAGACCCGTTTGGTGTCGGCGT
The DNA here is from genome assembly GCA_037385045.1 of Gammaproteobacteria bacterium. GTDB lineage: Bacteria > Pseudomonadota > Gammaproteobacteria > JASBUN01 > JASBUN01 > JARRNJ01. Next base: position 29,612 of record JARRNJ010000012.1, on the reverse strand, counting down.
TGTCGTAGCTGCGCATGGTGTCGATCCAGCGCTCGACCATGCGGTCGCGCACCACGTGGGTCAGCGCGTGGAACCAGTCGCGGGAGTTGGCCGACACGTAATTCTTGCCGATGTTGTACAACAGCCGGTTGGTCAGCGACTGCTTCAGTGAGGTGGTGTCGAGTCCCAGGTAATTGTGGCGGAAAAGGCTCGGTTTGCCATTCATCGATTGGACCTCGACTTGCCGGAACTGTGACAATGGTGGGGCGGCCGGGATTGCCTGAGCTTGTTGTAGCAGGTGGGGAGGAAATCGTAAAGCGAGGCGGCAACCTTCCGCCCCCTGGCCATCGTCGGCCGTCTGCGTGATCAAGCGACGTGAGCGGACAGGCCCGGCTCGGCCGGCGACGTGATGCGATGGTGGTTTTGGGCTGCGCGATCCCGACAGAGAATAAGGGTGGGGTTCAGTCGGCGCCCAGGTTGCGCAGCCGGGTGATGCGCCGTTCCAGCGGCGGGTGAGTGGCCATCAGGGCACTGGCTTTGTCGCTGAAGTTGCGAAACGGGTTGACGATGAACAAGTGCTGGGTGGCGCGGTTGGCGCCCTTGAACGGCTCGGCCTGATCGGCGAGCTTTTGCAGGGCCGAGATCAGCCCCAGGGGGTTGCGCGTGAGACGCACGCTGGTGGCGTCGGCGAGGAATTCCCGCTGACGGGAGACGGCCATTTGCACCAGCTTGGCCGCCAGCGGCGCCACTACGGCGAACAACACCATGATGATTACAATGACGGCGCCGCCGCCATCGCGATTGCCGCTGCGCCGGCGGCCGCCGAGCCCGCCGTAGTACACCGAACGCAGAATGCCGTCACTGACCAGGGCGATCAGACCGACCATGACGCTGACGGCGGTTGCGTAGCGAATGTCCCAATTGGCGACGTGGCCCATCTCATGGCCGATAACGCCCTGCAGTTCATCGCGGTTGAGATTCTCCAGCAGGCCCCGCGTTACGGCGATGGCGGCGCGGTCCGGCCGCATGCCGGTGGCGAAGGCGTTCATGGCCGGGGTTTCGATCACGAAGGTGCGCGGTCGCGGCAGGCCCGCCGCCAGGGCCATTTCCTCGACCACGTTGCACAGTTGTGGCTCGTCGTCGGCGGTCACTTCCCGGGCGCCGGTCATGCGCATGACGATGCGGTCGCCGGTTTGCAGTGCAATTCCAGTCCACAGCAGGCTTGCGGCCAGCAGCACGAACGCGCCGGTAATACCCCAGCTGCTGAAGAACCATGGCGATGACCCGGGCGCAGGCAGCGCGCCGTAGCCCGATTGCAGCGCCCAGCCGATAAGGTAGCCCAGGGCGGTGCCGATGGCGGTGAGAACCAGTATCAGCTTGCGGGTGTTGGCCTGGTTGGCTCGGGCGGCCGCCAGAAAATCGGTGCGGCGCAGGATCTTTTGCTGGATGCGCCGCCGGGTCTTGAGCTCCGGTTTGAGCAGCGTGCCGCAAAGCCGGCAGGTGTTGGCGTCGCCCCGGTTGCTGGCGCCGCAGTCCGGGCAGGTGACGTTAGCCGCCATGGGCCGCTACCCGTTCAGCGCAGGTCGACCTTCGGCACCGCGGTTTCCGTTTCCGGCACTTCGAAATAGGTGGCTTCCTTGAAGTTGAACATGTTGGCCATGATGTTCGACGGGAAACTCTGCACTGCGTTGTTGAGTGACATGACGCTGTCGTTGTAGAACTGGCGCGAGAAGGCGATTTTGTTCTCGGTGCTGCTCAGTTCCTCCATCAGCCGGGACACGTTCTGGTTGGCCTTCAGGTCCGGATAATTCTCCATCAGCGCGAACAGGCGCCCCAGCGCGCCCGAGAGCACTCCCTCGGCGGCGATGGCTTCGTCCGGATTGTGGGCCTGCACCGCGGAGTTGCGCGCCTGTATGACCTGACGCAGCGTTTCCTGTTCGTACGACATGTAGTCCTTGACCACTTCGACCAGATTGGGAATCAGGTCGTGACGTCGTTTGAGCTGCACGTCGATCTGGCGCCAGGCGTTCTTGACCTGGTTGCGCAGCCCCACCAGGCGGTTGTACATGGCGACCATCGACAGGATGATCAGGATTATGATGCCGAGAACGATCCAGCCGGCCACCCCCATACTCCTCTCCTTTCGCCAATGTGCCCCGCCTTGCGCGAGTGCGGAAAAGAGTGCCGCATTCGTAGGGGATTTGCAATGCGCCGGCGCCGGCGTTCAGGGATGCGCGGAGATCGTGTGAAGCCGCGGGGCGCGCAGCGCCAGGATTCGGGCCAGGAGCGCCGGGTCGTCCCAGTCGAGCGCGCCGACCGCGCGGTAGGCCAGCCGGCCACGCGGATCGACCACCACGGTCGTGGGTACCACCCGAACCGGCCACTGCCGCGTCGTGCCGGAGCCGGGGTCCAGCAGGATGGTAAAGGAAACGGGTTGCCGGGCCAGGAAGCTGAGGACGTCGCTGCGGTTTTGGTCCACGCTCACCGCCAGCAACGCCACGCCGTGGCCGCGGAGCCGTTTCCAGGCCCGCTCCATGGAGGGCATTTCGCGCCGGCAGGGCGGGCACCAGGTGGCCCAGAAGTTGATTACCACCACTTGGCCGCGGTAGTCCTGCAGGCGGTGAAGGTGGCCGTCGAGGTCGCGGAGCGCCAATGGCGGGGCCGGCGGCCGCCCCGGCACGGGGGCCAGGGATCGGGCGGCGGACACGCCCGGGGCCGCCGCCAGCCAGCTTATGCTCAACACCGCGGCGATGGTCAGGGTGAGTCTCATGGCGTCGCCTCCGGATTGGTGGGCGGGGCCGACCGGCGGCGCGGTGGTTCCCGCGACGGACGGGCCGCGTGCGCCGCCCGGGGTGGGCCGTTGCTCAGCGCTGTTCCCGGGCGATTGCCCGGTGGCCGATATCGTGCCGGAAGTAGGCCCCTTGCCAGTGAATGGCATGCACCAGCGTGTAGGCGCGATGCTGGGCCGCGGCGACCGTGTTGCCCAGTGCCGTCACGCACAGGACCCGGCCGCCGGCGGTGACGACGTCGCCGTCGCGCTGGGCGGTTCCGGCATGGAACACCTTGAGATCGGGTTCCTCGCGGTCAGGCAGCCCGGAAATTACCTCACCGGTGGCATAGTGGCCGGGATAGCCGCCCGCTGCCATGACCACCCCCAGGGCCGGGCGATCGTCCCATTCCGCATGCACCCGGTCCAGGCGCGTCTCCAGCGCCGCCAGGCACAGGCCCACCAGGTCCGAGCGCATGCGCAGCATGATGGGCTGGGTTTCCGGGTCGCCGAAGCGGCAGTTGAATTCCAGCACCTTGGGGATGCCGTCGTCGCCGATCATCAGGCCGGCATAGAGGAACCCGGTATAGGGGCATCCCTCGGCGGCCATGCCGGCCACGGTCGGGCGAATCACCTGCTCCATGATGCGCTGGTGCAGCTCGGGCGTGACCACCGGGGCCGGTGAATAGGCGCCCATGCCGCCTGTGTTGGGGCCGGTGTCGCCGTCGTCGCGCGCCTTGTGATCCTGGGAGGTGGCCAACGGCAGAATATGCTCGCCGTCCACCATGACGATGAAGCTCGCTTCTTCGCCGCGCAGAAATTCCTCGATCACCACGCGGTGTCCGGCCTCGCCGAAACGGTTGCCGGCCAGCATGTCCTGCACCGCGGCCTCGGCTTCCGCTTCGGTCTGGGCCAGGAGCACCCCCTTGCCGGCCGCCAGCCCGTCGGCCTTGACCACGACCGGAGCGCCGACCTGGCGCAGATAGGCCAGCGCCGCGTCCACCTCCGCGAACGTACCGTAAGCGGCGGTGGGGATGCGATGGCGGGCCAGGAAATCCTTGCTGAAGGCTTTCGATCCTTCCAGCTGCGCGGCGGCGCGGGTGGGGCCGAAGCAGGGCAGTCCGGCATCGCGAAAGGCGTCGACTACGCCGGCGACCAGCGGCGTTTCGGGTCCGACGATGGTCAGGCCGATGCCCTCATGCTCGGCGAACGCGACCAGGCCGGGCAGATCGGTGGCGTCAACGGCCGCGTTGCGCACCTTGTGTTCGCGGGCGGTGCCGGCATTGCCGGGCGCCACGTAGACATGCTCCACCAGTTGCGACTGCGCCGCCTTCCAGGCGAGCGCATGTTCACGTCCGCCGTTGCCAATAATCAGGACTTTCATTCCCACCTCGCCATCAAACGCGCCGCGCCGAACCGGGAGACAACGCAGGTTGCCGGACCGCGGCGAAAACACAGGCGCGGTGCGCCGGGACCGCGCCGTGAAGTTTACCCAGCCGCCGATTCCGCTGCGCGGTCTCCGGCCAGCGGGCCGGCCCGGCCCGTTGCGGCGCCCGGGTTGCGCCGATGAGGCGGCGGGGAATCCAGGTTAGGCAGAGCCGCACCGGATTCCTCTTCCCTCCGCCCGATGGCGCCGCTCAATGGCGGAAATGGCGCATACCGGTGAACGCCATGGCGATGTCGTGCTCGTCGGCCGCGGCGATGACCTCCTGGTCGCGCATCGAGCCGCCCGGTTGGATGACCGCGGTCACGCCCACCTCGGCGGCCGAATCCAGACCGTCGCGGAACGGAAAGAAAGCGTCGGACGCCATCACCGAGCCCTTGACCTCGAGGCCGGCGTCGGCCGCTTTGATGGCGGCGATGCGGGCGCTGTAGACCCTACTCATCTGGCCGGCGCCGACGCCGATGGTCATGTTGTCGCGGCAGTAGACGATGGCGTTGGACTTGACGAACTTGCACACCTTCCAGGCGAACAGCAGATCGGCGAGTTCGCGCTCGCTTGGCTCGCGCCGGGTCACCACCTTGAGATCCGCGGACGCCACCATCCCCAGGTCGCGGTCCTGCACCAGCAGGCCGCCGGTGATGCGCTTGTAATCCAACGCGGGAATCCGCTCCCCGCCCCATTGTCCGCAAATCAGCACGCGGACGGTGGTTTTCTTCGCCAGTACCGGCCGGGCTTCTTCTTCCACCGCCGGGGCGATGATGACCTCCACGAACTGGCGGTCGACGATGGTGCCGGCGGTTTCCGCGTCCAACGGCTGGTTGAAGGCGATAATGCCGCCGAAGGCGGAGGTGGGGTCGGTGCTGTAGGCCCGTTCGTAGGCCTCGAGAATGGTCGCCCCGACCGCTACGCCGCAGGGATTGGCGTGCTTGACGATGACGCAGGCGGGGCTGTCGAACTGCTTCACGCATTCCAGCGCCGCGTCGGTGTCGGCGATGTTGTTGTAGGACAGCTCCTTGCCCTGGATCTGGCCGGCGGTGGCCACGCACGCCTCGCCGGGCTCGCGTTCGACATAGAACGCAGCCTTCTGGTGCGGATTCTCGCCGTAGCGCATCTCCTGGGATTTGAGGAACTGTACGTTGTAGGTGCGGGGAAAACCCTCGGGATGGCCGTCGGCGCCGATGGTGCCCAGATAGTTGGCGATCACGCCGTCGTAGCGGGCGGTGTGCTCGAACGTCTTTACGGCCAGGGAAAAGCGCGTGGCGTCGCCGAGTGCGCCGCCGTTGGCCTGCATCTCCGCCAACACGGGCGCATAGTCCTGTGTATCCACGACCACGGCCACCGCGGCGTGGTTTTTCGCCGCCGCGCGCAGCATGGTCGGTCCGCCGATGTCGATATTCTCGATCGCCAGGGCCAGGTCGCAATCGGGCTTGGCCACGGTCTGCTCGAACGGGTACAGGTTCACCACCACCAGCCCGATCGGCTGGATGTCGTGTTCCTGCATCACCGCATCGTCGGTTCCGCGGCGGCCCAGCAAGCCGCCGTGAATGCGCGGATGCAGGGTCTTCAGCCGTCCATCCATCATTTCAGGAAAGCCGGTGTAGTCCGATACCTCGACCACGGCGATGCCGTTGTCGGCCAGCAATTTGGCGGTGCCGCCCGTGGAGAGGATTTCCACGCCCATGCGCCGCAGCTCGCGGGCGAACTCGACAATACCGGTCTTATCGGACACGCTGATCAGAGCGCGCTCAATCTTGCTCATGGCATTGGATTCCTTAACCGTCGGTAACCGGGGAACGGATTTTCATTGCGGGCAATCAGCGCGCCGGTCAGCTGTTGAGCCCGTACTGGGCAAGTTTCTTGCGCAAGGTGCTGCGATTGATGCCGAGCATTTTCGCGGCGCGGGACTGATTGCCACGGACTTGGTGCATCACCGTTTCCAGCAGCGGGCGTTCCACCTCGGCCATCACCATTTCGTGCAACTTTCCCGGCGCGTGGCCGTTGAGATCGGTGAAGTAGCCCTCGACCGCGGCCTTTACCGCGCTGGCGAGGCACACGTGCTCGACCCGGCCGGTCGGGCTCTGGTCGCTGGCCGCAACGGCTTCGCTGAGGTTTATGGTGTTCATGCTGCCAGATCCTCCTGATCGGCGAGACGATCGAAGAATTCGCGTGTCATGGCGAGTTGTTCCTGGCGGGTGTCCACCCGGTTTACCGCGTTTCGGAACAATGCGCCGCCGCGCTGCCCTTTGCTGTACCACGAGATGTGCTTGCGTGCGATGCGCACGCCGGTGTATTCGCCGTAAAAGCTGTAGAGGTTCTCCAGGTGCCCGAGCATGATTTCGCGGATTTCGTCCGCCGACGGCTCCGGCAGCCGCGTGCCGGTGGCGAGAAAATGCTCGATCTCCCGGAAGATCCACGGACGGCCCTGGGCTGCGCGGCCCACCATCAGGCCGTCGGCGCCGGTCTGCTCGAGCACATGGAGGGCCTTTTCCGGGGAATCGATGTCGCCGTTGGCGATCACGGGAATGGCAACCGCCGCTTTGACGGCGCGAATGGTGGCGTACTCGGCGTCGCCCTTGTACATGCAGGCGCGGGTGCGCCCGTGAATGGCCAGCGACTGAATCCCGGCCTGCTCGGCAATGCGGGCGATGGCCAGCGCATTGCGGTGTTCCTTGTCCCAGCCGGTGCGGATCTTGAGCGTCACTGGTACGTCGACTGCGTCCACCACCGCTTCGACGATGGCCCTGACCAGCGCTTCGTCGCGCAGCAGCGCGGAGCCGGCCATGACGTTGCAGACTTTTTTCGCCGGACAGCCCATATTGATGTCGATGATCTGGGCCCCGTTGTCGACGTTGTAGCGTGCGGCCTCGGCCATCATGCGCGGATCGGCGCCGGCAATCTGCACGTTGCGTGGTTCCACCTCGCCGCTGTGATCGGCGCGGCGCCTGGTTTTTTTACTGCCCCACAGCAGCGAGTTGGAGGACACCATTTCCGAGACCGCCATGCCCGCTCCCAGTTGCTTGCACAACTGCCGGAATGGGCGATCGGTTACACCGGCCATCGGCGCCAGCACGAGGTTGTTCTTGAGTTGATAGGGTCCGATTCTCATGTCGTTCGCAACGAACGATTGTTACCAGCTTATGACTTGCGGCGGACGGACAATAATACTCGCAATCGCCGCAACGATAAACCCGCCCGGCCGGGTTGTGGTGTCATTTGCGCGGATCCACGGCAAAGCCTTTTCCGCATCAGATAGTTGCCCGGATCAACGAAAATCGAATTGATAACCGGTTACGCTTTGCTGCGGTCTGACTACTTCCAGCTTGACGCTCAGCGGTGTGTCCGGCTGCAGACCCTGCGCTGCATCGATGTCATTCGGCAGGTATTCCCGCGGCTTGAAGCGGCGCATGGCTACCACCTTGCCGTCGAGGCTGGTGAGCCGCACTTCGAGCAGCGGATAGGGTTGCGGGAACTGGGCGGTATTGACCATGGTGGCCAGTATGAGCAGGCGGTCGTTTTGCTGCGGGTCGACCATCACGGTGCTGTTGAGGAAACGGAGCTTGTTCAGCTCCGGTGTCAGTGCAATGCTGCAGCCGGCCCATTGGCACGCGCGCTCGAGCCACGGGCGCAGCTGCGCATTACGGGCCAGGTCGGCGCGATTGAAATAGGCGTACTGGATTGCGAAAGCCAAGATCAGGCCGACGACGAGCAGGCCCCAGGCGAACGTGCGCCACCCCGAGCGGCGTCGCGCCAGCGCCTGCAGGTCGTCTTCCAATATGCTCGGCACCGGTTCGTTGGCGGCGGTCGCGGCCGGCAGCTGCTGCGGTTCGGCGGCGCTCGACGGCGGCGCAGATTCCTCTTCTTGCCCGGGCGTCGTTTGCGCCTGCTCCGGTGCGACCGGCACTGCCGCCGCCGCGGTTTCCTCAACGGCTTGATCCTCCGGTGCCGGGGCCGGTTCACGGGCGTGCGGCGCCGGCCCGGCAGGGGGGTGCTCCGGCGGCAATTCCGCTTCAGCGGGTTCGGGCGACTCCTGCTCTTCGATCGGGAGGTCTTCCTGCCGCGGCACGGATGCGGCGGGGGGCTCGCCGGCATCCTCCGTGGCTGGGTAGGGTCGCGGGACGAGGTCCTCGGCCGTCGGTTCGGGCGTGGCCGCATGGTCCCCGCCGGCGATGGCATGCGGGTGGGGTCGCGGGGTGAGGTTCTCCCCGTGCGGTTCGGTCGGCGCGGTGGGCTGCGCGAGCTCGTCGTTGTCCCCGATGCCGGCACGTTCTTCGGGCGGCGGCCGAGGCGCGGCCGGCGGCTGCAGGAATTCGCTGTAGTCGGTGGCGTAAGGGTGGAATTCCGCTCCGGGCTCGGCGTCCGCGGGCGCAGTGGCGTTGTCGGGCTCCACCCGGGGGGTGTCGCGCTGCTGCAATTCGGCCGCGCTGTCGGCCAGACTGTCGCGCGCATTGAAAATAGCGGCGCAATGGCCACAGCGCACCCGACCGCCGGCAGCGTCCAGCTGTTGGTCGGTGACGCGGAAAACCGTCTTGCATTCGGGACAGCGGGTGAACATGAAGCGCGGCGACCCCACCGGAAATTCGCGCCGTCTGTATTTTGTCGTCATTGTGGTCCCGGCGCATCGGACCTTGGAAAGGTAGCCTATTTTCGCACGCCTTCCAAGCGCACCCAGTCGTCGCGCACCGCCGGCGGACCCATTGCGAACCAACGCGCGTAGCGTTCACCGACCTGCCCGGCCTGGGAGGAGAGGATGCCGGAGAGCACCGCCGCGCCGCCGGGGCGCACGTCCCGTGCCAACCGCGGCGCAAGATCGATCAAAGGGCCGGCCAGGATGTTGGCCAGCAGCAGGTCGCACTGGACCGACGGAAGATCGGCAGGCGAGCGCACCAGCACACGGTCATGGACGCGATTCTTGGCCGCATTGTCGGCGGTGGCGATCAGCGCCTGGGGATCGTTGTCCACCGCCCACACCCGGCGCGCGCCCAGCAGGGCCGCGGCGATGCCGAGCACGCCCGAGCCGCAGCCGTAGTCCAGCACTTCATAATCCTCCACCGGGTGTGCGTCCAGCCATTCCAGGCACAACGCGGTAGTGGGGTGGGTGCCGGTGCCGAACGCCAGGCCGGGATCCAGGCGCAGGGTCACGCCGCCGGATTCGGGCGGCTCCATCGCCTCGGGGCATACCCACAACCGGGTGCCGAACCGCATGGGCTTGAACCGGTCCAGCCAGGCGCGGCTCCAGTCGCGGTCCTCCAGGGGATTGCCGCTGAGCTGCGACGCCGCCGTTGCGCCCAGCAGCCGGGCGACCGTGCGTCGCACCGCGTTGATGTCGGTGTCACCGGCAAACAAGCCGATGACCCGGGTGCGCGGCCACAGCGGCGTTTCCCCGACTCCCGGCTCCAGGACCGGCGTGTCCCCGGCGTCGCGCAACGTGACCGACAAAGCGCCGCCGGCCAGCAGCGCTTCCTCGTAGCCCTCGGGTGCCTCGTCGGGCGGCAGGTCCAGGGAAATTTCGAGCCAGGGCATGGTGAGAAAAAGGGAAAAGGGAAAAGGGAAAAGGGAAAAGGGGGGAACGAATTTGGTTTGAACGGGCTGTATCCGAGTCAAGTCGGCGCCGGGTGTCCGCTATCGGCCGCTTTTGCCCTTTTCCCTTTCATCTTTCCCCTGTTCCTACAACCCCAACTTCTTCTCCAGATAATGAATATTTGTGCCGCCGGCCTGGAATGCAGTGTCGTTGACCAGGTCCAGGTGCAACGGGATGTTGGTCTTTATGCCCTCGATGACGATTTCCTGCAGCGCCTGGCGCATGCGTGCGAGGGCGCTGTCGCGGTCGCGGCCGTGGGCGATCAGCTTGCCGATCATGGAATCGTAGTTCGGCGGTACGGTATAGCCGTCGTAGATGTGGGTGTCGATGCGGATCCCGGGTCCGCCCGGGGCGTGATACTGGACGATTTTTCCCGGCGAGGGCATGAACGTCTCGGCGTCTTCGGCGTTGATGCGGCATTCCAGCGCGTGGCCGCGGATGGTGATGTCCTCCTGGGCGACGGAGAGCGGCGCGCCGGCGGCGATGAGGATCTGCTCGCGCACAATGTCGACGCCGGTGATCATCTCGGTGACAGGGTGCTCCACCTGCACGCGGGTGTTCATCTCGATGAAATAGAATTCCCCGTTCTCGTACAGGAACTCGAACGTGCCGGCGCCGCGGTAGCCGATATTACGGCAGGCATCGGCGCACAGGGCGCCCATGCGCCGGCGCTGTTCGTCGCTGATGCCCGGCGCCGGTGCTTCCTCGATGACTTTCTGGTGCCGGCGCTGCATGGAACAGTCGCGCTCGCCCAGATGGATGGCATTGCCGTGCTGGTCGGCGAGCACCTGAAACTCGATATGCCGCGGGTGCTCGAGAAACTTTTCCATGTAGACGGTATCGTTGCCGAAGGCCGCCGCCGCCTCCATGCGCGTCAGCGAGATGGCGTTGAGCAGGCTGCCTTCACCGTGGACCACGCGCATACCGCGGCCGCCGCCGCCGCCGGCCGCCTTGATGATCACCGGGTAGCCGATCTTGCGGGCCAACTCCAGATTGGTGGCGGTGTCGTCGCCCAGGGGTCCGTCGGAGCCGGGCACGCACGGTACGCCCGCCTCTTTCATGGCCTTGATGGCGGAGACCTTGTCGCCCATGACGCGGATGGTGTCGGGGTGCGGGCCAATGAAAACGAAGCCGCTTTCCTCCACCCGTTCGGCGAAATCGGCGTTTTCGGACATGAAGCCGTAGCCGGGATGAATGGCCACCGCGTCGGTCACCTCGGCGGCGCTGATCAGGGCCGGGATGTTCAGGTAGCTGTCGCTCGACGGCGGCGGCCCGATGCAGACCGACTCGTCGGCGAGGAGCACGTGCTTCAGGTCGCGGTCCACCGTGGAGTGTACGGCGACGGTCTTGATCCCCAGTTCATGGCAGGCGCGCAGGATGCGCAGCGCGATCTCACCTCGATTGGCTATGACGATCTTGTCCAGCATTGGAAACTCGGTAGCGGGTTGGTGGTCGGGTTGGATTGCGGCCGGCGGCGCCGGATGCGCATCTAGTTGATGATGAACAACGGTTGCCCGTACTCGACCGGCTGCCCGTTTTCCACCAGCACGGCGGCTATCACGCCGCCAGTATCCGCCTCGATCTGGTTGAACATCTTCATGGCTTCGATGATGCAGAGCGTGTCGCCGGTGTTGACCCGCTGGCCCACTTCCGCGAACGGCGGATTGCCCGGGGCCGATGAGCGATAGAAGGTGCCGACCATGGGGGAGAGCACGGCATGGCCTTCCGGAAGTTCGGGAGCCGCTTCCTCTTCGGCTGCCGGGGCCGGGCTCGGCGCGGCGGCCGGAAGCGGCTGCGGAACGGCCGCCTGCACGACCTGCGCGCCCTGTGGGTAGCGGCTGATGCGTACCGCCTCTTCACCCTCGTGGATCTCGATTTCGGCAATGCCGGATTCCTCCAGCAGCTCGATGAGTTTTTTTACTTTGCGGATGTCCATGGATTTCCCCGTACGGAATTCGTTTTGGGTTAATCGGCGCCGGCCAGATGTTGAATGGCCGCATCCAGGGCCAACTCGTAGCCCTGGGCGCCGAGCCCGCTGATGACGCCCACGGCGATGTCGGAAAAATAGGAGTGCTGGCGGAATGCCTCCCGCCGGTGGACGTTGGACAGGTGCACCTCGATAAAGGGCACCGCCACCCCCAGCAGCGCGTCGCGCAGAGCGACACTGGTATGGGTAAACGCGGCGGGATTGAAAATGATGAATGCAACGCCGTCCTTGCCGGCCTGATGGACGCGCTCGACCAGTTCATGCTCGGCATTGCTCTGGAACCCGAGCAGGCGGTGGCCGGCGGCGGCCGCGCGCTGCTCCAGCCGGACCTGGATTTCGTCGAGACGGGTGTCGCCGTACACGTCCGGCTCGCGGGTGCCGAGGAGGTTCAGGTTGGGTCCGTTGAGTACCAGGATGGTGGCCATGGCTGTCGTGCTCGCGTGTTCAGCGGGCCGCGTCCGACGGCTAGCCGCAGGATCGGGCCCGTTCGCGGCAGGTTAATGGCCGTTGGTTACTTAATGATAACGACGCGACCTGCCTTGGGGCGCCAATTCTGCACCATCCGCGGGGGAATGTCCAGAATTGCTCCAGTTTCACGCAGTTCGCGGCAGATGGTGGCTAAATAGCCAAAATATTGTGAAGTTAATCACGCTCGCCGGCCTTTTTCGCGGACCTCGCGGGTCAACCGGCTCTAGAGCAGGGAGCGTATGATCTTTGCCGCCTGCTGCTCGGATATCTCGCCGCGCTGGATATGGGCAATCCGCCCCTGGCGGTCGATGAACACCGTGTAGGGGATCTCGCCATACTGATTGCCGTAGCGCTTGGATACGTCCACGGCGTTCATGTCGCCCACCAGCAACGGATAGTTGATGCCGACCGTATCCCGGAATTCCTCCACCAGGTTCTTCTGGTCGATGGCCACGCCCACCACCTGCAGGCCCTTGGGCCCGAATTCCTTTTGCAGCTTGATGAATGCCGGAATTTCGTGGCGGCAGGGAGGGCACCAGGTGGCCCAGAAATTCAACAGCACGACCTTGCCGTTCCAGTCGGAGATGTCGTGGGATTTGCCGTCCAGATCCTTGAGGCTGAAGTCGGGGCGCGGCTCGTTCTTGTGCGCCACCGCAACGCCGCCCGGTGCGGCTGCCGGCGCTTTGGCGGCCGGCGGCTGCTGGCCCAGGTGGGTCCAGTGATACAGCCCGTAACCGGCGCCGCCGCCGGCCACGGCGAGCATGATGACAACTGCGACATAAAACGATTTCTTCATCCGCCACTAACCTCGCCGAAGGCGCGCTCCACCCGCGCCTGGAATTGATTCGCCTTCATGTATCCGATGACCCGGTAATTGCGCATTTCGCGGCCGTCCTTGTCGAAGAACAGGATCGCCGGCGGCAGAAACACCCCTACGTGCTTCATCAGCGCCCGGTCCGCCGCATCGTTGGCGGTCACGTCCGCCTGCAGCAACACCGTGTTGGACAGCGCCTGCTGCACTCCGGGCGTGGGAAAGACATACGATTCGAACTGTTTGCAGTAGGTGCACCAGTCGGCGTAGAAGTCGAGCATCACGTTTTTGCCCGCCGCGCGCGCGTCGTTCAGTTCGCGCTGCAGGTCGGCAACGGTCTTGACGCGCTTGAACTCCAGTTCGTGCGGCGCGCCTGCGGGGGCTTGCGCCGGTACGTTGCCGGCCGAAGCGACGGCCATGCTGTAGCCGGCGCCGCCGGCCAGGAGCTTCGATCCGTGCAGGGGGTCGGTGACGTTGGTGGCGCCGGTGAGTCCGCCCACCATGACGATGAAGCCGTAGAACAGGGCGGTCAGCCCCACGCCCTTCCACAGTTTGCGCCAGCCGTTGGCGTCCACGTCCAGATGGCTGAGCGCGCCCATGTATATGGCCGACACGATCAGCAGGCTGGCCCACAGCACCATGGTCAGCGCCGGCGGGAAGATGCTCGGCATGCGCTCCAGGATGGCGATGGCCACCGCCAACAGGATCACGCCGGCCACCGCCTTGACGGTGTTCATCCAGTCGCCGGCCCTGGGCAGCAGCGCGCCGCCCGTGAGGCCGACGAGCAACAGCGGCAGACCCATGCCGTTGCCGAGCGCGAACAACGCCAGGAAGCCGTGCACCGGGTTGGCCGAGGTGGCCGCGTAGGCCAGCGAGGCGATCAGGATCGGGCCGCCGCAGGGCCCGATGATCAGGGCCGAGAGCACGCCCATGACGGCGACGCCGAGCAGTGTGCCGCCCTTCTGCTGGTTGCTGATGGTGTTGAGCCGGCTCTGGATGGCCGCCGGCACCTGGATGTTGAAGAAGCCGAACATGGACAGGGACAACACCACGAACAGCAGCGCAAACGGGATCAGCATCCACGGCGTCTGGAACGCCGCCTGGATGCCGACGCCGCCGCCCACCATGGCCATGATGATGCCCATGACGCCGAAGGTGACCGCCAGCGATTCCACATAGATCAGCGACAGGCCAAAACCCCTGGCCGGCGTCACCCGTTCACCCTGGCCGACGATGATGCTGGAGAGAATCGGGATCATCGGGTACATGCAGGCGGTGAACGCCAGCAGGACGCCGAAGCCCAGGGTCGCCAGCACCACGCTCAGCAGGCTGCCCTGTTGCAGGATCCGCGAGAAGCGGTCTTCGTTGCTGGACGCCGGGGGCGGCTGCGGCGCCGCCGGCGTGGGCCGCGCCTGCGCAGCCGCCTTGACCGGCGGTGCCGCGTGGGCAGCGCCGGCGGCGCCGGGCGGAATCTTCAGGTCCACGGTCTTGACCACCGGCGGATAGCACAGTCCGGCCGACGCGCAGCCCTGGTAGGTGAGTTGCATCTTCACCGACTTGCCGGCGGCATTGAGCACCGGCACCTTTGCACCGGTCTCGTGGTGGTAGACGATGACGCGGCCGAACGAGGGGTCGTCTTTGACCTCGCCCTTGGGCATGGTGACGTTGCCGAGGCGCACGCCGGCCGGTGCGTCCTTGAGTTTGAAGTGAAACTTGTCCTTGTAGAGGTAATAGCCCTCGGCGATCTTCCAGTGGGCGTCCACGGTGCCGTCGGGCTGCACGCTGGTGGACAGGGCGAACGCCTTGTCCGGATCGAGGAACTCGTCGCCGGCATCCTGCAGCCCCAGGTTGTTGCCCAGTTCGGTGACGCTCTGGGCCGCCTTGCCCTGGCCGGTGGCGGCGGATGGCGGCGCGGCGGGGGGCAGCTTCACCTCGGCCACCACCTGGTAGGGCGGATAGCACAGGCCCATGTCGGCGCACCCCTGGGCACGTGCCACCAGCTTCACCTGGTCGGGGCCGCCGGCTTTGCGCTCGACGGGAATGGTGATGTCGACCTGGTGGCGGTGCACTTCCATTTCCCCGAAGGTGGGGTCGTGTTTCATCTTGCCGGCGGGGATCTGCGCCTGGCCCAGCTTGACGCCGGGCGTGTCGGAGGAGAAATGCAGTTTGGCGTGGTACAGGTAGTAGCCGTCGGCGATGGTCCAGCGGGCGCGGATGGTATCGGCGTTCTCGGCCCGGGCGGAAAATTTGAACGCCTGTTGCGGGGGCAGGGGCTGCGGTTCGGCGCCGTGCGCCAGCAACGGCAGCAATACCAGACTTAACAACCAACCCCAGACACTCATCTTCATGGCTCTACACCCGTGACGCTCTCGTCGATCCAGTTAAGGTAATCATGTAATCCGGCTTCGATTGGGACCGCAATAATTTCCGGAAGTTCATAGGGATGCAGGCCGGCAATGCGTTCCTCAAGGGCCGCGTAGGCCTGCTCGCTGGTTTTGATCAGGAGCAGCAGCTCGTCCCCGGACTCCACCTCACCCTGCCAGCGGTACACGGAGGTGACGCCCGGGAGGATGTTCACGCAGGCGGCCAGGCCCTCCCCGACCACCGCTTCGGCGAGGGCGGTTGCCGATTCACGGTCTGGAACCGTGCACAGCACGATGAGCCGCTGATTCGACATGGTGCTCCGGTCATTGCGACGCCTCGGGCGGCCGCTGTTCATGGGAGGGCTAAAAGGGTATCCTGGCCTCAGCGCCTTGTCACTGTTGATTTACACACATAATCAATCCCATTCCCGTCAGGTTTCCATCGTTTGACGGGCGGTGCGCACCAAATCCTGCGCCGCGTGCCCCGGAATTGTTTTCGCCCATGAACCTATTTGCGCCCTGGCTGCTGCTGTTTCTACTGGTCCCGCTGCTGGAGATCTACGTGCTGATCAAGGTGGGCGGCATCATCGGCGCCGTTCCCACCATTGCCCTGATCGTCTTTTCCGCCGTGCTCGGCTCGCTGCTGGTACGCCACCAGGGCTTCTACACCCTGGCGCGGGTGCGCGAGAGCATGGAGCGCGGCGAAGTGCCCGCGGTGCCGATGCTGGAAGGCGCACTGCTGCTGCTGGGGGGCTTCCTGCTGCTGTTGCCGGGGTTCATCACCGACGTGGTCGGGCTGCTGATGCTGGTGCCGTGGGTACGCCGGCGCCTGGTACTGTGGTTCCTGCGCCATTCCGCCGGCGGGCCGGGGGCGCCGGGGCCGGGGCCCGGCCCCGGCGAGCGCGGACCCCGCACCATCGAGGGCGACTACCGCCGCGAGGACTGATGGCGCGCGGGCGGGCAAAAATTTTGTTCGCCTATTCTTGACTATCCTGTGGCGGCGATTATCATTAGCACTCATTCAAGGAGAGTGCTAACGACGGCGCTCGTTCTTTGTTTTCAATGAATTTCAACACAATCAATTACAACGCTTCATCGTGAAGGAGAGTCATTCGATGAATATTCGTCCCCTGCATGATCGCGTGATCATCAAACGTATGGAAGAGGAGCGCACGTCGCCCGGCGGAATCGTCATTCCCGACAGTGCAGCCGAAAAGCCGATTCGTGGCGAGGTCATCGCCGTCGGCAACGGCAAGATCCTGGAAAACGGCGATGTCCGTGCGCTCGACCTGAAGGTCGGCGACAAAGTGCTGTTTGGCAAGTATTCGGGCACCGAAGTCAAGGTCGAAGGCGAAGACCTGCTGGTCATGCGCGAAGAAGACATCATGGCCGTGATTGAAGGCTGAGACACTCACGCGGGCAGACGAGTCAAAGAACCGAGAGGAAATTATCCATGACTGCGAAAGAAGTTAAATTCAGTGATGACGCCCGTCATCGCATGGTCAAGGGCGTGAACACCCTGGCCAATGCCGTCAAGGTTACCCTGGGGCCGAAGGGCCGCAACGTGGTGCTGGAGAAGAGCTTCGGGGCGCCCACCGTCACCAAGGACGGCGTTTCCGTGGCCAAAGAGATCGAACTGAAAGACAAGTTCGAGAACATGGGCGCGCAGATGGTCAAGGAAGTCGCTTCCCAGACCTCCGACGTCGCCGGCGACGGCACCACCACCGCCACAGTGCTGGCCCAGGCGATCATGCGCGAAGGCCTGAAGGCGGTCGCCGCAGGCATGAACCCCATGGACCTCAAGCGCGGTATCGACAAGGCTGTGCTGGGCGCCGTTGAGCAGCTCAAGAAGCTGTCCAAGCCGTGCACCGACGACAAGGCCATTGCCCAGGTGGGCACCATCTCCGCCAACTCCGACGACGTCATTGGCGGCATTATCGCCGACGCCATGAGCAAGGTGGGCAAGGACGGCGTCATCACCGTCGAGGAAGGCCAGGGCCTGGAAAACGAACTGGATGTGGTCGAGGGCATGCAGTTCGACCGCGGCTACCTGTCGCCGTACTTCATCAACAACCAGCAGAGCATGAGCTCCGAGCTGGAAGATCCGTACATCCTGCTCTACGACAAGAAGATCTCCAACATCCGCGACCTGCTGCCGGTGCTCGAGGGCGTCGCCAAGGCCGGCCGGCCGCTGCTGATCATCGCCGAGGACGTCGAGGGCGAGGCCCTGGCCACCCTGGTGGTGAACACCATCCGCGGGATCGTCAAAGTGTGTGCGGTCAAGGCGCCGGGCTTCGGCGACCGCCGCAAGGCCATGCTGCAGGATATCGCCATTCTCACCGGCGGCACGGTGATCTCCGAAGAGGTGGGCCTGTCCCTGGAGAAGGCCAGCCTCGACGATCTGGGCACGGCCAAGAAAGTGCAGATCACCAAGGAAGAGACCACCATCATTGACGGTGCCGGCCAAGGCTCCGACATCGAGGGGCGCGTGGCGCAGATCCGCCAGCAGATCGAGGAAGCCACCTCGGACTACGACCGCGAAAAGCTGCAGGAACGGGTGGCCAAGCTCGCCGGCGGTGTGGCAGTGATCAAGGTCGGTGCCGCCACCGAGGTGGAAATGAAGGAGAAGAAGGCCCGCGTCGAGGACGCCCTGCACGCCACCCGCGCGGCGGTCGAAGAGGGCATCGTTCCCGGCGGCGGCGTGGCCCTGATCCGCGCCCTGGAAGGCATCAAGAAGCTCAAGGGCGATAACCACGACCAGGACGTCGGCATCGACATCGCCCGCCGGGCGATGGAAGAGCCCCTGCGCCAGATCGTCAGCAACGCGGGCACGGAGCCTTCGGTGGTGTTGAACAAGGTCGAGGAAGGCAAGGGCAACTTCGGCTTCAACGCCGGTACCGGCGACTATGGCGACATGGTCGAGATGGGCATCCTGGATCCCACCAAGGTGACCCGTTCGGCGCTGCAGAACGCCGCCTCCGTGGCTGGCCTCATGATCACCACCGAGGCCATGGTGGCTGAGCTGCCGAAGGAAGAGTCCGAGGCGCCGATGCCCGACATGGGCGGAATGGGTGGTATGGGCGGGATGGGCATGATGTAAGCCCGCGCCGGCTCCACCAGCCAGCACGAAGCCCCGCCGGAAACGGCGGGGCTTTTTTGTTTGCGCGGCCCCGCGTTTGAGGGAATAGTTGCGCCCCCACGGGCGTCTTGTACCGTGGTGCGCCCGCTCAGAGCGCCCGACAAAAATAACAGGTTCACGCACGAGGCAGGGGGACGTGTGGGCAAAAAACAGTGGCTGAGGTCGCCGCGTGGAGCCGCCGTAGCGGCACTGACGCTGGCGGCATCGGGATGCTCAGGCATCGTTCAGAGCGGGCGCACCATTGCCATTCGATCGGAGCCGGCCGGCACAACCGTCTATGCACCTATGCATCGGTAACCCGCATCGGGATAACGCCGATGCGCATCGTGCCGGACCAGGTGTTCCCGCGGCGCTTCGTCGGAAGTTCCTACCGGACGCCAGGCACACCAAACGTGCGCAAGTCCGTGTAGCCTGGAGGAAGCAACGCGAAATCCGGGGCGGCCGAAGTGATCCCGAATTTCGTTCCTATGCTGCTGCGCCAACGTTGCCCGTCCGGCCGGTCAACCGAGCCGCAAACGGTGCGCCGCCTGCGCCCGGCACACCCTACCGCGGAGCGGATGCTGGAAACGCAGGGTCCGCCCGTAGGGTGCGTTCGACGCCGCAAGGCGGCAACGCACCGTCCGGCGTGTCAGAGCAAAGAGTAACCAGGACAGAGCAAAGACACTTGGCCGCGCTGCCTTGATTCCCCCCTGCATTCTTTGCGGCTCTGCGCGCTCTGCGTTTCCACCCTAGACCTTGATGTAGACCCAGCCCTCTTTGAGGCGTTCGATGATCTGCTGCAGCGCCGAGGGCGCGACGCGGGTATGGGGCAGCAGCTTGACGCGGATGCCGCGCTCCTGCAGGTGCTCGATGGTCTTGCGGCAGGCCAGGAAGGTGAGATTCTTGTACTCCTTCATGAGGCGGCGCACTCGGGCGGCCTCCGGCGACACGCCGGCCCGCAGCAGGTCGAGGCCGCCGGCGTTGGCGACGAACTCCACCTGCAGCTTGCGCCCGGCATTCTTGTAGGACTTGATCAGGTCCTCGGTCTCGTCCAGCGCGACGTCGACCTTGTGCGGGTTGCCGCTGCTCAGGTGCAGGATGATGTGCTGCACGTTCGCGGCTGCCGGCGTGGACGCGGTCGGCGCGTGCAGCTGAAAGCCGGCGATAGCCGCCATCTGCGGCGGTTGTATGCTGCGGTGTGCGGTCCAGCCCAAAACGGCGCCCACGGCGAGCAGCAGGCCGGCGGCCAGCGTCTTCAGCATGCCGCTGTGGCGGGCTACCCGCGCTACCGGCCCGCGGCGCTTCTCCGGCACCGGCATGTGGGTCTGGTAGGCGTGCTGGGTAAGGTCCTTGAGGTGGCGCAGCTCGCAGGCGCGCTGCGCCAGCTCGCGGTCGGCCCGCAGACGGTCGAGCACTGCGCCGCGCTCGTCGGCATCCACCTGCCCGTCGAGAAAGGCATTCAGCAGCTCGTCGGACACCGTGCGATCGTCGCCATTCATTTGATCCTCCTGATCCGCGCCGGCGTCTCGGTGACGCCCGGATTCAGATCCAGCAATCGTTCCTTCAATGCCCGCCGGGCACGGCACACACGGCTCATGACCGTGCCGATCGGGATGTCCAGCACGCTGGCGACCTCGGTGTAGGACAGTCCGCCCAGATCCACCAGTGTGATCACTTCGCGTTGCGGCGTCGGCAGCGAGGCAATGGCACTACGCACCCGCGCCACGATCTGGCTGCGGCCATGCTCGCGTTCCGGCGTCTGCTCGTGAGCGTGTGCGATCTCATCGATGTCCACGGTCTCGCGCCGGCGCCGGAAATGATCGCGCCAGCAGTTGGCCATGATGCGAAACAGCCAGCTGTCCACCACCGCCATTTCGCGCAGCTGCCCGGCGTTCTGCAGTGCCTTGACCAGTGTCTGCTGCACCAGGTCGTCGGCCAGATGGCAATCGTGACACCACGAATACGCCACCCGGTAGAGCCGGTCCCTGCTTTGCTCCAGGCGCTGGCGCAGCTCGCGCGAACGCCGCATTCGGCGAAATACCTCCATCCTCCCGGACCCCCGTTCGGCCTGTGCAGTTATCGGTATACCATCAAGACGCGGCGGCTGGCCACATTATTCCCCTGCCCGGATCGTGCGGCAGCCGCGCGACCGGCGCCGGAGCCGGAATAAATCCTGAGGTGGGTGCGTCTAGCTGTAACTTCTCGGACGGTTGTTCCCTGGGCGATTCATCGAACACACGCAAGTGGGAGCGGTCCCGGGAGTCGGCGTTTGGCATGAAGCCGATGGCCCTATGGGCGCCATTGCGGTGCGGCGCGGCGCGCCAAATGCACGGGGCCGCCGGCGATTTGCCCCTGGGGCGCTCCAGGCCGGGTCGAGGTGGCAGGCGGGCGGCGACGCCGCTCGTGTTGTTGCGCGGTGGACGCGCTGCGCTTATCCACCCTACGTTTTTCAGATCCGACGATCACCGTAGGGTGGATAAGCGCAGCGCATCCACCGTTCTTGCGACCATTGTGTGAACAACCTGGTGGGGTTGCGCATCTGGCACTGGTCGGCCGGGCGGCGCCGCTCCGGGTCGCCGGTGCGTGACGTGCGGTTCGATTGGGGGACCGGTATTCGGGAGCCGGCGCTGCCATGCCGCGGCGGTCTGCGCGACGACGGCCAATCGACATTGATGACAAGGCGCCCGAAGCAGGATGCAGGAGCGTCGATTCGACCGGAGGGGGCGGTCGGGACCTCACGCCGCTGAACGGCGCCGGCTTGACGATGCCCGGCTGCGGATTTCGTTCGTGCCGGCGCGCACAGTGGCGGCCTGGTCACCGGAAACCCCGACAACGCCGTGAATCAGGCGGGCAACGTCCCGGCGGTCCGGTTTACCCACCCGATCCAGCGGTTTGGTCCTTTTCCTGGTGCTCTCCTCCCCGTCTCCGGACGGGGCCTTTTTATTTGAGGGTGAGTTCGCCCGGGTTGGCGTCGGCCTCGGCAGGCGGTTCCTCGTCGGAGTCGCTCACCAGGCTGAGGCCGGAACGCTCCGCCTTGGCTTCGGGGTGACTGTCCGATAGGTTGATCTTGATGCGCAGGTTGTTGGCCGAATCGGCGTTGCGCAGCGCCTCCTCCTCGCTGATCTGCCCCTGCATGAACAGCTCGAACAGCGCCTGGTCGAAGGTCTGCATGCCGACGTTGGTGGACTTTTCCATGATCTGCTTGATTTCGCCCACCTCACCGCGCTTGATCATTTCGCACACCAGCGGCGTGCCGAGCAGAATCTCGAACGCCGCGGCGCGTCTGCCGTCCGTCGACGGGATCAACCGCTGGGAGATGAAGGCGCGCAGGTTCAAAGACAGATCCAGCAGCAGCTGGTTGCGCCGATCCTCCGGGAAGAAGTTGATAATGCGGTCCAGGGCCTGGTTGGCGTTGTTGGCGTGCAGCGTCGAGATCGCCAGGTGGCCGGTCTCGGCGAAGGTGATGGCGTGCTCCATGGTCTCCCGGTCGCGCACCTCGCCGATGAGGATCACGTCGGGTGCCTGGCGCAGCGTGTTCTTCAGCGCATCCTCGTAACAGTCGGTATCCACGCCCACTTCGCGCTGGTTGACGATGCAGTTCTTGTGCGAGTGCACGAACTCGATCGGATCCTCGATGGTGATGATGTGGCCGGTGCTGTTGGTGTTGCGGTAGTCGATCAGCGAGGCCAGCGAGGTCGATTTGCCCGATCCGGTGGCGCCGACGAACAGGATCAGGCCGCGCTTGGACATGATCACCTTGGACAGGATCGGCGGCAGGCCCAGGGACTCCATGGAAGGAATTTCGGTCTTGATGCTGCGGATCACCATCGCCACCTGGTTGCGCTGTTTGAAGATGTTGACCCGGAACCGGCCCACCCCGGCTTCCGACAGCGCCAGGTTCATTTCCGGGCGGCGTTCGAAGTGCCCGGCCTGTTCTTCGTCCATGAGGCCGTAGGCGATTTCCTTAACCTTGTTGGCCGGCAGTGACGCCGGTTCGACGGGTTTGAGCACTCCGTGGACCTTGATGCTCGGCGGCGCGCCGGTGGTGAGGTACAGATCCGACGCCTCTTTGGCGACCATGATGCGCAGATAATCTTTGAATTCCATGCCGAAATCCCGTGCTGCTGTGGCTGTTGAGGTGTGTTCGGCCGCAAGCCGGCCGCCACCGTGGACGGTGTGTCCTTTGACCGCTGACTCCTTACGCCATCGGCCGGCCCGGATTCGCCTTGATTCGGCCGCCCGGCGCCGAGGCGCGAAGTGTGAACCAGTTCGCATTGTGCTTGTCAGTGCGGGACAGCCCCCAGTAAGCTTGCGCGATGGCGCGCAGTTCCCCCAATCGGTCCTCCGCAGTTGCAGCCCGGCCCCGGGGTATGGATTTGCTGCCCGAGCCCCTGCGCGAGCCCGTGCAGCGGCTCTGGACCCACTACCGGGCGCGGGCAGGCGAGGAAGGCGTGCGCGTGCCGGCCGATCCGGCGTTTATCGATGCGCTGTTCCGGGTCTGGGCCTGCAGCGACTTCGTGGCCGGCAGCTGCGCCCGGGAGCCGGCGCTGCTGGCGGATTTGCTCGACACCGGTGACCTGCTGCGGGACTACGTCGCCGGCGACTATCCCCGGCGCCTGGCCCGGCGGTTGCGCCAGGTGCGCGACGAGGCGCAGTTGGCGGAGATCCTGCGTGCGCTTCGGCGCCGGGAAATGGTGCGCATCGTCTGGCGCGATCTCGCCGGCTGGGCCGGGCTGGAGGAAACGCTGCGGGACCTGTCGTGGCTGGCCGAGGCGTGCCTGGGCGCCGCCCTGGAGAAACTGTCGGCCTGGATGCGCAGCGAACTCGGCCGGCCCCGCGGCCCCGGCGGCGCGGCCCAGTCCCTGATCGTGCTCGGCATGGGCAAACTGGGGGCCGGGGAACTCAACGTTTCTTCGGATATCGATCTGATATTCGCCTATCCCGAGGAGGGCGCGACCCGCAAGCGCGGCGGCATCAGCAACGAGGAATATTTCACCCGCCTCGGCCAGCGCCTGATCCAGGTCATCGGCGAGCCCACCGCCGGCGGCTTCGTGTTCCGCGTCGACATGCGCCTGCGTCCCTACGGCGACAGCGGCCCGCTGGTGCTGAGCTTCGATGCCCTCGAAGAGTACTACCAGTCCCAGGGCCGTGAGTGGGAGCGCTATGCCATGATCAAGGCGCGGGTGGTGGCCGGGGACCGCGCCGCCGGCAAATCGCTGCTTGAGCTCCTGCACCCGTTCATCTACCGGCGCTACCTGGACTTCGGCGCTTTCGAATCCCTGCGCGAGATGAAGGCGCTGATCCAGCGCCAGGTGCAGCGCAAGGGCCTGGAGCACAACATCAAGCTGGGGCGCGGCGGCATCCGCGAGATCGAATTCATCGGCCA
This sequence comes from Gammaproteobacteria bacterium, assembly GCA_037385045.1. GTDB lineage: Bacteria > Pseudomonadota > Gammaproteobacteria > JASBUN01 > JASBUN01 > JARRNJ01. The sequence continues at coordinate 5,711 of JARRNJ010000012.1, read as the reverse complement.
GGCGTTCCAACTGATCCGCGGCGGGCGCGAGCCGGTGTTGCAGGAGCGGGGCATCATGAAAGTGCTGCCGGCACTGGCGCGCATGGGCTACCTGCCCGAATTCGTCACCCGGGCATTGCTGGACGCCTATACGTTCCTGCGCCGCGCCGAGAACCGCCTGCAGGCATTCGCCGACCAACAGGTGCACACCCTTCCCCGCGACGACCACGGGCGCCTGCGGCTGGCGTTCTCCATGGGCTACGGTTCCTGGGACGAATTCGCCGCCGAGCTCCAGCGCCAGCGGGACAACGTGCACGAGCATTTCGAGCAGGTATTCGCCGCCCCGCAGGCCGATTCGGAGAGTGAGCGGGGTGAGGCCGAGCGGGCGCTGGCGGGTATCTGGCACGGGGCGCTCGACGTCAATCAGTCGGGCACCGCCCTGGTCGACGCCGGTTTCGACGAGCCGGTGGAGGCGCTGCGCCTGATCGAACGCCTGCGCGAAGGACATGCGTTCCGCAGCGCCGGCAGTCGCGGCCGCGAGCGTCTCGACCACCTCATGCCCATGCTGTTGGGCGCGGTGGGCGCCGGCGACCACCCGGCACAGACCCTGGCCCGGGTAATCAACCTGGTCGAGGCGGTGGCCGGCCGGACCGCCTACCTGTCGCTGCTGACGGAAAATCCCATGGCCCTGTCGCAGCTGGTGAAGCTGTGCGCCGCCAGCCCCTGGATCGCTCTGCTGCTGACCCATCATCCGCTGTTGCTCGACGAGCTGCTGGACCCGCGTACCCTGTACCGGCCGCTGGCCAAAGACAACTTGCGCAGCGAGCTGCGTGAGCTGTTGGCCGGGGTCGATCCGGATGACCTTGAGCAGCAGATGGAGGTCCTGCGCCACTTCAAGCAGACCAACACGCTGCGGGTGGCGGCGGCCGACGTGGCCAACGTTATGCCGTTGATGGTGGTCAGCGACCACCTGACGGCCATTGCCGAAGTGGTGCTGGGCGAAGTGCTGGCCATCGCCTGGGAAAACCTCACCCGCCGCCACGGCCGTCCCATGCGGCGGGTGGCGGGGCGGGACCAGCCGGCCGGCTTTGCGGTGATCGGCTACGGCAAGCTGGGCGGCATCGAGCTGGGCTACGGCTCGGACCTGGACTTGGTGTTCCTGCATGACAGTGACGACGACGGCGGCATGACCGACGGGGCCAAGCCCATCGACGCCGCCATGTTCTTCGCCCGGCTCGGCCAGCGCATGATTCATGTGCTCAACACCCTGACCCCCTCGGGAGTCCTTTACGACGTGGACATGCGCCTGCGCCCCAGCGGCGCCTCGGGGTTGCTGGTCAGCAGCGTGGAAGCGTTTGCCGCCTACCAACGCGAGGAGGCCTGGACGTGGGAGCACCAGGCGCTGGTGCGGGCCCGGCCGGTCGCCGGCGACGAGGTAGTGGCCGCTCGCTTCGCGGAAATCCGCCGCCAAATCCTCGGCCGCCGGCGCGACCCCGACACCGTGCGCGGCGAGGTCCGCGACATGCGCGAGCGCATGCGCGCCGAGCTCAGCAAGGACCGCCACGACCGCTTCGACCTCAAGCAGGGCCGCGGCGCGATCGCCGACATCGAATTCATGGTGCAGTATGCGGTGCTGCGCTGGGCCCATGACCACCCGGACGTGGCGGAGTACACCGACAACATCCGCCAGCTGGAGGCATTGGCACGCGACGGCCTGGTCGCGGCGGCCGACGCGCAACTCATGGGCGACGCCTACCGGGCCTACCGGCGGCGCATTCACCAGCTCACGCTGCAGGAGGAACCGGCCATCGCCGGCGCGGACGAATTTCCCGACTACCGGGCGGGAATCACCGCCCTATGGCGTGCCTGGATGGAAGGCTGAGTCACCGCGAGCGCCTGCAAAGCGGCAATATTTCGGATAGAATCATCGCTTCGCGCGAGCGGACTGCCCCTGAGATCAACCGGTACCCTTGAGGAGCCCTGAATATGTCGATGGATGATCGCGACGGCGTCATCTGGCTGGACGGTGAGATGATTGCGTGGCGGGATGCCAAGGTCCATGTCCTGACCCATACGCTGCACTACGGCATGGGCGTGTTCGAAGGCGTGCGCGCCTACAAGACCGAAAAAGGCACGGCGATCTTCCGCCTGCAGGAACACACGGAGCGATTGTTCCGGTCCGCGCACATCCTCAACATGCGGATGCCGTTCGACATGGATACCATCAACGAGGCCACTTGCGCCGCGGTCCGGGACAATCATCTCGAGTCGGCCTACATCCGCCCCATGTGCTTCTACGGCTCCGAAGGCATGGGACTGCGCGCCGACAATCTAAAGGTTCACGTCATGGTGGCGGCATGGGAGTGGGGCGCCTATCTGGGCTCGGACGGCATCGAAAAGGGCATCCGCATCAAGACGTCCTCGTTTTCGCGCCACCACGTCAACGTGACCATGTGCCGGGCGAAGGCCAACGGCAACTACATCAATTCCATGCTGGCGCTGAATGAGGCACTGGCCTGCGGTTATGACGAAGCGTTGCTGTTGGACACCGAAGGCTACGTCATGGAAGGCAGCGGCGAGAACATCTTCCTGGTCCGCGACGGCCGGTTGTACACCCCGGACCTGACTTCCGCCCTGGACGGCATCACCCGCAGCACGATCGTCACCCTGGCCGCCGAAACGGGCCTGGAGGTGCGCGAGAAGCGCATCACCCGCGACGAGGTCTACATTGCCGACGAGGCGTTTTTCACCGGCACCGCGGCGGAGGTCACACCGATCCGCGAGCTCGACGGCCGCGCCATCGGCGGCGGCAAGCGCGGTCCCATCACCGAAAAGCTGCAGACCCTGTATTTCGACCAGGTGCACGGCCGCCGCGACGAACACAAGGCGTGGCTTACGCTGGTGTAACGCAATACCGGATGGCGAGGAGAAAGTACGTGGCGCAACAACAAGAGGCGGAACTGATTCAGCCCAATGCCCGGAACCTGTACGAGGTCACGCGGGCGGATTTGCCGCTGCATTGCCCGATGCCCGGCATGAGCCTGTGGAACTCCCACCCGAAAGTTTATCTGCCCATCGAAGCGACGGGCCGGGCCAAGTGCAACTACTGCGGCGCCGAGTACGTCTTGAAAGACGCCGATTGAGTGCGTACCTCCGGCGCGGCAGCGGGGCGAGGAAAGAAGCCAGGCGAAATCCGCCGCTCTTCGAGGGCGCTCCCGATTGCGGTTCGTTCCCTCCGATGAGCACGTAGGGTGCGTTCGACGCCGCAGGCGGCAACGCACCATCTGATCGCTGCGGCGCCGACGTCGTGCATGCGGCGGTTCGACGCGCCGCTGAATTTCAGTTGCGAGTTGCGAGTCGTAGCCGTAGGGTGCGTCGAGCGCGCAGCGCGGACGCACCGAACAGGTGTTGCGTCCGGCCTTCGGCCTCGACGCAACCTACGAGAGTGACAGGCGCTCCAGGCTGTGCCGAGCGTTGTGAGGCGCACCGAAGCTTGGCGGCCGCCCCACCCGGTTCCGATGCGTCTCCCGCCGGTCAGCACACCCAGCGGGTGCATCAGTCGAGGTAGCCCGGACAAAGCAACGCGAAATCCGGGGAAACCCGTCCACACCACGCGAAATCCCACTTCGCCTCATGCGGCCTACGGCGCTGAAAGTCATATCGCCGACCTCAACGGCTCCGCTTCTGGCATAATCTCCCGAACCGGAAAACCGGGACGCGATCGATACAGAGGCGTGCCGTTGTCGCGTCCGCCGCCGCACAACCGACGACGCAGCAGCCCCATTTGCCACTGGAAGCGCACTTGACCGATTCATCTCCACAGGCTCCCCGCATCCTGGTGGTCGGACCCTCATGGGTCGGCGACATGGTCATGGCCCAGAGCCTGTTTATGACGCTCAAGCAGCGTCGCCCGCAGCCGGCCGTCGATGTGCTGGCGCCGGCGTGGAGTGAGCCGCTGCTGGCGCGCATGCCCGAGGTGGACCGTGCTGTCACCATGCCGCTGGGGCACGGACAGGTGCAACTGGGCACGCGGCGGCGGCTCGGCCGGAGCCTCGGCGCGGAGGGTTACACCCAGGCCATCATCCTGCCCAACTCGCTCAAATCGGCCCTGGTGCCGTGGTGGGCGCGCATCCAGCGGCGCACCGGTTACGTCGGCGAATGGCGCTGGGGTTTGCTCAACGACGCCCGGCGCCTCGACCGCCGGCGGCTGCCGATGACGGTGCAGCGCTTCGTCGCCCTGGGACTGGAGCGGGGCACGCCGCTGCCGCCGCCCGTTCCCCAGCCCCATCTGCGGGTGCGCGCCGAAGACGTGGAGCAGGCCCTGGCGCGCCTGCAGCTGGTCCGCCCGGCGCAGGGATTGCTGGCGTTGTGCCCGGGTGCGGAATTCGGTCCCGCCAAACGTTGGCCGGCGGAGCATTACGGAGCGGTGGCCCGCCATTACCTGGATCGCGGCGGTGCCGTGTGGGTGTTCGGATCCACCCAGGATACGGAAGTGGCGCAGGCGGTGTGCGACGCCGCCGGCGGGGGTGTGAACCTGGCGGGTCGGACGCGGCTCGACGAGGCCATCGACCTGATGTCCCTGGCCGACGCCGTGGTCAGCAACGACTCCGGGCTCATGCACGTCGCCGCCGCCCTGCAGCGGCCGCTGGTGGCGGTGTACGGCTCATCGGATCCGGGATTCACCCCGCCGCTCAGTGATCACGCCCGGGTGGTACGCCTGGGCCTGGACTGCAGCCCCTGTTTCAAGCGCGAGTGTCCTCTGGGTCACCTCAACTGCCTGCGCCGGCTGGAACCCCGGCAGGTGGAGCAGGCCTTGGCGGAGCTGACATCCTGATGCGGGTACTGGTCGTAAAGATGTCGTCCCTGGGGGATGTGATCCACACCCTGCCGGCGGTGACCGACGCCGCCGCCGCACTTCCCGACCTGGAAATCGACTGGGTGGTGGAGGAGGCGTTCGCGGAGGTTCCGCGCTGGCACCCGGCGGTGCGCCGGGTGATCCCGGTCGCACTGCGGCGCTGGCGCCGTCAGGGTCCGCGGGCGCTGCTCGGCGGCGAGTGGGGGGCCTTTCGGCGGGACCTGCGCAGTGAGCAGTACGATCTGGTGATCGACGCCCAGGGGCTGCTGAAGAGCGCGGTGGTTGCGCGCATGGCGCGCGGGCCGGTGGCCGGTCTGGATCGGGACTCGACGCGTGAGCGGGCCGCCTGCTTTTTCTATCAGCAGCGCCTGGCGGTTCCCAAGGGCCAGCACGCCATCACCCGGGTGCGGAAGCTGTTCGCCGCGGCGTTGGATTACCGGCTGCCGGCGCGCCCACCCGACTATGGCCTCCCGCGCCAACAGTTCGCGTCCGAACCGGGCCCGGGACCGGCGGGCCATGTCCTGTTCCTGCACGGCACCACCTGGCCGACCAAGCACTGGCCGGAAGCCTATTGGACCGAACTGGCCCGGCAGGTGACCGGCGCCGGCCTGCAGGTGCAGCTGCCTCAGGGCAGTGCAGAGGAACGGGAGCGCGCCGAGCGCATCGCCGCAACGGTGGCGGGCGCGACGGTGCTGCCCGACCTGAGCCTCACCCAAATTGCCGCGCACATCGCCGGCGCCCGCGCGGTGGTGGCGGTCGATACCGGCCTGGCGCACCTGGCCGCGGCACTGGACGTGCCCGGCATCACCCTGTACGGTGCCACCGAACCGGGCCTGACCGGCACCGAGGGCCGCAACCAGCGGCATCTGCAGGCGGA
>JARRNJ010000011.1:0-43228 GCA_037385045.1 Gammaproteobacteria bacterium | reverse complement strand
GGATGCGCTGCGCTTATCCCACCCTACGGGCTTGAGCGAAAACCCGGCACGGTCATCGTAGGGTGGATAAGCGCAGCGCATCCACCATTCCAAGGCGGCACGCACCGACCCGCCGCTCCCGTCGCGGGCATATGTGGTCCAAGACCGCGCCCAGCCGCGGCTGTCCCGCGCCGGCATCCCGGATGCCGGTGCAACATGCGGGTTACCGCCGGGCGGAGCACCGGCGGTCGTACCCGGATCAGCTGCGTGGCCTGTCCCCAGCCATGGGCTGCGGGTTATCCAGGTTGGTGGTGAAATCCTCACCCGGATGTTCCACGGCGATGTCCATGTATTCCCGCTTGGTGTCTTCCGACTCGAAATAGATCTTGATGGCGTTGGGCCCTTCCCCTTCGATGATATAGGGGTGGCTTTCGGGGTCGGTGACATCGTGCATGGTGATGGGGTCGGTGGTACTGATCATCATGATGGTTGCCCTCCATTTCGGCAAAAAATCATGAAGCGTGGTCGCATTCGGACACGGGTTGAAAAGGCGTTGCGACAATATCGAGTTTAGCAGAACCCCGCTGCAACGGCGGGTGCTGCGGGCCCCTATGGCGAGGACAGGCTTTACTGCCCCGAGGTCTGCCGCCGCGAGCCGGCATAGCCGGTGAGTTCCACGTAACCGGTACCGGCGACGGGATGGCCGTTGCCTTCGCCGCGCACCTGCACCGCACCTTCCCAATAACGTACCGAGACGTCCAGTTCCTGGTTCGACAGGAGCGGCCGGATGGTCAGGGACAGGCGCTCGGCCGGCACCCGCAGCCGCCAGCCCGATGGATAGGTGCCGCCGCGGGGACTGGTCCAGGTGCCCAACACCTGCAGGTGCACGTCGCCGACGCGAAGCGGTTTCGAGTGCCCGGCGCGGTCAATCAGCACGCCGGTGCTGTGGGGGTCGGTGCGGCCGTTGCGGTCGCGCAGGCGATAGAACATCAGGTCGCGGCCGTCGTCCAGTTGCAGGGCGAACCAGTCCCATCCCACCTGCTGCGGGCCGAGGGCGCTGGTGCTCCATTCGCGGTCGAGCCACGACAGCCCTTGCACGGCGTAGTCGTGACCGTCGAGCCGCAGCCGGCCGCGGCTGGCGATGCGGGTGACGGAGTAATAGTAAGAGGCGTTGCCGGGCGCCGCGCTCTTTTGGCTCAGCCCGTGATCGCCCTGCAGTACCACCGGCTTTTCCGGGGTCAACTGCAGTTGCAATCGTACCTTGCCGGTGGAGGCGGTGAGGTGCCATGGCGGCGCGACGCCGCTGTCCGCCCGCACCGACCAGTCGCCGAGCCAGACCTTGAATGGTGCGGCCCGGGCGCCGGCCAGGCCGACTGCCCCGCGGGCAAAGCGCTGGAAATAGTGGAACCGCCGCCCCTGGACATCGGTGACCGCGAAGTGGGCCATATAGATTTGATTGGTGGCCCAGTCGGACTTGCGCAGCGGCGCCCGCGGCGCCAGGGCGATGCGAAACAGTGTGAGCTCGTAACCGAACCGGCGCCCGGCCGGGGTATGCAGGTTGCCGGTGAAGTACCACCATTCGCTGCGATACCGCGGGTGGGGCCCGTAGTCGCGGGGAAACTGGAACCGGCGTTGCTGGTCGGCACGTGCGAAGCCGCTGTCACTGCCGTCGCCCAGCACCCGGCCGAAGTCCATGGAAGGCGGCGCCGGCTCCGGCGTCCACCAGCGGACGGCCGCGGCGGCCGCCGCCAGGGTCAGTCCCAGTCCCGCAATCATGCCGAGCGCGCGCCGCGGGGTCACGGTCACTCCTCGCGCAGCGCCGCCGCCGGCGACGTGCGGGCCATGCGCCAGCCGGGATAGATGCCGGCCAGCAACGCGGCGCCGACGGCCAGCGCCAGGGCCTGCAGCAGGATCTCCGGTGGCACCAGGGTGCTCACGGTCCAGCCGAACGAACGGCGGTTGATGACGTGGATCAGCATGGCGGCCAGCGCCAGCCCGGTGGGCAGGGCCAGAATCCCCGCCGCCAAGCCCATGAGCCCGGTCTGCAGGCCAACCAGGCCGCCCACCTGCGCCGGGGTGAAGCCGGTGGCCCGCAGGATGGCCAGCTCCCGGGTGCGCTCCAGCTGCAGCGCCAGCAGGGCACTGAGAATGGCGATGAACGCCACCACGATGGCCAGCAGCCGCAGGACGTTGGTGATGGTGAAGGTGCGATCGAAAATGGCGAGCGAGATGCGGCGGATGTCGCGGCTGCTGCGCACCTGCACCGGCGCGCCACCGGCCGCCGCCTTGACCGCGGCCAGGGCTGCATTGAGGTCGGCATCGGCGTTGAGGTAGATACCCAGCGCCGACACCGCCGGGTCGTTGAAGTCGCGCCGGTACACTGCGCGCGGCATCAGGACGATGCCCTGTTGGGAATCGTAATCGCGGTAGATACCCAACACCCGGTAGGTGCGCCGGCCATGATCGGTCCGCAGGTGAACCGCGTCTCCCACGGCAATATGGTGGCGGTAGGCATAGGGTTCGGACACCAGTACGCCGCGCCCGGCGTCGAATGCCGGCCAGACCCGGTCCGGTTTTCCTGCCAGCAGCGGCGAGCCCGGCCGGTGGCCCGGCGCCGGCTGCAGCGCCAGAACGTGCGTGCGCGCGCGGTTCGTTTCCAGGGTCACCCGCCGACCGAGCGACACGCCGGCCACCTGCGGCAGCGCGCGAACCCGCTGCACGAAGTCCGGCTCCAGATGGATGTCGGTGCGGTTGGAACCCACGTCCGGCGCGCGTACGTAGATGTCGGCGTTGAGCGTCGCGTGCAGCCACTGGTCCACCGAGGCGCGGAAGCTGTCCACCATGACGGCCACGCCGACGGTGGTGGACACCGCCAGCATCAGGGCGGCAATGGCCACACCGGTGCGACTCAGGGAGGCGTGGATGCCCCGGACCGCCAGCCGGCCCTGGATGCCGAACAGCCGCCCGACCACCGGCGTCGCCGCCCGCGTCAGGCCCGCCACTGCCAGCGGCGTGGCCAGCGTCAGTCCGACGACGAGCATGAACAGGGCGACGAACCCGGTGACGATGCTGCGGTCGGGCAGCAGCAGGACGCCGGCCGAACCGAGCACCAGCAGCGCGCCGGCTACGGCCAGCCGCGGCGTCAGCCGCCGCGCCCGCTGCTCGAGGCCCGAACGGTGCAGGGCGAGCGCGGGCGCGGTCCAGGCCGCTTCGGCGGCCGGTGCCAGCGCGGCGACGGCAGTCGCCCCCAATCCCAGCAACACCCCCTTGATCACCGGAACCGGGGTGATCAGCAGCCGGTTGACCGTGACCACGAAGTAGAGGTCATTGATGGTGCGGGTGACCAGGTGCACCAGGCCCTGGCCCAGGGCCAACCCCAACAGCAGGCCCAGTGCGGTGCCGACGGCGCCGATCAGCAGCGCTTCGGCAACCACAACCCTGAACACCTGGCCGCGGGTCACGCCCAGCGCGCGCAGGCTGGCGAGCAGCCCGCGGCGCTGCAGCACGGCAAAGGTCATGGTGTTGTATATCAGGAACATGCCCACCAGCAGCGCCAGCAGGCTCATGGCCGTCAGGTTGGTGCGGAAGGCCCGGGTCATGTTGCGCAGGGTCTGGGTGCGGCTGCCGGCGCGCACCAGCCTGGCGCCCGGCGGCAGCAGCTCGCGGACACGCGCCCGCAGACGTTCGCCGCTGCGGCCCGCCGGCAGGCGCAGGTCGATCCAGCTGAGTCTCCCGAAGTAGTGCAGCAGTTCCTGGGCGCTGGCGATGTCGGTGATGAGCATGCCGTCCATGGCCGGCGACTGGCGCGGTGGCAGCAGGCCGATCAGCCGCAGGCGCTCACTGCGGCCGGCCAATTGCAGGGTGAACCGGTCGCCGGGCCGGATGCCCAGGTCGCGGGCGGTGGCGGCCGTCATCAGCACGGTCGCCGGCTGCAGCAGCAATTGGCGAATCGGCGCCGCGCCGACACCGCGCAGCTCGTCGCGCAACCCGGCTTCGGCGAACGGGTCGATGCCGATCAGATGCAGGGTGCGGCCGCCGGCAGTGCCGTAGCCCTCCACCAGCGGCGCGCTGCGTTCAATGCCGGCGCCGACCCGCAGCTGCGTGTACAGGCGCTGATCGAGCCCCGCGGGGCCGCCGATGATCTGATCGGTGGCGGCGCCGGACAGGCTGTGCGCGGCGAGCTCGAACGCGCGCTCGGCGCTGGCATTGGCCAGGTCCACCGCCACCACCACGGCCACGCCCACCGCAACCCCCAACACCGCCAGCGCCAGCTGCCAGGGATGGCGCCAGAGGTGGCGCCTATTGGCACGCTCCAGGATACCCCCGCCCACCGTCACCAACCCACCTGGCCGTCGGGCGCGCGCACGCGCCCGTTGTCCAGCACCACCACCCGGTCGGCAATGCGCGCCACTTCCCGTGAGTGGGTCACCAGCAGCATCGTGTTGCCGGCTTGGCGCACCAGACGTTCCAGCAGCGCCAACACCTGGCGGCCGCTGTCCTCGTCCAGATTGCCGGTGGGCTCGTCGGCCAGCACCAGCGAAGGCTGGTGCACCAGCGCCCGGGCGATGGCCACCCGCTGCTGCTCGCCGCCGGAAAGATGATCGGGAAATGCACCCAGGCGCTGCTCGAGCCCGACCGCGTGCAGCAATTCACGGGCCGCCCGGTGCGCTTCGCCGGTGTCTTGCCGGTTGAGCTCCAGGGGTAGCAGCAGATTTTCCTCCACCGTGAGGGTCGGGATCAGGTTGAAGAACTGATAGACGAACCCGATGTGGTGGCGCCGGAACAGGGTGCGGTCACGCTCGTTCATGCGGGTCAGGTCCCGGCCTGCGATGATCACCGATCCGCCGTCGGGGCGGTCAATGCCGCTAATGAGGTTGAGCAGGGTCGACTTGCCGGAGCCGCTGCGGCCGAGGAGCGCCACGCATTCGCCGCCGCGGACGTCGAGGTCGAGCCCGTTCAGAACCCGGCGCACGGTGTCTCCTTCCCGGAACTGGCGGTGCAGCCCACGCAGGGCGAGCACGGCGTCCGTCTGGCCTGTCGATTCGAGCATGGTCTACCTCATGGGTGCCGTGCCGCAGCGGTGTCGTCGGGTCCGCCCGCCCCCGCCGGGCATGTCGCACGGGCGCCCGGCGGGCGCAACGTGCGGGCTAACCCCGGCCGCGGCCGCGGCCGATACAGTGTACATGCCCGGGCCGGGCACGGCCTGGGGAAACGGCTGATACCGCGTTGATGCAGTCATTTCTTCGCGATGTACCGCAGCGGTACAACGTTTAGGAGGTGGCCTATGGATCGCATGATGCACAACCCGCCCGGCGGTTCCCGGCGGCCCGCCGTCGTCAGACGCGCGCGCAGCGGCGAAGACCCACTGCGCAGGGCGGAGGCCCGGCGCCGCCTGGAGGAGTACCGCGAGCAGCAACTGCTGGAACGACAGATCAGCGATATCTTCAGCGACGAAGGCCTGTCATGAGCCCGGAGGCGGGGGCGGCGCCGCTCCCGCCCTCCAAGCCTAGCCCGACCCACCCGCCGGCCGCCAATCGCCCGACGCGGCGGCTTTCGCGGTTGGTGGTCATTCCCCGGTCCTGAATCCGTCGTCCGCCGACGTGGTGTCGCCGATGCGTTCGTATTCGGCGATGACCTGGGCGCCCAGCAGCACGATCACGGCGGCGGCCTCCAGGCTCAGCAGGATGACGATCACCGTGGCGAAGGAGCCGTAGATCACGTTGACGAACGACAGCGTGGTGAAATACCAGAACAGCACCCGGCGCACGATTTCCCACAGCAGCGTGGCGCAGGCGCCGCCCAGCAATGCATGCCAGGCGTTGAGCCGGCCCACCGGCATGACCAGGTACAGCGAGGCCAGCAGCAGGATTTCGCCGATGATGCCGAGGGTGCGCAGAATGGCGGGGGTGGCGCCCTGCAATGAAAACACGTGGCCCATGATCTGCAGCGTGCGGCCGTCCAGCGCGTGCAGCGCGCCGACCACGGCGCTCAGCAACAGCAGTCCGGCGGTAAGCACCATGATGTAGGCATACGGGATGACGGCGGAAACCAGAAAATGACGCCGCCGGATCTGTACCCGATGGTGGAAGATCACCGACATGGCCCGCTCCAGCACCGAGAACGCCATGGAGCTGAAGAACAACAACACCACCAGGCCGACGGCGCCGATCAGCTTCCATTCCCGCAGGAACACTTCGGCCTGGCTGACCACCGCATCGGCCTTGCCCGGGGCCACCAACTCCAGATAGGTGCGGACGGTTTGCAGCAGAAGCGCCTGGTCCATGACCTTTGACAACACCACCAGGGCCAGGGCGATCATGGGAACAATGGACAGCAGGGTATAGAACGCCACCGCACCGCCGAGAAGCACCCCCTGGTTGGCGCCGAAGCCGCGCACCACCCGCAGCAGGAACTGCAGCGGGTGCTGGACGATGAATCGAAGGTGTGGCGGCGCCGAAGGCATGGGCGGAGCCTAAATCAATTCCGGTTACCGCCGCCAGCGTCGCGGCACCGGCCCCCGCTGCACCCGCGGCAGGGTCAGGAGAAACGCAGTGGTGGCAGCCGGTTGCGGCGGCCGGCCGGGCGCGGGTTCTGCCCGGTGACCAGGGGAAGCCAAATGGGCGGCTGCGGCACGGGTCCTGCCAGGCGGTGATCTGTGCCGGGGCGAGTGAGCCGCTCCCGATCTTCGGGGCGCCGGTTTGTCAGCGGCGCGGCAGGGTCATGCGCCAGCCGGTTTCCAGAACCACCGATCAATGCTCCGGTATGGAGAATCTGTCCCGCAGGGCGGATTGTGCGGCAGGTCGCAACATCCGCCGAGCTTCGCCATTAGCATGCGGTCGAACCCCGGAGCAAAGAGTAAAGATAACAGGGGAGCAGGGCCGAATTCATTTTTTCCTCTTTGATCTTTCCCCTTCACTCTGAAGTCCTATACTCCGAAGCACGACAACAAGACCATAACTGAAGGAGAGCCCCATGGATTCGTTGCGAAAAGTCGTCCGGCCGCTGATTCCGGTGATTACGGTCTGTCTGCTATGGCTGGGCGTGTACGGCTCCGTGGCCCAGGCCGCCATGATTGGCACCGAGACCGTCGTCAACGCCCAGCAGGCGCAGCAGGAGCGGCAGCGGCTGCGCAGCCTTTATCAGCGTGCCGAAGTGGTCTCGGCCTTGCGTGCCAATGGCATCAATCCCAAGGAGGCGCTGGCCCGGGTTGATGCGCTTACCGACCAGGAAGTCCATCGCATCGTCGGCCACGTGGACCAGCTGCCGGCGGGCTCCGGGGTGTTGGAAGTGCTGCTGGTGATTTTCCTGGTGCTGGTGATTACGGACCTGCTCGGCCTCACCGACGTCTTCACCTTCGTGCACCGGGCCCGTTGAGGTCTGCGCCTGCGGTGTGCGTTTTGTGCACCGGCCGCCATGTTGCGGCCGGTGCAGCGCTGCTGCTGCTGGCGCTGTTGCTGGGCGGCTGCGCGCCTACGCCGCAGCTGACCCGGCTCGAGCAGCATCCACTTGACCTGCCGCCGCGGGTTGAGCTCACCAAGGTCGCGTTCTTTCCCCAGCAGCAGTACCAGTGCGGGCCGGCTGCCTTGGCCACGCTGCTGAACCGGGCGGGCGACGCCGTGACGCCGGAGCAGTTGGCGCCCGAGGTCTATCTTCCCGCGCGCAAGGGCAGCCTGCAGTTGGATTTGGTGGGTGCCGCGCGCCGCCATGGCTTCGTGGCCTATTTGTTGCGGCCGCGGCTGGATGACCTCTTGACGGAGGTGGCCGCCGGTCACCCGGTATTGGTGCTTCAGAACCTGGCGCTGCGCTGGGTGCCGCGCTGGCACTACGCAGTGGTGGTGGGCTATGACCTGCCGCGCCGGCGCATCGTGTTGCGCTCCGGAGCCGAGCGGCGTCACGACATCTCCCTGTCGCGGTTCGAGCATACCTGGCGGCGGGCCGACTATTGGGCGCTGCTGGTGCTGAAGCCCGGCGTGCTGCCCCGCACCGCTGAGCCCCTGCGCTACGTGCAGGCGGTGGTGGGGTTGGAGCAGGTGCATCGCTGGCGGGCGGCGCGTACCGCCTACGCTGCGGCCTGGCGGCGTTGGCCCGGTAATCTCGCCGCGGGCGTAGGGCTCGGCAACAGCCAGTATGCGCTCGGCGACCTGAGTGCGGCCGCCCGCACTCTGCGCACACTCACCAAGCGCCATCCCGAGTCGGCGGTCGCCTACAACAATCTGGCCACGGTGCTGGCCGATCAGGGCCGCTGGGCGGAGGCGGAACGGGCCGCGCGGCGTGCGGTGGCCATCGGCGGAGCCGACGCCGAACGCTACCGTCAGACGCTGCGCGATATCCGGCAGCGCCGGCCGTAGGGTGCGTTCGACGCCGCAGGCGGCAACGCACCGCTTGATGATGGCGGCACCGGTGTCATGCGCCTGCGGTGCGGGAACCGCAGTCGGTGCGCCACCTTCGGTCGGCGCACCCTACGGCTTGGTAGGGTGCGTTCGACGCCGCAGGCGGCAACGCACCGCTTGATGATGGCGGCGCCGGTGTCGTGCGCCTGCGGTGCGGGGAACCGCGATCGGTGCGCCACCTTCGGTCGGCGCACCCTACGGCTTGGTAGGGTGCGTTCGACGCCGCCGGCGGCAACGCACCGGACTTCCGTTCCGGGCGCCCTTCGCGCTGGCTGTGCTCTTGAGGACAACGTGCCAGGGTTACCCGGCTAGCCCTCGCTGAAAGCGTAACTGGCCATGCTGAGGCTGCCGTAGGTGAAGCTGCGGTGCAGCACCGATCCGCGGGGGCGGTCGCCGGCGGCGCCCAGGGCCACGAACAGGGGCAGCAGGTGTTCGTCGGTGGGGTGGGCGTCCTCGGCATGGGGCGCACGTTGGCGGTAGGCCAGCAGCGCTTCGAGGTCGCCGCCGACAACTGCGTCGGTCATCCACTGCTCGAATTGCGCCGCCCATGGGGGCGGTTGGCTGCTTCGGTCCAGGCGGCCCAGGTTGTGGACCAGACCACCGCTGGCCAGCAGCAACACGCCTCGCCGGCGCAGCGTCTGCAGGGTGCGTCCCAGTGCCAGGTGGTGCGCTGGCCCCAGGTGCGGCTGGATGGAAAGCTGGGTGACGGGAACATCGGCGTGCGGATACATGAGCCGCAACGGCACCCAGGCGCCGTGATCGAGACCACGGTCGGGATCGCGGGTCACGGCGATACCGGCGCCCTGCAGCAGCGCATGGACTTCGTCGGCCACATCCGGGGCTCCCGGGGCAGGGTAGGTGAGGTCGTAGAGTTGCGGCGGGAAGCCGGCGAAATCGTGAATGGTGTCCGGCTTGGCGCCGGTTCCCACCGCCGGCTCGGCGGTGGTCCAATGGGCCGAAACCGCGAGGATCGCCCGTGGGGGCGGCAGCTGTTGCGGCAGCCGGCGCAGGAAAAGGTGCGCGGCATTCGGTTCCAGCGCCAGGGTCGGCGCGCCGTGGGAGACGAACAGCGAGGGCGAGGTTGCTGAGGCCATTGGCGGTCCCGGGGAAAGTGGTTGCAGGCGGTACCCGGCGATAGTTTAAGGCACGCCGCCCGGTTGCCAAGTCCGGGGGACACGGCGCCGAAAATTCGGCGCCGCCACGGTTCCCGTGCCAAGTTCCTGTTCCACCGTCAACAGCCCGTCGCCGGGTTGACTTATTAGCATTCACTAATATACTGGAGTGCTAGTCGCGGCTCTTGAAAGCCGCGCCCGACTTCAGTCAGGAGGTAGCGACCATGAGTGTCGATCGTTTCGTGCTGGCTTTTGCCGGCAGCGTCATTCTGTTGAGTCTGGTGCTGTCCCAGGTGCATTCGCCCAACTGGTTGTGGTTGACGGCGTTTGTTGGCGCCAACCTGCTGCAGTCGGCGTTTACCGGCTTCTGCCCGCTGGCCAAAATCCTCAAGTCCGTGGGGGTGAAACCGGGCGTCGCATTTGACTAGCTGCGTAACCCACCAGGTTGTTCACACATGGTCGTAAGAACGGTGGATGCGCTGCGCTTATCGCCCCTACGATAATCCCCGGGCCTGAAAAACGTAGGGTGGATAAGCGCAGCACATCCACCGCGCAACAACACAACCGGCGTCGCCGCCCCACCTGCGGCCTCGATCCGACCGGCAGGGCCTCACGGGCCAATCGCCCGCGGCCTCGCCCCGACCGGCCACGCCTCAGGGGCCAATCGCCGGCGGCCGGGTGCGTTTGGCGCGCCGCACCGCCGCTCAATTGCGCCCATCGGGCCATCTGCTTCATGCCAAACGCCGGCTCCCGGGACCGCTCACTTGCCTGCGTCCGGTGAATCGCCCGGTGAACAACCTTCCACGAAGTCGCAGTTGGCGTTCCTCTTCCGACGCGGTTGAAGGCGGCCCCGGGCCGCCTTTTTCTTTGGCCGCCGCCAAGCGTCCGTGAGCGTGGCGTCGGAGTGTGGTATTGTCCGGCACGGAAAGTGCAAGTGTTAAAGCGGGATGGGGATCTTTCTTTAACCTTGACGACAAAGGGGGGAAGCAAATGTCCGAGAGTGTTCGCATTCCGGTGTACTTCGAGGTGCTGGGAATGCATCGTGTGGAAGTGTTTCAGG
The DNA here is from genome assembly GCA_037385045.1 of Gammaproteobacteria bacterium. Lineage (GTDB taxonomy): Bacteria > Pseudomonadota > Gammaproteobacteria > JASBUN01 > JASBUN01 > JARRNJ01. The sequence goes on along the minus strand of JARRNJ010000011.1, from coordinate 32,687 downwards.
AACTTGATGATGGTTCGTTTCGGCGTACCGGCGATGAGCCGTTGCGGGCGTTACGCGACAACATTGTCGGTATCGGCCCGGTCGTCGGTGAACTGGTGTCGATCCAGTATGACCGCACGGCGCGCATCTGGCGCGCGCCCACGGTGAAGGTGCACGGCCAGCAGCCGCAAAGCGTATACGAGTTCCTGCGCAGCCAGATCCGCCGCCACAAGCTGTTCGTGTTTTCCAAACCTTCCTTGAACGGCCGTCTGGTCCGTTTCGACCTGCACGAGCTGCGGCTCAAACCGGCGGTTTCCAGCCACGTGCTGACCCTGCTGGCGAAGCGCTATTGTGAAGGCATCGAGCTGTGGCCGGATCACACGCCGGCGGCCGATGACCAGCGGCTGGTACGCGCCTGAAGCGCCCGGGTTACCATTCCTTGTAGCGGCCGCTGAGCCAGCGCCTCAGATCGTTGGCGTAGCGGAGCGACAGTGGCCATTCGCTTGGTCCGCCGGGCAGGTTGGTGCGCACGCGGTCGCTGCTCATATCGGTCACCAGGTGATAGCACGGCGCGAAGCTGCTGTTGCGCCGCCCCAGGCGCAGCAGGGTGCCCTGGTGGACAGTGGCGGCGTTGCCGGCAAGTCCGTGGGGGCCGCGATTGAACCATCGCCATTTTGAACCCAGCAACAGGTTGCGGAACAGCACCCGGTTGACCTCGCCCCAGGCCGCTGACGGCACCGCCGCGCCCCGCGCCAAGGCGCCGCGCAGGCGCTCGCGCCGCCGGCCGGCCGGCAGCCAGGCCGAATCCGGTTGCGCCAATACGTCGTCGAAAAATCCGATCAGCGTCGGATAGAGGCCGGTATTGGCCAACAGATCGCGCAGCCATTCTTCGCCCAGTGCCGGTCCGAACACCTGCGCCACCACTTCCCGATGCAGGGCCTCGAACCGCGCCGCCGCCGTCGAATCGACACTGTATTCGAGATTCCACTGCTGCAACTGCGCACGCAGGGGCTCGTCCTCCAGCAGCGGCAGGTATTCGGTCAGGAACCGCCGCGCCTGGCGTGAAACCACGTCGTACTGCAAGCGCTGCATGTCCTCGACCGTCGCGTTCCGGTCGTGGCGGGCGAGCAACTCTTCGACCCGCTCACGGCGGTAGTCCGAAAGCCAAATGGTGGCCAGCCGCGGTCCACCCGGACACTGGCGGGCCTCGTTGGTGACGACGATGTAGCCGGCCCCGGGGTTGGTTTCGCCCGGAAGTTCGTGGGCCGGATCGAGCCGGCCCCGCCAGTCATTGCGGCGCTCGAAGCCCGCCGCGGGCGCCAGACCGCTCCAGTGGCGCGGCCGGCGCGGCACGGCGCCGGTGGTCTGGCAACCGATGTTGCCGCGGTGATCGGCGAACACCATGTGCAGGGTCGGTATGTCCATGGCTTCCACGGCGCGCCGCGCCTCGTCCACCGAATCGCACTGGATCAGGTCGGCGTACGCGCGGATGGCGCCGAGACCGCCCTCGCCGAGCCCGGTCCAGTTCCAGCACAGGTAGTCCCCGGCCTCGCGCGGGTCGCCTTCGAGGATGCCGTGTTCGTTTTCGTGGACCACCATTTCCTCGGCGGCGTGGCTCCGGCGCAGGATCCGCTCGCGGCGGCGGCGAAACGGTGCCCACTGGCCGTCGCGCAGGTACTGGGCGTCTTTGCATCGTTCGACGAAGAAATCGGACGTGTCGGCGCAGCTGTAGGTGACCCCCCAGGCCAGCGACGGGGTGCGGCCGGCGACAAACCCTGGCAGACCGGGGATGGTGGCACCCTTGATCCAGCGCTCGCCCACCCGCAGTTCCGCTTCATAGAGCAACGCCGGCAGCCGGTTCACTTCCAGGTGCGGGTCATTGGCGAGCAGGGGGGCGCCGCTGCTTGAGCGGCTGCCCGCCACCGCCCAGGCATTGCTGCCCCCGGTGACCGGCAGCCCGCCGGTCAGCCGTGCGCCGGGGAACAGCGGCGGCATGCGGCGCAGGCCACGGACCAGCGCCGGGTCGACGTTGTCCAGCGCCGGCAGCAATCCTTTGAGCAGCGCCGGGTCGGTGCCGCGGCGCAGCGCCTCGATCACGAACAGTTCCGTGATGCGCTGGCCTTCGGCCAGCCCGGAGAAAGCCATGAGCTTGACCAGCAGCAGTACGTCGGCCGGCTGGTACGGCTCGGGCGTGAACCGCGCCAGGCGCAACAGCAACGGTGTGCGCTCCTGCCAGGCGCGGTTGAGGCCGTTGACGTAGGCGTGCAATTGATCGGCGTGGGGCGACGCCATGCGACCGATGTGATGGTGGGCGTCGCGAGCCATGCCGAAACGGCGGAAATACCGATCCATCTCCAACAGATCATCGTCGTCGCGCAGCAGCTCGCAGATTCGCCCCTGGCCCACCACGCGGGCCAGTGCGAGCTGCGCGCCCCGATCGCGGCCGTGGAGCCAGCCCAGGGCGTACCAGGCGTCGAGCCAGTGGCCGGCGCGCACCCGCGCGACGCCGCCGGCAACCCGTTCCACGGAAACCGTGCCGCGCGGTGCCTGCAGTCTGCGTCGTTTCACCCGCTTCTCCCCGCGCTAGGGTGCTGTTTGGCGGCGCCCCTGCACTAAAGGGTCTGCAGCCATGCCAGAATCGCCTGGCGCTGCGATGCCAGGCCCTTGTAATGCAGACTGTCCGCGGTCATGGACGCGATGGCGCCGGCCAGGGTTGCGATCCGGTCGGACCCGAGTTCTTCGATCTCGCGCAGGTAGGTGCGGATGGTGAAGGCGAATGCGCCGGCCTTCGACAACGGAATGTTCACCTGGCGCTCGACGCGCAGGTACAACCGCGGCTGCTGCGGGTCGAAGCGCCGGCCGTTCCATTGCGCCGGATCCGCGCCGGCCGGCGGCTGCGGGTGGTGGTTGAGCCGTGGATCGGTGGTAATGCCCCACGTGAAACGCACGAATGGTCCGCGTCGGGACAGGGTTTCGATCAAGGCGCCAGCCTGGCGCCCAATACGGTCGAAATGGGGCACCGGCCGGTGCACGGACAGGAAACTGCCGCCGATCTTGGCTTCTGCGGCCCAGTAGTTGGGACAGCACAGGTGCAGGTAGGTGAGCCGTTCCCCGCTTTCCGGCGCGGTTTCGCCGACAGCCAGGTCTTCCTGGATCTGGCAGGCGAGCGCGTCCAGCCCGTCGCCGTAGCCCGGGGTGCGGCTGTCGGGGCCTTCGACGGCGGCCAGGTCCAGGTAACGGTCGAAGACCAGGCGCTCGCCGCTCAGTGCGCAGTGCAGGACATAGCCGCCGCCCGGGCGCGGTTCGCGGCGGAACTGCGCCGGGTGTTCCCGCGGCAGGCGAATCAGCAGGTACTCAGTGAGGTGTTGGACGGCGCGGGCGCCGAGGCGGGGGTCGCGGCACACGTACTTGTCCAGGCGTTCGGCGCGCGCCTGCAGTTTGGCCCGGCGATACGCCGGCCAGTCGCGGTCGAGTTGGAACACCCGGGCGTCGGCCGCGCCGTTGCCGAAGTCGGTGCCCAAACGGTGCAGGCCAACTTTCACCTCGTAGCGCGGGCCGCTGAGCGGAAAGTAGCGTGCCGGTTGCGGCAGGCGGCCGGGCGCTTCGCTGGCGGGGACGGCGGAGGTCACTGTCATGCTTCTCCCGGCGCTGCGGTCCTCAGTCGGATTTGTCGGTCGTTTTCAATACCGCCGTCAACGGGGGGCGCGGCGGCAGCCGCAGCGGCGCTTCAGTTCCGGCAACGAGCGTGACCTGCAGCGGCGAATTCCGCACCGGCCATTGACCCTTGAGCACGTTGGACGGCGACGGCCCCTGGAAGGTCAGGTAGCTGTATTTGCCGTAGTGGGGCACCTTGCGCGCCAAGCCCGGCAGTGCGATCGGGTCGGCGCAGCCGATCCAGCCCACGGCTTTGTCGGGATTGCCCGGCTGGCGCGCCACCAATACGACGCTGGTGTCGCTGCGCTGCACGGTGGCCCCGTCGATAGTCACCGCGCTGTCGGTGAACGCCGGTGCTTGTCCGCCGAGCATCTGTTCCACCTGCTGGCGGAAGCGGTTGTTCCACCCCAGCACCCAGACGGCGCGATCCGTGGGCAGCGCCTGCAGATCGTCGTCCCAGACGATCTGGTCGGCCCGGTCCGCCCAGTGTTCGGCCAGCGCCCGATAACCGCCGCGCAACGCCGCCGGTGCCGCCGAGGGCAATACGAACAGCGGATTGTCGGCCCCGAACAGCTGGCTCACGGCGGGGGGAATCTCGCCCCGCTGCAGCCGCCGGAACAGATCGAAGGCCGGATCTACCGCCAGGCGCAGGGGTCGGGAGCGCACTGCCAGATCCAGCTGCAGACGCTTGCCGTGCATGGGCAGCTGAAATACCTGCGCCTCGGCGTCGCCCTGGCCCTGCACCGCCACCGGAACCCGCAGGTCGTAGGCCGGCCCGTCCTGGGTCTGCTCCAGCAGCCCGCGAACCCGGTAGCCGTCGCCCCGGGGCTCGACGCGCACGCCGCTGATGCGCAGCTGCGGCGCGCCGGTGCGCTGCACCCATTGGGTGAACAGGGTCTGCAGCGGCTGGCCGCTGACCGCCTCGAAGGCGGCGCGCAGGTCGGCGAAGCCGGCGCGGCGGAAGCGGTTGTCGCGATAGAATTTGCGCAACCCCTGCACGAATACGTCGTCGCCCAGCCGGCGGCGCAGCATGTGAAACAGCATCAGTCCCTTGCTGTAGCCCACGGCCTGGCTGACTTCGCCGTGGCGGCCGCGGAAACGGGCCAGCGGGAAGTCCCGCGCCGTCGCCACGTAGTCGGCATATTGCTGCAGGGCATTGCGCCGGTAGTCGGCACCTTGGCCGCGCTGTTCGGCCAGGAGGTAGTCGGCCAGGTAGGTGGTGAGCCCTTCCGACCAGTTGCCGGTGCGGTAGTCCACGTACACGCTGTTGCCCCACCAGTTGTGAAGTATTTCGTGGGGATAGGACGTGTCGATAATGAACGGCAGGCGGATCACCTGCGGGCCGAGCAGGGTGAAGGAGGGCATGCCGAAGCCGCTCTCCCAGAAATTTTCCACCAGGGCGAACTTGGGGTAAGGGTAGGGACCCAGCAGGCGGCTGTAGAGATCGAGGTAATGCCCGGTGGCGTCCAGGTAGCGGGCCGCCAGTTGCTGATCGGGCCGGCGCAGGTAGACCATGGCCTCGGCCCAGGTGCCGGGCCTGGTGTAGCGCTGGAACCGGGCCGCCACCAGATAGATGTCCTCCTGGGGCTGCGGTTCGCTCCATTGCGCCTGATGTTCGCCGTCGGCGTCCGGCAGCGGGGTTTCGGCACCCTGGCTGACCGCGCTCCAGCCCTGGGGCAGGCGCACGGTCAGGGTGAAGTTGCGCAGCTCGCCGCCGAACCACGGATACCAGTAACTGTCGCCGTCCAGGTAAATGCCATCGCTGCCGATGTACCCGGAGGTGTCGGGCCGCACACCCGCGGCCGCGTCGGCGTCGCTGACCCGCTGGTTGATGACGCCGCCGTAGGCCAGTTCCAATTGGTGCTGGCCGGCTGGCAGAATGAGACGGTAGCGGTGCACCGCAACCCCGCCTTCCTCGGCGCGCTCCAGTTCATGCAGCTCGGCGCCGTCGGGCTGCAGCAGCCGCGGTTGCAGGTCGGCGTGAAGCAGAAACGTCCAGTGGCTGGGCCGCTCCGGCGTGCCGCCGGCGGGCAGGGTGATGCGGTCATGTACCGACAGGCTGCCCGCCGACGGGTCGAGGGTCACCGCCAGGTCATGATGGACTTGGGGCTCGGCGTGCGCCGCCCAGGCACAGGCCCACAGCATCAGGATCCATACTGCTCGATTCAGATAAAGCCGCAATGCCGTGCCTCCCGCCGGTGCGTGTCCGCCGCACAGACGCACCTTACCGCGCCCGTGCGCAATCGTCTAACATGATAGCCATGCCGAAGCGTTTCGTCCGTCTGTTGCTGCCGCTGTTGGCCGGTTTCCTCGCCGCCTGCGAACCGATACCGCCCTCCCTGCCGGTGTCCGCGCATTCGCCGCCGGTGAAGGCCGTTGCGCCGTCGGCGCCGGTCCCGGACCCGGGCGTGGCCACCAGGGCGGTGGACCTGGACACGCTGGCCGATCTCGACGCTATTATGCCCAAGCTGGCGGCCCAGCGGGTGGTGTTTGTCGGCGAAGTGCACAATCGCCTCGAAGATCATCGCAACCAGCTGCAAATCATTCGCCGGCTGCACGCGCTGCATCCGCACATGGCCATCGGCATGGAGTATTTCCAGCAGCCGTTCCAGCGTTACCTCGATGAATACGTGGCCGGGCGCATCAGCGAGGACGCCATGCTGCGCGGCACCGAGTATTTCCGCCGCTGGGGCTACGATTACCGCCTTTACGCGCCGATCCTGCGTTTTGCCCGCGCCCATGGCATTCCCCTGGTGGCGCTCAACCTTCCGGTCGAGATCACCCGCCAGGTGGGGCGCAGCGGCCTCGGCAGCCTGACACCGGCGCAGCGCGCCCGGATTCCGCAAGACATCGACCGCTCCGATAAGGCCTATCGCAAGCGCCTGAAGCGTGTCTACGACGAGCACGGCGGCCCTCACCGGCCGACCTTCGAACACTTCTACAGCGTGCAGCTGTTGTGGGACGAGGGCATGGCGGCGCGGGCCGCCCGCTATCTGCGGCGCCATCCCAAGCGGCGCCTGGTGGTATTGGCGGGCAACGGCCATCTGGAATACGGGTCCGGCATCCCGCGGCGTTTGACCCGCCGCGTGGCGGTGCGCAGTGCCATTGTCCTCAACGACATGCCGCAGATGCTGGAGCCGGGTCTGGCCGATTTCGTGCTGCTGTCGCGCCACGAGTCCCTGCCGCCGGCGGGTGTGCTCGGGGTGGTGCTGCAGCGCGACGGCGATGCGCTGCGCATCGGCAAGCTGGATCCGGACGGCGCCGCAGCGGCGGCCGGCCTGCGCGTCGGTGATCGGCTGCTGGCAATCGCCGGCCAGCCGGTGGACAAACCGGCCGACGTGCGCGTGGCGATGTGGAACAAGCGCCCCGGCCAGTCGGTGCGGGTCATGGTGCGCCGCAGCCATTGGCTGCGCGCCGACCAGGTGCTGACGGTCACCGCCAGGCTCCATTGACCCCGGGCGGGAAAGATCCCTTGTCGCCGGGTATCTTGCCGGGCCGCCCGGCGTCGGTGGCGTTGCGCGCGCCGGGGCCATCCGTGCTACCATTTCGCGTTCCCGTGGACCCTGCCGTGTTTCCTGTTTCGGGTAAGGAAGGCTATGACAGACCGGTTCGTGAAGGTTGCCGCGCTCGACGACATCGGGCCTGGAAAGATGCAGTGCGTTGCCGTCGACGGACGGCGCATCCTGTTGGCCAACGTCGGCGGCGAGATCCTGGCGGCGGACGAATTTTGTACTCACGAGGATGCATCGTTGTGCACCGGTTCGCTGAAAGGCGAGTACGTCAAGTGCCCGCTGCACGGCAGCCGCTTCAACCTGCGCACGGGCGCGGCGATGGAGGAACCGGCGGAAGAGCCGCTGCGCACCTACCCGGTGCGGGTCGAGGACGGCGCCATTCTGGTAAATCTGGTTGACTGATCCGATTACAGCACGTTCAGGAGCAAGTATGAGTACTCCCGCACAAGACATGCCGAGCGACCCCAAGGTGCTGATGCGCTCGATCATCCAGCGCATCGCCACGGGTCCCGAGCTGAGCAAGGACATCACCCGCGACGAGGCCCGCCAGGGCATGCGCCTGATCCTCGACGGCGCGGTCGACCCGGTGCAGGCGGCGATTTTCTTCATCGGCCTGCGCATGAAACGCGAGACCGACGAAGAAAATATCGGTGTCCTGGAAGCGGTGCGTGACGTCACGGAAGTCGCCACGGCGCCGGTGGACGAAGTGGTTGTCATCTCCGACCCCTACGATGGCTACAACCGCACCGTGCCGGCATCGCCGTTTCTGCCGCCGCTGCTGGCCGCTTTCGGCGTACCGGCGGTCAGTGAGGGCGTGGAAACCATGGGCCCCAAGTACGGCGTTACCCACCGCCAGGTGCTGCGCGCCGCCGGCGTGCCGGTGGACCTGACGCCGGCCGAGGCCGCCGCGCGCCTGGGCGACGCGGACATCGGCTGGGCCTACGTGGACCAGAGCCGGTTCTGCCCCAAACTGCACCAGCTCACCGGCCTGCGCACGCAGATGGTCAAGCGCCCGGTGCTGACCACCGTCGAGGTGCTCACCGGTCCGGTCCGCGGCCGGCGCAAGACTCATCTGGTGACCGGGTACGTGCACAAGCCTTACCCACGCCTTTACGCGCTGCTGGCGCGGCACATGGGCTTCGATTCCGTGCTGCTCGTGCGCGGCGTCGAGGGCGGGGTGGTGCCGTCGCTGCGCCAGGCCGGCAAGTGCGTCTATTACCACGACAAGGGTGAGGCGCAGAGCCTGGACACCAATCCGGAGGAACTGGGCATTGAGCAGACCGTACGGGCCGCGCCGTTGCCCGATGACCTGCCCAAGGCGGCCCGCCCCGGCGACGAAATCGCCATCGCCGTGGATATGGAGGCGCTGGCGGCGGAAACCGCCCGTTCCGGGACGCGGGCCCTGCAGGGTGAGGCGGGTCCGGTCCACGACGGACTGGTGTATTCCGGTGCGCTGATCCTTCACCATCTCGGGCGCTACGATTCCCTGCCGGCGGCGGCCGACGCGGTGCGCGAGGTGCTCGCCAGCGGCGCCGTCCTCGGGCGGCTCAAGGCCTGAGACCACGCTCCCGGCGGCGCCAGCGGGCGCGGTGCCGGCCGCCGGGAGCCGGCAAAGACGTAAAGATCGGCCAGGATCGACCGACAACATAACTATAAGAGGGAGGATATCGGACACCACCCCCACATGAAGCATGGTTTCGGGCCGCACGGACCGCCGTGCCCGTTCGCCAGCATTCGGCCAGCGACAATATGGAAGGGCGCCAGCGCAAGCCTGAGCAGGTGATATCGCCGCAATTATTCCAGCGGCGATTTTTCGTTCTGATTCTGTTGGCGTGGACCGTGCCGCCGGTGTTTGGCCTGTCGTTTCTGCTCTTCATCGGCATGTTCACCCCGGCGCAAATGGCGGTGATCCTGACCACGCCGCTGGAGCCGATTTTCATTGTCGCCACCACCGCATTCGCGCTGGTTTATTTCATCCGTTTCGGTGCTCCCATCCGGGCGCTGTTAGGCGCGCCGCATGCCGAGGATCCGGCACCGGCACTGGCATGCATGCACCGCTTCCCGGTGGACTTCTGGGCCGTGTTTCTCGGTTACCTGTTGCTGGCGCCGGCATCGGTGGTGCTCAGCGCCAGCCGCTACACCGATTTCGTGGCTCAGCCGATGGATTGGTTCCGCATTCATCTGGTGGCGCTGGTGGTTTCCATCATCGTCGGACTGCCGATTTTTTTCTCGATCCTGGATTTGTTCGGGCGCGTGGTGCAGCGGGTTGACCTGCATCGGGTTCAGGTCACGGTCGGCGTCAAAGTGTTCCTCATCGGAACACTGATGCCGCTGCTGGTGGATACCCTGGTGGTGCAGTATTACTGGACCCGAACCGGCTACTTCTCCTCCGAGACCCTGGTGGTCTGGCTGAGCCTGGAACTGCTCGCGGTAGTGGGCAGCCTGATGTTTGCCCGCAGCTTCGCCCGGGCATTGGCGCCGTTGCAGGAGATCGTCCAGCATCCCGGGGAGCTGCCCGGCGCCGAGCTGCAGGGTCTGCGTCCGCGGTCCACCGACGAGATCGGCGTGCTCACCACCGGCTACCGCCGGCTGCTGGAAGATCTGCACGTGCGCAACGAGATGCTGGAGATCAGCAACCGCATGTTGCGCAGCGTCGGCGACCGGGATTCGGTGGCCGAGGTCATGGAGTCGGTGATCGAACTGTGCCGCACCAGCGTCGGCGGCGACACCATTTTCCTGATCCTCTACGATGCGGACACCGACGAGCTGGTGGGCGTCGTCCAGACCGGCTTGCCGTACAACCGCGATGGCCACTTCCGGCTGTCTCCGACCACCCGGTCGATGGCGGTGTGGGCGTTCCGCCATGGCGAGACCGCGGCAATTCCCGACGTCCATGCCGATCCGCGTACCAGCCCGGAGCTGCGCCAACGTTACCAGCTGCGCTCGGCATTGGCGGTTCCGCTGCACCTCGAGGGGCGCGTCATCGGCGTATTGATGACCACCAGTTCGACCCACCAGCGGGACTACTCGCAACAGGACATACTGCTGATGGAGGCGTTGGCCCGGGAAGTGGCGCTCGCCGTGCATACCCAGATGCTGTACCAGGAGCGGGTTGCCGCCGACGCCGCCCGGGTGGAGCGCGAAGAAAAAGTGCGCCTGCTGTTGGACTATACGGCCGAGGCGATTTTCGGCGTGGACCTGGAAGGGCGTTGCACGTTCGTCAACCCTGCCTGCCTGCGCATGCTCGGTTACGAGCGGGAAGAGCAACTGCTGGGCCGCAACATGCACGCGCTCATTCACCACACCTATCCCAACGGGGTGCCCTATCCCAAGGAGCGGTGCCGGGTGCGGCTGGCGACCCTCAGCGGCGCCAGCAGCCATTGCACCACCGAGGTGCACTGGCGCGCCGACGGCACCAGCTTCCCGGTCGAGTACTGGTCCCATCCCATTTACAAGAATGGTGAGATCATCGGCACCGTGGTGACATTCGTGGACATCACCGAGCGCCGCGAGGCCGAGCAGGAGCTACGGCGCTTGAGCCAGTCCAACCGGCTGCTGTTGGAATCCACCAGTGACGGCATTTTTGGCGTGGATACCGAATTGCGCTGCACCTTCGTCAACCGGGCCGCTGCCGATATGCTGGGTTTCGCGCCCGATGAACTGCGCGACGCCGACATTCACGAGTTGTTCCACCACAGCCGCGAGAACGGCACGCCGCTGGATCGCCACGACAGTCTCATTTACCGGGCGATTCACGAGGACCGCAGTTTCTGGTCGGACAACGAAGTGCTGTGGAACAAGGCCGGAGAGTTGTTCCCAGTGCAATATTCCGCCAATCCGATCCACGAGGAGGGCCGGGTAACCGGTGCCGCGGTGGTGTTTCGCAACGTCGCCGAAGCCCGTGCCATGGCGCGCAAAATGGATTACCTGGCCACCCACGACGCGCTTACCGGCTTGTACAACCGGCGCGAGTTCGAGCACCGCCTGGAGCAGGCGCTGGCGTCGGCGCAGCACGACGGCCAGCAGCATGCGCTGTGTTACATGGACCTCGACCAGTTCAAGGTGGTCAATGACACCTGCGGCCACGTGGCCGGAGACGAGCTGTTGCGCCAGCTGACTGCGCTGCTCTACGCCAAGGTGCGCCACGCCGATACCCTGGCGCGCCTCGGCGGTGACGAGTTCGGTGTGCTGCTGGAATGCTGCGGGCTCGACGACGCCCTGCCACTCGCCAACGAGCTGCGCTGCGTGGTGCAGGATTTCCGCTTTGTCTGGGAGAACAATACCTTCTCGGTCGGCGCCAGCGTCGGCGTGGTTGCGATCCGCGCCGACACGGAAAACGCCGCCACCGCGCTCAGCGCGGCGGACGCGGCCTGTTACATGGCCAAGGACAGCGGCCGCAACCGCGTGCGGGTCTATGAGGCCGACGACGCCGAGCTGGCGCGGCGCCGGGGCGAAATGCAGTGGGTGTCACGCATTCATGAGGCGTTGGACCAGGGACGGCTGATCTTGAGCTACCAGCCCATCGTGCCGGTCAGGCAGAATGATGAAACCGGCGGCATGCATTTCGAGGTGCTGCTGCGCATGCGCGATGGCGACGGCGGCAGCATTCCGCCCGGTGCGTTCCTGCCGGCGGCCGAGCGCTACAATCTGATGCCGACGCTGGACCGCTGGGTGGTGCGCACCACGTTTGCCTGGCTGCGCACCCATGCAGGGCGCCTGCGTGACCTGGAGTTGTGTACCATCAACCTCTCCGGCCATTCCCTCGGCGACGCGGACTTTCTCGAGTTCGTGGTCGCGGAATTGGCCGCCGCCGAAATTCCCGCCCACAAGATCTGCTTCGAAGTGACCGAAACGGCCGCGGTCGCCAACCTCAGCCAGGCAGCGACCTTCATGCGCCGACTCAGGCGGCACGGCTGCCGTTTTGCGCTCGACGACTTCGGCAGCGGCATGTCCTCGTTCGCGTATCTGAAGAACCTGCCGGTGGATTTTCTGAAGATCGACGGGAACTTTGTCCGCGACCTGGTGCGCGACCCCATCGACCGGGCGATGGTGGCAGCCATCAATCAGGTGGGGCACGTGATGGGTATCCGCACCATCGCCGAGTTTGTCGAAGACGACGAAATCCTCGAACAGCTGCAGCACATCGGTGTCGACTATGCCCAGGGTTACGGCATCGCCGCGCCGCAACTGCTGGAAACCCTGCTCCCGCTCCTCCCGACCGTCGAAGCGGTCGCTTCGGGGGATTGAGGATTGCAGTAGCGAGTTGCCGGTAGCGAGTCGCCAGGTCGGGATTGCTTTCCCGCCGCTCGCCACCTGCCACCGGCTCTCATGCCGATGCCTGATGGGCCACTGCCTGTTGGGCCGCCCGGACTTTGTCGGCATCGGCGAGGTAGTAGTGGGTCAGCACCTGCAGGTCGTCATCGAATTCGTAGACCAGCGGGATCCCCGTGGGAATGTTGAGCTGCATGATATCGTCGTCGGAGATCTGATCCAGCTGCTTGACCACCGCGCGCAGGGAGTTGCCGTGGGCGACCACCAGCAGGCGCTTGCCCTGTTGCATCAACGGGACGATCAGCTCGTCCCAGCACGGCAGCGCCCGTTTCATGGTGTCCTGCAGCGATTCGGTGTAGGGCAGGAGGCTCGGGTCGACATGGCTGTAGCGCCGGTCATGGTGCGGGATGCGCGCATCGGTGGCGCTCATGGCCGGAGGGCGTACGGCAAATCCGCGGCGCCACTGATGCACCTGGTCCTTGCCGTAGTGTTCGGCCGTTTCGGCCTTGTTGAGCCCCTGCAGGGCGCCGTAGTGGCGCTCGTTCAGGCGCCAGTCCTTGGTCACCGGCAGCCACATCAGGTCCATGACGTCCTGCACGATCCACAACGTGCGGATGGAGCGCTTGAGAACCGAGGTGACGGCGTAGTCGAACTGGTAGCCTTCCTGTTTCAGGATGCGGCCGGCCTCATTCGCCTCCTCGACGCCAAGCGGCGACAGATCGACGTCGGTCCAGCCGGTGAAACGGTTCTCACGGTTCCAAGTGCTCTGGCCGTGGCGCAGGAACACCACCTTGATCATGGGATCCTCCAGTTCGGATTGGCAACGACATAGGCGCGACGCAACAGCGGTGCGCTCGCCGTGTGGGTGCAGATGGTTGCGTCAGTACGTTGGAACTGCATCAAATGTGCCAGCGGTGCAAAGCCCGCAAATGCCGCCGCTGCCGCCATTGGACGGCCCGGCGGACGTTCCCGGTGCGCCCATTCGGTGCGCCGCGCATTCCGGGGGGGATCAATGTTGGTGCCTCGCGGCGCGTTGGCCCGAGCGACTCGCGCAGGCGGGGTCGCAGTCCCGTGGGGGCGAGCATGCCTATTATAGTTGCACTCTCGCCCGCAGCGCGAGCGCCGGCGCATGACGAGTTGGTTACCACGATGCGGAAAATGCCGAAAGTCGTCATGGTGGCCGCGCTACAATGCCGCACGTCTGCTTTGACCGGAGTCGTCGTTACATGCTCGCCCAGCTGGCCAAGCTGCTGCCGATCGTGGTGTTGTTTTTTGCCGGCCTGGGCCTGCACCGCCTGGGGTGGCTGCGGCGCCGCCACGGCGAGTGGATGTTGCGCCTGGTGGTGACGCTGGGGCTGCCGGCACTGATTCTCTCCAGTTTGCCGCGCATTGCATTGCGCCCCGACCTGGCCTGGCTGCCGTTGGCGGCGGTGGTTACCGTGTGCGCAACCGGGCCGCTGGCGGTGATCCTGGGGCGGAGGCTGGCGCTGGACCGCGCCCGTCTCGGCGTGTTCGTCATTGGCCCGATGATCATGAATCTGGCCTTCGAGTACCCGTTCGTTCTGGCCAGCTGGGGCGAGCACGGCTTCGCTCATCTGGTGTTGTTCGACTTCGGCAACGGGCTGCTGACCTTTACTCTGGTCTACGCCGTGGCCGCGTGGTACGGCCGCGGCGGCGGGGACCTGCGCCACGCGCTGCGCGGGATCGCCGCCTTCCCGCCGTTCTGGGCGGTGATGGTCGCTTTGGCGCTGAACCTGGCCGGGATCGGCGTGCCGGCACCCCTGGCCGATGTGTTGCAGGGATTCGGGCGCACGGTGGTGTTGTTGGTGCTGGTGGCGCTGGGCATCTATTTCGACCCCCGTCTCTGGCGGCTGCCCGCCCTGTGGCTGGCTTTGGCGCTGCGGCTCGTGCTGGGCCTGGGGCTGGGTGCCCTGTGCGTGGCGCTGTTTCGCCTCGACGGGTTGATGCGCGCGGTGGTGCTGCTGGGCGTGCTGGCGCCCATCGGTTTCAACACCCTCGTGTACGCCGCGCGGGAGGCGCTGGACCGGGAGTTTGCCGCCAGCCTGGCATCGCTGTCCGTGCTGTTGGCGCTGGCGTACCTGCCGCCGCTGCTGTGGCTGCTGGCGCCGGGCTGAGCCAGGGCGCGGCTCAGACTTCGGCGAGCGCGCCCAGTTCGCGGCCGCTGCGCACGAACGCCTCGACGGCGCGGTCCAGGTCGGCACGCTCATGGGCGGCGGAGATCTGCACCCGGATCCGCGCCTGCCCTTTGGGCACCACCGGATAGGAGAAGCCGACCACGTAGATGCCTTCCCGCAGCAGGCTGGCGGCCATACGCTGGGCCAGGGAGGCGTCGTAGAGCATGATCGGCACGATGGGATGCCCGCCGCTGCGGATTTCGAAGCCGGCTTCGATCATGCGCAGGCGAAAATAACGGGTGTTGTCGTGCAGCCGTTCACGCAGTTCCGGTGACTCCGACAGCAGGTGCAGTGCCCGCTCGGCGGCGGCCGCCAGCGGCGGGGCCAGGGTGTTGGAGAACAGATAGGGGCGTGAGCGTTGACGCAGCAGGTCGATGATATCGCCGCGCGCCGCCGTGAAGCCACCGGAACCGCCGCCCAGCGCCTTGCCCAGGGTCGAGGTATAGATGTCGATCCGGTCCATGACACCATGGTACTCGGCTGAGCCGCGTCCGCCGGCGCCCAGCACGCCGGTGGCATGGGAGTCGTCGACCATCAGCATGGCGCCGTACTGTTCGGCCAGCGGCACCATGGCGTCGAGCTTGGCGATGTCGCCGTCCATGCTGAATACGCCGTCGGTGGCGATCAGGCGGGTGCGGCAGCGCTGGGCGGCATGGAGCTGGCGTTCCAGGTCCTCCATGTCGCCGTGGGCATAGCGCAGGCGCTGCGCTTTGCACAGGCGGATACCGTCGATGATCGACGCATGATTGAGTGCATCGGAGATGACCGCATCGTTCTCATCCAACAGGGTTTCGAACAGCCCTGTGTTGGCATCGAAACACGAGGTGTAGAGGATGGCGTCGTCGGTGCCCAGGAACTCGGCAATGCTGCGCTCCAACTGCTTGTGCAGGTCCTGGGTGCCGCAGATGAAGCGTACCGAGGCCATGCCGAAGCCGTGGCTGCGCAGCGCCTCCACGGCCGCTTGTACCAGCTGTGGATGGTTGGCCAGCCCCAGATAATTGTTGGCGCAAAAGTTCAACACCTGGCCCGACTCGCGGGTGGCGATGTGCACCCCCTGCGGCGTGGTGATGATCCGTTCCTGTTTGAACAGGCCTTCGTTGCGCAACGTCTGCAGCTCGCTGCGGTAGCGGGGCTCTTCGTGGCTCATGACAACACCTCCCGGTTACAATCGTCCCTGTTTCACTCCCAATCCAGAACCGCCTTGACGCCCGTGCCGGAACGCACCGCCTCGAAGGCCTGCTGAAAATCGTCGGCGGCAAATCGGTGGGTGATCACCGGGGCGACGTCCAGGCCGCTGGTCACCAGCCGCGTCATGCGGTACCAGGTCTCGAACATCTCCCTGCCGTAGATGCCCTTCAGGAACAATCCTTTCAGGATCACGTCGTCCCAGTTGATTTCGGTGGATGTGGGCAGGAAGCCGAGCAGTGCCACGTGGGCGCCGTTGCTCATGCTCCGCAGCAGGTCGTTGAAGGCGTCGGCGTTGCCGGACATCTCCAGGCCGATATCGAAGCCGTCGGGCAGCTGCAGGTCGTCCATCACCTCGGCAATGGAGTTGCTGGCGACGTTGACGATACGCGAGGCGCCCATGCGCGCGGCCAGTTGCAGGCGCTGGTCGTTGACGTCGCTGATCACCACATGCCGGGCGCCGATGAAGCGGCACACTGCCGCGGCCATGATGCCGATGGGGCCGGCGCCGGTGATCAGCACGTCCTCGCCCGCCACCGGAAATGACAAGGCGCAGTGTACGGCGTTGCCGAACGGATCGAAGATGGCCGCCAGTTCGGACGGAATGTCCGCGGGCACCGGCCACAGGTTGAACGCCGGCATGGCCAGGTATTCGGCGAAGGCGCCGTCGCGTCCGCCGCCGATGCCGACGGCGTGGGCGCACAGGTGGCGCCTGCCGGCCCGGCAGTTGTGGCAGATGCCGCAGGTGATGTGGCCTTCGGCGGTCACCCGGTCGCCGGCGGCATAACCTTTGACCTCCGAGCCCAATTCGACGATCTCGCCCACGAACTCGTGGCCGATGATCCGCGGTGGTTCGATATGGCGCCGCGCCCAGGGGTCCCAGTTGAACACGTGCAGGTCGGTGCCGCAGATGCCGGTCTTGAGCACCTTGATCAGCACGTCGTTGGGGCCGATGGCCGGAATCGGCACATGTTCCAGCCACAGGCCGGGTCCGGGACGACTCTTGACCAATGCCTTCATCATGCTCGGCTGCTTCCGTCGGTCGGCACATCTGAAGTGTAGTCAGGTAACCGCCCGCCGGGGGATGCGGATGAACTGGGGTGGCGGCGGCGCGTTTTGTTAAAGTAGCGCCCGGTTGCCGTCATCTCGAGGGTCATACGTGTCCACGGTTCCGGGCCTGTTCCTACATTGCCGCACCGGCTTCGAAGGCGAGTGCGCAGCCGAGATCCGTGACCGTGCGGCGGCCGTCGGCGTACACGGCTACTGCAAAGCCAAACCTGATTCGGCCTATGTCCTGTTCCAGCCCCAAGGCGCCGGCGACGCGGCGCGCGTGCACCGGCAGGTGCCGCTGGCGCAGCTGGTCTTTGCCCGCCAGTGGTTCGTCGCTCTGGCGTTGCGCAAGGACCTACCGGCCGACGACCGCATCGCACCGTTGCTGGAGTCGCTGGCCGGCGTGCCGGGACCCGTCGCCGAGGTGTTTCTGGAAACCCCCGATACCAACCAAGGCAAGCAGCTTTCGGCCCTGTGCCGCAGCCTGGCCGCTCCCCTACGGCGGGCGATGAAGGCCGCGGGGCGTCTGCAGCCTGATGTGGCACTGCGTATTCACGTGTGTTTTCTCGGTACCGGTGCGGCCTATGCCGGCTATGCGGACCTGGACAACAGCGCCCCGGCAGCCATGGGGATTGTGCGCCTGCGCGTGCCGCGCAGCGCACCGAGCCGTTCGACCCTGAAGCTGGAAGAGGCGCTGCTGCATTTTCTGTCCGCTGACGAACGCGGGCAGCTGCTGCGCCCGGGGATGGAAGCGGTGGACCTGGGTGCCGCGCCGGGCGGTTGGGCCTGGCAGCTGGTGCGCCGCCACCTGCGGGTCACGGCCGTGGACAACGGCGCCATGGATCCGCGGTTGCTGGACTCCGGCCTGGTGGCGCACCGGCGCGAAGACGGATTCCGCTACCGCCCGCCGCATCCGGTGGACTGGATGGTGTGCGACATGGTGGAGCAGCCGGGGCGCATCGCCGACCTGGCGGCGCGCTGGATCGAGCGGGGCTGGTGCCGCCACACCGTCTTCAACCTCAAGCTGCCCATGAAGCAACGCTACCGTGAGCTGCGCCGTTGCCTGGAGCATATCGACATCCGTCTTCAAAGCGCCCGCGTGCCGTACCACATGTCCTGCAAACAGCTGTACCACGACCGGGAGGAAGTGACCGTATGCCTGTACCGGTCGGGTCGCAATGAATGAACGATCATCTTGTAGCGGTGATTTTGACAGTTGTCATGCGCTAAACCGCGTCTAAAATGGTGAAATAGACGAAACCGGAATTTTTGCGAGGCAAGCCCTTTTGCCTCCGGGGAAGCGGATTCCGGTTGCGATGCGGTCTGTGGCCGCGGTGTTCCGTTGAGCCAACGCCGTCTCCCATGGCGGTGCCGCAGGCATCTCGTCGATGACACAGCCAAGCAACAAACCACAGCCAAAGACATTTACAACAAGCCGTAGACAAACACGAACGATATCGAACACTGAGGGGATTCACATGAGCCATTCGAGCGGCTGATATACGCCGGGTTTCCGTTTCAGTGGCTGCGTGCGCCCGGGGGTGGGCATGCGCAAGCCGGGGAGGATGGCGGAATTTCCGGACGCGCGGGCAGTGCGTCCGTCCGGCCCGCCAACCCGTGCCGGTGGGTGCGTATCCCTGCAAGCGTACGACCGCTTGGTCAGCTGAAGGCCGCTGGAGGTGACCTGATGACTAAGGAAACCCGTAACGTGCTGTGCTGGGCCGCGACCCCGGCGCAGGAGGACTCGATACAACTTCTGGGGCAACGCCACTGGAACGTGGTGACGGCCCGCGAACCCCAGGCGGTGCTGGAGCTGTTGGATAACGACAACTTCCGCGTTGCGCTGATATGTCTGTCGCACTGGGACGAAGCGATCCATCGCCAGCTGGAGCATGTGCTGGCGCGCCAGTGTGCCACCGAATGGATCGCCCTGCTTCCGGCCCAGTGCCTGCATTCCGAGCACATCTGCCGGTTTCTGCCGGCCACCCTGTTCGATTATCACACCCTTCCGGTCGATCCCGAGCGGCTCGACGCCACTTTGGGTCATGCCTACGGCATGGCCATGCTCAAGGAGAAGTGCGGCCCTCGCGGCACTGTTGCCCTGGCCTGCAGCCGGGACATGATCGGAACCAGCCCGGCCATGCAGCGCCTGGACGCCCAGATTCGCAAGGTGGCCAGCGTCAACGCGCCGGTATTGATCGCCGGCGAGTCGGGCACCGGCAAGGAGTTGACCGCCCTGGCGGTGCACCGGCATTCGGCCCGCGCGGACGGGCCGTTCGTGGCGGTGAACTGTGGCGCGCTGCCATCAAGCCTGATCCAGTCGGAGTTGTTCGGTTACGAGAAGGGCGCTTTCACCGGCGCGCACCGGCGCAAGCTGGGGCGTCTGGAGGCGGCTGCCGGGGGCACGGTGTTTCTGGACGAAATCGGCGACCTGCCGCTGGAGCAGCAAACCAATCTGCTGCGCTTTCTGCAGGAGGAGGCCGTCGATCGCATCGGCAGCACCCAGCCGGTGCCGGTGGATGTGCGCGTCATCGCTGCCACCCACCGCGACCTGGAACGGGCGGTGAAGGAAGGGCGTTTTCGCGAAGATCTCTACTATCGGCTCAACGTGCTGCGCCTGGAAGTGCCGCCGTTGCGCGAACGCGGCGAAGATATCGAGCTGCTGGCCCGGTTTCTGTTCCGCAAGTATTCCGCCGAGAAGAGCGCCCACGTCAAGGGCTTCTCCCAGGATGCCCTGCGCTGCCTCAATACCCACGACTGGCCGGGCAATGTGCGGGAGCTGATCAACCGGGTGCGGCGCGCCATGGTGATGGCCGAGGCCAAACTGATTCGACCCTCGGACCTGGGTCTGGACCGGCGCAACGGCGCCCGCCACATGATGACGCTGGAGCAGGCGCGCAGCGCAGCCGAGGTGCAGGCGATCAAGGTGAGCCTGAGCCTCACCCAGAGCAATCTCACCCACGCGGCGCAGCAGCTGGGTGTTTCGCGAGTAACGCTGTACCGGCTCATGGATAAATACGACATCAACGTCTCGCGCAACGGTGGGCCGACGGCGTGAGGTGTGCCGCCGTCTGTGTCTGAGCGCAGCGTTGCAACGAGGCGTGACCGGGGAGGCAGGACCATGGAAACCAGGACGTGGGTGGGTTGTGTTTGCGGTGGTGTACTGGGTATGGCTGCGTGTCAGGCGCCGGCCGACGAGGCCGACCTGCAAAAGCGCCTGGACCATCTACAACGAATGTTGCTGCAGCAGCAAAGGGCCATCGAGCGGCAGCGTCAGCGAATCACCAACCAGGATCGCACGATTGCCGAACAGCAGCGGTGGCTGGAGCAGCAGCGTCAGGAACTGCAGTCGCTGCGCAACGACATCGTGCCTGTCGGGCGCCTCGGTGAAAGTCGGGGTGCCGGTGTACCCGGACCGACGCGTGGATCGTCACAGCGGGTTGCGCAAGCGCCGCCACAACCAGTGGGCACCGCGCCGCCGCCCAGCCGGGAGCGCCGGCCCCAGGTACAGGCGATTCCCGAGCTCGGCGGTGTGCTGACGCCCAGGGGTAAGCTGGTGCTCGAGCCCTCGATTCAGTTTTCCACGTCCCAGGTCAATCGTCTGACCTTCGTTGGCATCGAAATTCTCGAGGCATTCCAGATCGGTTTGCTGGAGGCGCAAGACGCCGACCGCGATCTGATCCAGGTGGCGCTCACGGCCCGCTACGGCCTGACCAACCGGCTTGAGCTGGAAGCCAAACTACCGTATCTCTATCGGCGTGACCGGCTGACCGCCACCATTCCCAGCGTGCAGAACCAGCCGCAGATCGTGCGTAATCTGGACGGCAGCGGCATCGGCGACGTCGAGTTCGCGGTGCACTATCAACTCAACCGCGGTCTGGACGGCTGGCCGGTATTCATCGGCAACCTGCGTTACAAGACCACTACCGGCAAGGGGCCGTTCGACGTGTCCCGTGGCGGCGACGGTCTGGAGACCGAGCTGGCCACCGGCTCCGGCTTCCAGGCCATCGAGCCCAGCATCACCGCATTGTTTCCGTCCGACCCGGCGGTGTTCTTTGGCAGCCTGGGCTACCAGTTCCAATTGCAGGACACCATCAACAAGACCTACGGCACCCAGACGGTGGGTGAGGTGGATCCGGGCGACGCCATCCGGCTGAGCTTCGGTATGGGCTACGCCATCAACCAGCGGGCGTCGTTCACGCTCGGTTACAAACACGACTACATCCGCGGCACCATGACCGAGATCAACGGCGTGCGGTTGCACTCCTCGAGTCTGCAGATCGGGTCGTTGCTGTTGGGTTACGGCTACCAGCTCAACGACCGCACCGCAGTGAACGTGAATCTGGAACTGGGGATCACCGCCGACGCACCGGACGTGCTGATGACCCTGCGCATGCCCTACACGATGTGACCTCTAGCGCATCACCGACCGACCCAGCTGGCTGTTCAGCAGCGCGTCGCGGACCGCCTGTTGATATTGACGGAAGTTGTGAATGGTCACGTTGACGTTTAGCTTTTGCTGCAGGACGCGGTTGTTGGCGGTGTTGACCAGCGCCGAGACGATGCGTTCGCGGGTCACTTGATGCACCACCGCGGTGATGCCGGAGCCATTGGAGAGGACCACGCGGCTGCCACTGGGCAATCCAGCCAGGTTGACGGTGGTGGCGACCTTGCCAGGCGCCGTCGCCGCACTGGGGCCCATACCGGTGTTATTGGTTTCGGTGCTCGCCGTTGTGGCGTTGGTCGCGCCGCCACCCGTAGCAGCGGTGTTGGTAGCGGCGGTTTCGGGCGCTATGTGTGAGATGGTGTGCGACACCAGCCGGTCGTCGACCATGTTCACCAGAGTTTGCAGCGCCAGACTCCCGTCCACATAGGTGCGCACGTCGGCGCCGAACTCGAGCGACAGCCCGCCGAGTTCGAGCCCGCCCCGCGCTGCAGCCAGCTCGCGCTCGCCGACCACTGCGAGGTTGCGAAACGGATCGGGGGCGGGCGAGTGGTCGGAGAGGTTTTCCGCCCGGGGGGCAAACGCCGCGCCGGCGGCCACGGCGGCGGCGACCAACAGCAAAGTGCGCAGCGCCGGCCGGCGCGGGCAAAGAAGAGCAGATGCGGTCGGACGGTTCATGGTTGGTTACCGGCCGAGCTCGTTGCGCCCGGGAATGGTGAGCGTAAACATGCCCAGCCCTGTGCGCGATACGCCCTTGCTGATCGGCGCCTGGGGCCAGCCGCGCCAGTCGCGCTCGTCGTTGAAGTGGCTGCGCGCCGTCTGCAGGGAGCTGCGCGCGGCCAGCACGATGCCGTTCCAGATCTGCTCGAAGGTCCGGCGCGATATGGCCACCGATCCCACGGCCGGGTCGGCCAGCAGCACCCGGTCACCCTGGATACCGCGTACCACGACGAAATGCCGGTAGCCTTTGGTATTGACCAGGGCGATGGCGGGTACACCCAGCCGCGCCAGTTTGTCGAGGCTCATGCGAAAGCCGTCGGAGCGCAGCCCCTGGCTGTCAAGGTAGCGTTTCATGTCCAGCATCGAAAAACCTTCGGCGCGGATCTTGCGTTGATCGCCGTGGCGGAACATGGCCTGGAACACCTTATCCTCGCTGACTGCGTGCTCGTAGTGGTAAGTAAGCAACGTGGCCACCGCCGCCGAGCCGCAGCTGAAGTCGTATTCCTGGTGGATCACGGTCTGCCAGCGGACCTCGGGCAGGCTGGCCACCGGCACCGACACGTTGCCGCCCATGCCGGGAATGGAGACGCTGCCCGCCCACGCCGCGGCCGCTCCACCCAGGCACAGAGCGAGCCCGGCCAGTCGCCGGGCTCCAAACCGGATCATCGCTTTCATGCCGTGCCTCGTCCGCTCACTGCAGGTTGAAGTTGACGCCGATGGCGGCATCGACCGCATTGTTGTTGCCGGTCACGATGTTGAACAGCCCGACGCCGCTGAAGCGATCCAGGGCATGCTCTGCAATGGATACGCTGCCGCTGGCTACGGTGCCTGCTTCGATGACGCTGCCGTTGACCGTGGACTGCAGGCCTTGGGTGCTGCTCACCGTGATGTGGGTGTCGCCGTCGCCGCCGCGCTGGGCGTCCAGTTGCGTCGGGTCCATTGCTGTCAATGCGGTGAACTCCGCCTCCGGGTTCATCTCACCGGCGTTGGCATGGCCGTTGGCCAGTGCCGCCGCCAGCAGTGCGGCCGGCAGCAATGCCGATGTAACGGAAGGTCGGTAAGCCATGCTGTTTCCCTCCGCACGATAGTGCGCGAGCCGGCACCCGAAACCGCGTCCGGGTGCCGGCAGTACCGTGGCCGGCGGGTCTAAACCCGCCGGCCTGTCGCACGACTCTTACTGCGCCGCCGTGGTGGTGGTCGTGGTCACGTTGCCGATGGTGACCCCGGAGTGCGCTGCCACCGACACCCCGCCGAGCGTGGAATTGTAGAGCCCGGACGAGACGTTGATGTTGGCGATGCCGCCGAAGGTGCCGCCGCCGGTGGCTACGTTGACGCTGCCGGTGCTGAGGGTGCCGCCGTAGCCGTGACCACCGGCACCGCCGGCGCCACCGGCACCGCCGGTACCGCTCGCATCCCCGGCCATGGCGGTACCGCCGACACCGCCGTCACCGCCGCTGCCGCCGGCACCGCCGGTGGCCGTAGCATCGCCGGAGTTGGAGCCGCCGCTGGCGCCACCAGCGCCGCCGTTGCCGCCATTGCCGCCGACACCGCCGGCGCCGCCGTTGGCAGTGGCGTCACCCGCCGTGCTGCTGCCGCCGGTGGCCTGGTTGCCGCCGGCGGTGCCGCCGGCACCGGCCGTGTTGTCGGTGCCGCTGTAGGCGTCGCCGCCGTCGGCGCTGTTGCTGCCGGAGTGGGCATCACCGGTCCAGGACATGGACGCGGCTCCGCTGCGGCCGCCACGACCGCCTTTACCACCGTCGGCACCGTCACCGCCGTTGGCGGAACTGTGGGCGCTGCTGTGGGACCCGGCCCAGGCGTCACCTCCGTCGTCACCGCTGCCGCCATCACCGCCGCCGCCGGACATGGCCCCGGACATCGCCGTGCCCCAGGAGCCGTCGCCCCCGTCGCCGCCGCTGGCACCATGACCGCCGCGTATGTGAATCGGTGCGCCGGTGACCGTAGAGGTCAGGGTCTGATAGGAAATCACCTCGGTGTCCTGATTGAACGACTCGCTGTAGGCAGAGGCGGTGCCGCCCATGCCGCCGGCACCGGCCGTGCCGCCGGCTCCGCCTGCGCCACCGGCGCCGCCGGTTCCGGGCGTGCTGTCGGACGTGTAGTAGCCGTTGCCGCCATTGCCGCCGTCGCCGCCGTCGGCGCTGCCGCCGGAGCCGCCGTCGGCATAGGCGCTGGCCCCGGAGTCGACGTAGGCATAGTTGTCATCGCCGAATTTGTTTTTCGGATTGGCATAGGCACCGCTCGCGGCCGCCAGCACCAGTGCCAGCGCGGAAGCCGTCGCCACTATGGGTTTGTAGGATAAGTTCATGGTATTCCCCTCCGTAGTGTCGCTCTGCCGTGGCCGCCTGGGCAGGTACCCGGCGCGGCGCACCGTTGAGCAGAGCTGGCTGTCGCCTCACTGGTTGCCGATGGTGACGTTTGAATGTGCCGCCACCGAAACGCTGCCGATCGTCGAGTTGTAGAGCCCGGACGAAACGTTGATATTGGCGATGCCGCCAAACGTGCCCGAAGCGGTGGCAACGTTGACGTCGCCGGTGCTCAGCATGCCGCCGTAGCCATGGCCGCCGGCGCCGCCGGCACCGCCGTCGCCGCCGGTGCCGGTGCCGTTGCCGGAGGAAGCCACGCCGCCTGCGCCACCGGCCCCGCCGGCCCCGCCGGCGCCGCCGGTCGCCGAGGCCATGCCGGAGGTGGAGCTGCCGCCGGTGCCGCCGTCGCCACCGGAGCCCCCGGCGCCACCGGCCCCGCCTGCGCCGCCGGTCGCCGATGCGGCGCCGGAGCTGCTGCTACCGCCGTTGGCGGTATTGGCGCTGGCATCGCCGCCGTCCCCGGCGGTGTTGGTACCGGTGGTTTCGCCGTCGCTGCCGGCATAGGAGGCGCTGCCGCCGTCGGCGCTGTTGCCGCCGGCGCCCACATCGCCGCTCCAGCCTTTGGACATGGCGT
Organism: Gammaproteobacteria bacterium; assembly: GCA_037385045.1. Taxonomy (GTDB): domain Bacteria; phylum Pseudomonadota; class Gammaproteobacteria; order JASBUN01; family JASBUN01; genus JARRNJ01. The sequence goes on along the minus strand of JARRNJ010000011.1, from coordinate 7,722 downwards.
GGGCGTCGCCGCCGTCACCGCCACTGCCGGCCGAGCCGCCGGAGTGTCCGCCGTAGCCGACAGACAACACGCCGTCGCTGCCGGCGTGGGAAGCGCCGCCACCAGCGTCGCCGCCGTTGGCCGGGCTGTGGGTGTGAGCACTGGATTCGGCGGAGGCGTCGCCGCCGTCGTCGCCCCTGCCGCCATGACCGCCGCCGCCAGCCATACCCATCGACGTGCCCATGCCGGACGAGCCATACCCGCCGTCGCCGCCATAGCCGCCGTGGCCGCCGCCGATGCGAATCGGTGCGCCGGTGACAGTCGAGGTCATGGTCTGATAGGAGATGACCTCCACATCGGTGTTGAACGACTCGCTGTAGGCCGTAGCGGTGCCGCCGGCGCCACCGATGCCAGCGTTGCCGCCCATGCCACCGGCCCCGCCGGCACCACCGGTGCCGCCCGAGTCACCATACCCGCCGTAGCCGCCATTGCCGCCGTCGGCACTGCCGCCGTACGCGCCATTGGCGTTGGCGGTGGCGGAGGAGGACGCCGTGGCTTCGTTGTTGTCGCCGAACTTGTTCTTCGGGTTCGCGTACGCGCCGGTCGCCGCGCCGAGGACGAGCGCCAGCGCCGACACGCAGACAATTACTGGTCTGTACGGATGTTCCATGACTGTGATCTCCCCTGTTCGTGTTGGTGTTCGATGTGCCGTAGGTGATCCGGATCGCCCACGCGCGGGCGGCCGCACCTGCAGTCCAGCCGCCTCGTCCGGGCATGCGGCACGGCGATGGCCGCGCCACGCAACAACCACCGAGCAATGCCTGTGCCAGACTCGGAAGAGTTCCCGAAACGCCGCGATTTCCTTCGTCAAAGCAACGGCTTAGACCGGGACGCCAGTGACCCGCCGGGGCGCCTGTGGCGCCTTTGGCTGTAATGGGATTGATACGGCAGGTACCGCGGGCTAGCGGCGCGATGCGCTAACGCATTGAACAGGCGGAACATCTTGGTAGTCACCAAGGCCGTTACGGCACTGTGACAGTGGCGCGTGGGCCGGATTGAGGCCGGCGCCGGGCGGGCGGTACAATCTCGCTTCACCATCGACCATCAGCCGCGGGAGCGCGCCATGAGCACCCTCACCATCTGCCCGGACACCGCCCCCGAGCGCCGGGAAACGTTTACGGATTTCAACGACATTGTCGTCAAGCTGGCGGAAGTCGGCGTGGAGTTCGAACGCTGGGACGCCAGCCGACCTCTGGCTCTCGACGCTGGTCAGGACGAGGTGATTGCCGCCTACCACGAGTCCATCGACGCCTTGAGCGAGCGCTACGGCTTTCAATCGGTGGACGTGGTGGCGCTGCGGCCCGACAACCCGAAAAAAGGGGAGCTGCGCCGCAAGTTTCTGGCCGAGCATACCCACGACGATTTCGAGGTGCGCTTCTTTGTCGACGGCCGCGGGCTGTTCTACCTCCACGTGGGCGGCAAGGTGTACATGATCCTGTGCGAGCGGGGGGACCTGATCAGCGTCCCGGCGGACACCACTCACTGGTTCGACATGGGCGCTGAACCCGACTTCAAGTGCATTCGCCTGTTCACCCAGCCCGACGGTTGGGTCGGTGATTTCACCGGCAGCGATATCGCCACGCGCTTTCCGGATTTCGACCAGTACGTCGCTTCGGTGACATGATTCGCGCGATCCTCACGGACATCGAGGGCACGACGTCGTCGCTGTCCTTCGTCAAGGAGGTGCTGTTTCCCTACGCCCGGCGGCGCATGGCGCAGTTCGTGCGCGAACATGCGACGGATCCGGCGGTGCGCGAGCAGCTCGACGCGGTGCGGGCGGAGTCCGGCGCCGAGTTGGATGATGCGGGCGTCGTGGCGCAATTGCTGCGCTGGATCGACCAGGACCGCAAGGCCACGCCATTGAAGGCCCTGCAGGGCATGATCTGGGAAGCGGGCTACCGCGACGGCGACTTCCACGGCCACATCTATGACGACGCGGCGCGCCGGTTGCGGGCATGGCATCAACACGGTTTTCGGTTGTACGTGTTTTCCTCCGGCTCGGTGCAGGCGCAGCAGCTGTTGTTCGGCCATTCCGAAGCCGGTGACCTGACGCCGCTGTTCTCCGGTTATTTCGACACGCGCATCGGCAGCAAGCGCGAGGCGGCGGCCTACGGCGCCATCGCCGCGCACATCGGGCTGCCGCCGGAAGAGATTCTGTTTCTGTCGGATATCGTCGAGGAGCTGGATGCCGCCCGCACCGCGGGCATGCACACCGTGCAACTGGTGCGCGACGGCGCGCTCCGGCCTGGCGCCGCCCACCGCCAGGTGCGCAGCTTTGATGACATTGATCCCGCTGCCTGAACCCGCCGTGATCGGCCCTGGCCGCGTCTGCTATAGTGTCCGTCCCATCGTCGCCGAAGGACTCTGACCGTTGCGAACCTCACGCTGCCAATGCGGGAACACGCTGCATTTCGAAAACAGCCTCTGTCTCGTTTGCGGCCGCAGCGTCGGTTATCTGCCCGACGCCCGCCGGCTGAGCGCCCTGGAGCCGGAGGAAGGCGGGCTCTGGCGCGGGCTGGCCAACGGCCGGCGCTACCGCAAATGCGGCAACTACCAGACCTATGACGTGTGCAACTGGATGGTGCCGGCGGAAGACGGGCATCGATACTGCGCGTCGTGCCGCCTCAATCACATCATTCCCGATCTCAACGAGCCGCAGAACCTGACTCTTTGGCACCGTATCGAGGTCGCCAAACGGCGGCTGCTGTACACGTTGTACGGCCTGGGACTGCCGGTCATCGGCCGTGACCGTGATCCCGAGCGCGGGCTGGCGTTCGACTTCCTGGCCGATACGGAGGACCGTGACGAGTTCAGCAATGAAGTGGCGCCGCGCCAGCGCGTGGTGACTGGACACCGCACCGGCATGATCACCATCAACATCATGGAGGCCGAGCACAGCGCGCGCGAGGAGATGCGCGAAAAGATGAACGAAGGCTACCGTACTCTGCTGGGCCACTTTCGCCACGAGTGCGGCCACTACTACTGGGACCGGCTGATTCGCGACAGTAACTGGCTGGAACCGTTCCGGAACCTGTTCGGCGACGAGCGTTGGGACTACGATGCCGCCTTGGGCCGGTATTACTCCGACGGCCCGCCACAGGGCTGGAAAGACTGCTGGATCAGCGCCTACGCCAGCGCCCACCCGTGGGAGGACTGGGCGGAGACCTGGGCCCACTACCTGCACATGGTCGATACGCTGGAGACCGCCCATGATTTCGGTTTCAGCATCCAGGGCCGTCCCGTGACGGCGCCGGCGGAAGCGGACCAGACCATGAGCGGCTACCTGACGCCGGTGGGATTCGACCGTTTGCTGCAGGACTGGGAGAAGCTGAGCGTCGCCCTCAATGCCCTCAACCGCAGCATGGGTCTGGCCGATGCCTACCCGTTCGTGATCGCGGGCCTGACCCTGAACAAGCTGCGCTTCGTGCACGACGTCATCGATGCATGCCGGGAGGATATCAGGCGGTAGGGTGCGTCGACCGAAGGTGACGCACCGATTGCGCTTTCCCGCGCCGCCGGACGCCTGACGCCGTGCCACGGCCGGCACACGGTGCGTTGCCGCCTGCGGCGTCGAACGCACCCTACGAAGCGGTAGGGTGCGTCGACCGAAGGTGACGCACCGATTGCGCTTTCCCGCGCCGCCGGACGCCTGACGCGGTGCCACGGCCGGCACTTGTCATCACCCTTCCCAATCGAACCTCGGCAGGCGGTTGAAGGCGCGTCGCAGCCCTTCGGTCCAGCGCTTCTGCAGCGTCTTATAGAACGGCGACGCCAGCTTGTAGGTCATGTGCCGCGGATCTTCCAGGCTGTCGCCCTGGTAGATCGCCAGCTCCAGCGGCGGGCCGACGGAGATGTTGGAACGCATGGTGGAATCCAGCGACACCAGGGCGCAGCGGGCGGCGTCTTCCAGCGTCGTCTCCGGTCCGATGATGCGGTCGAGGATCGGTTTGCCGTATTTGGCCTCCCCGATCTGCAGGAACGGGGTTTCCGGCGAGGCGCTGATGTAGTTGCCCTGGGGGTAGATCATGTAGATCTCCGGGGAGCGCCCGGCGATCTGGCCGCCGAGGATGAAGCTGGCTTCGACGCTGGCGCTGGACTTCTTGAACGCCTCGCGGTGCTGCTCCTGCTCGGCCTGGCTGAGCCGGCCGACGTAGTGGGCCGCCTCGTAGACGTGTTTGGCCTGGCGCAGATTGAACTCCGCCTCCGGCTCTTCCAGGTGCTTGTGGATCAGATTCACCACCGCCTGCGAAGTGCCCAGGTTGCCGGCCGTGACCAACACGCATACCATCTCGCCCGGCCAGACGAAGGTATGCATCTTGCTATAAGTGGTTACGTAGTCGACGCCGGCGTTGGTGCGCGAGTCGGAGGCGAACACCAAACCCTTGTTGACTTTGATGGCTAGGCAATAACTCATGGACGGTTCCTGATAACGGGGGAATCGGTGTTGCACCGCCACAGTGCCGGCTTGCACGGCAGCGGTGCGGTAGCGGCCCGGGCGGTTTGCATGCGTACCTGGTCAGCAGCTAAGGTTAATTGAACTGTTTTGCGGCTCATAGCGATTTCACATCATGGCGATTCGGTGGGGTAGTTACAAGATCAAGGGCTTCTACGACGAGCTGATCCGCGTCACCGGGCGCGCGCGGCCGGTGGCCCTGGCCCTGTCCAAATACCTGCGGGCGCTGAGCGACAAGGACATCGAGGCCTACAAGGCGGCGGCGGAGACCGCCATCCACGTCATGGGGGTGACCTTCACGGTGTATTCCGAGGAGGAAGGCTCCATCGACCGCGCCTGGCCGTTCGATATCATTCCGCGCATCATCGCCAGGGACGAGTGGAGCGGCATCGAGGCCGGCCTGAAACAGCGGGTCGAGGCCCTGAACCTGTTCATCGACGACCTTTACCATGACCAGCGCATCGTCAAGGACAAGGTGTTTCCCGAGGAGCTGCTGGCCGACTCCAAGAACTTCCGTCCCCAGTGCGTGGGCGTGAACCCGCCGCAGGGCGTCTGGGCCCACATCTGCGGCTCCGACCTGGTGCGCGACCAGCGCGGCACCATGTACGTGCTGGAGGACAACCTGCGCGTGCCGTCCGGCGTCTCCTATATGCTGGAGAACCGCCAGGTGATGAAGCGCATCTTCCCAGAGCTGTTCGAGCAATACAGCATCCTGCCGGTGGACGACTACCCGTCCCAGCTCTACGAGACGCTTGCCTCGCTGTCGCCGCGCGGCGGCGACCAGCCGGAGGTGGTGGTGCTCACGCCGGGGGTATACAACTCTGCCTATTTCGAGCACGCGTTCCTGGCCCAGCAGATGGGGGCCGAACTGGTGGAAGGCTCGGACCTGGTGGTGGACAAGGACGACGTGGTGTACATGCGTACCATCGAGGGTTTGTCGCGGGTGGACGTGATTTACCGGCGCGTCGACGATCTGTTCCTGGACCCCGAGGCCTTTGAGCCCGACTCGCTGCTCGGCGTGCCCGGATTGATGCGGGCCTGGAAGGCGGGCACCGTGGCGCTGGCCAACGCCCCGGGCGCCGGCGTGGCCGACGACAAGGTGGTCTACGCCTACGTGCCTGACATCATCAAGTACTACCTGGACCAGGACCCGTTGATTCCCAACGTGCCCACCTACAAGTGCATCGAAAAGACGGAACGCGATTACGTCGTCGAGCACATCGATGAGCTGGTGGTCAAACCTGCCAACGAATCCGGCGGCTACGGCATGCTGATCGGCCCGCAGGCGTCCCAGGAAGAGCGCGACAAGTTCGTGCGCCTGATCCGCCGCGACCCGCGCAACTATATCGCCCAGCCCATGCTGACCCTGTCCACGGCGCCCACCCTGGTGGGTACGCGGGTCGAGCCCCGGCACCTGGACCTGCGCCCATTCATCCTCTCCGGCAAAAAGACGTTCGTCACCACCGGCGGCCTCACCCGGGTGGCGCTGCGCAAGGGTTCGACGGTGGTCAACTCGTCCCAGGGCGGCGGCAGCAAAGACACCTGGATCGTCGATACGGAGGCGTCATGACGATGCTCTCGCGGGTCGCGTCGAACATCTACTGGATGGCGCGCTACATCGAGCGGGCCGAGAACACCGCGCGCCTGATCAACGTCAATACCCACCTGCTGCTCGATCTGCCCAGGCGGGTGCGCCTGGGCTGGGAGCCGATCATCGATATCCTGGGCGGCCAGGAGCTGTTCAGCGAGCATTACCAGGAAGCCGACGAGCGCAGCGTGGTGCGCTTCATCCTCGCCAACACGGCCAATCCCAGCTCCATTCTGAGCTCCCTCAACTCGGCCCGGGAGAACGCCCGCACCATTCGCGACATCATTCCACGCGAGTCCTGGGAGCAGGTCAACCAGCTCTATCTGACGGCCCACGCCGACGTGCAGACCGGCCTGTCCCAGCGCGGCCGCTACGATTACCTGCACCGGGTCATCCTCGGCGCCCAGACCATCACCGGCCTGCTGGCCGGCACCATGACCCACGACGAGGGCTATCAGTTCCTGCGCATCGGCCGCAACCTCGAACGGGCCGACATGACCACGCGCATCATCGACGTGCGATCCGCCAGCCTGCTGCCGGAGCTGCCCGAGGACATGGCGCCGTTCGAGAGCATCCAGTGGGTCGGGGTGTTGAAGTCGCTGACCGCCTATCAGATGTACCGGCGCGAGATGCGCGTCGGCGTGCGGCGCTCCGACGTGCTGCGGTTTCTGCTGCAGGAAAAGCGCTTTCCGCGCGCCTTTTACCACACCACCGGTGAGGTCCAGCACTGCCTGGAGACCCTGCCGCGCAACGAAAAGCCCCTCAAGCTGTTGCGCCGTGTGCAGCGCAAGGTGGTGCGGGTAAAGCCCGAGGTCCTCGAGCAGCAGGATCTGCACCTTTTCGTCGACGAGTTGCAGCTGGGCTTGGCCAAGCTGCACGACGAGATCCGCTCCACTTATTTCTGATGCCGGCGCCGTGTGTTGAATCGCATGCCGTCCGGGCCACGCCCTCACACGTCGGTCGATAACGCAGAGGACGCGGAGGCGCAGAGAGCGCGGTGTAAATCTCTTTGTTGTCAGCCTTGAGTCGGTGTAGTCGATGTAGCCCGGATGCAGCAACGCGGAATCCGGGGGTTTGAGGCGCTCCCGGATTCCGTTGCACTCCGGCCGGATTATGGATGTTTGGCGTAGCAAGTATCGCGTAGCGCGCGGGGGCGAGGTAATCAGTGTCGCACAGAGAAGCGGTGCACCGGGGACCTCGATTTGCGCGCAACCGGCGGGTTCGCTGGCCCTTGCGACAGCGGGTTGCCACTGACCAACGGGGAGGTAAGAGCGTTTCGCCACTCGCCACTGTAGCAGACGTTGCGTCCGTCCTTCGGCCTTGACGCAACCTACGCAAATCAGCTGCGCTTACCCACCCTACGTTCCTCAGCCCTATCGGACCAACTGTAGGGTGAATAAGCGCAGCGCATCCACCATGCGGGGCGGCTCATGTAGCCCGCATGCAGTGGAACGAGATCCGGGGAACCGACCAGCGCCTCGCGCCTCGCGCCAACGCCGTGGGATGCAGCTATGCTTTGAGACGACAGTCCGGTACCGGCGGCCGGACCGGAAGGGGTCTACCAGGGAGAGTGCGGATGTCCGAGGATGCAGCTCACCAAGAGCACCACCGGCGCCTGGTGGTGGCGGTGTTCGCCGGTCAC
>JARRNJ010000010.1:0-43412 GCA_037385045.1 Gammaproteobacteria bacterium | reverse complement strand
GCGCAGGCCACGCACCGGCTGCACGGTCACTTTTTCGCAAATGGCTGGCGTCCGGCTGGCGCAACAGGCGGGCTACCGGCGCAGTCACCGTAGGGTGGATAAGCGCAGCGCATCCACCGGGCAACCGCCGGAGTGAAGAGCAGCCACCAGCGCGCCCGGACCAGCGAGAGCCCGAAAAAGGGCGCAGGCCACGCACCGGCTGCACGGTCACTTTTTCGCAAATGGCTGGCGTCCGGCTGGCGCAACAGGCGGGCTACCGGCGCAGCAGCCGGTCGAGCTTGTGCAGCACGTCCGGATTGTCCCATTCGATGGAGCCGAACAGGGCATAGCGGATGCGCCCGTGCTTGCCGACCACGTACGTAGTGGGGAAGGCGAACACCTTCCAGCGGCTCAATGCGGCGCCGTCGCTGTCCAGGAGAATGGTGAAGTCCACGTTCACCACATTGTGCAGAAACCGCTCCACGGCGCTGCGGTCCTCGGCCATGTTCACGGCCAGTATCTTGAACGGGCGCCCCGCCATCTTGTGTTTCAGCCGCTCGATGGACGGCATTTCGCGCACGCACGGCGGACACCAGGTGGCCCAGAAATTCACCAATACCACTTTGCCCCGGTACTGGGCCAGGTCATGCACCTTACCGTCCAGGCCCTTCAGCCGCAGCGCCGGCGGTTGCGGGTTGCCGCGAAACGGGCGCAGCCGCCGGTCGGTGCGCTCGGCCAGGGATTCGCCGCTGGCCTTGGCGGTGATGGACACCGGAGGGCGCGGTTTGCCGTCGACGGTGCGCAGCATCCGCAGCGCCTGCTCGAGCAGCACCGGCAGCCGCCGGGCCATGGCGTCCTCGGCGGGGGTTGCGTCCTGGCGGTAGTAGAAACGGTCCCGGACCCCGGGCAGGTAGCGGACGAACACGTCGCTGCCGCCGCGGCTCAGGGCGGGCACGATGCGCTTCATCTTCCAGCGCCAGATGGATTTCTCCGGTTGCAGGATCAGCAGCGGCAGGTTGGTGGCGGTGACCACCGGCATCAGCTGGCCTTCGAGCCCGGGCTCCGGCGTGCGCACATAGAGCTTGGGGCTGATGAGAATGGCGCCGCCCAGAGGTTTGGCTCGGGGGTGCTGCTCCTGCCAGCGATGGGCGGCACGCAGGGCCAGCAGGGCGCCGCGCCCGGCGCTGAGCAGATAGACGCGCTTGCCGGTGGTGCGGCGCAGATGTTCGATCAGCGCCGCCACGTCAGCCGGCGGCATCTTGGCGAAACTGCTGCCCAGGGTGGGAAGGAAATAGGCGCTGAACACGTCCGCATACCATACCTCCACGCCCGCCTTGGCGAGCGCCGCGGCCGCTTGCTGTTCCTGCGGGAGCAATCCGGATTCCGACGGCAGCCACAACACCGCGCCCCGGCCCTTGGCCGGGAAGTGCAACAACGGGATTTCGGTGCCGCCGGCGGTAGTGAACGACTGACTCAGCGCCGCCGCCTGACCATACGGCGGCCACGCCAGGATCAGCGCCAGCATCAGCCACACGCGGGCGAGGTTTGGGTACACCTGGGTCCTTTCAGCGTGGTCCGGAAGGGAGTGCGCTTCAACATAGCACGCGCCGGGCGGCGCCGGCAGCGTGCATCTGCACACTCGCAGCGGTGTGCGCAGCCTGTATCGGGGTCCGGCCGGACATGTGCGCGGCTTCGCTCAGGCCGGCAACGCGGTGGCGGAGAACATGGCCCCGGCCGCGGGCGTGCCCGCCTGGTTTTGACGACGCCGGCAATCGGGCCCGCGAAGAAAAAAACCCTGCCACAAGTGGCAGGGTTCAAGCAGCGCGCACGCACGCCGGAGGAGTCAATCGGTCAACAAAAATCGATGCAGGGAGCCTTCCGCCCGCTGTGAGGGACCGAATTCCGGTCCCAGGCCGCGGCCGACCAGCGGCCGGCGGAAGCGGCGCTCCGCCTCTCTGCCCCAATTACGAGCAAAACCCGTACCATCCGGCCCCACCGCGGATGCGAACCGCATTCGGGTCTCGCGGAACGTCCGGCAGCGGCCGCCGTTCGACATGAAAATATCCAGTTAAACCGATAGTTAGCGAAACTCTATCCGCGCCGGCCGGGGCGGCACGGGAGCGGCGTCGGGATGGGGAGGCGGAGGCGGGGCGTGCCATCAATTGGACGCCGGCAGGGAACTGCCGTCGTGATTCCGGCATGCGGTGCAATTTGCCATTGCCCCGCCTGCGGCGGGTGCGAAATGCCAGGAATCCATCAACCGAGGGTGTCGTCGCGGCGGCCGCCACCACTCCGCCCAAAGCGGCCATGGGCACGTTTCAGGGTCCGGATTACGGCCGCCTCGCGCAGCAGCGCGTCCAGACCCAGGGGCGGCGACGGCGCCGCCCGCAGCGCCAGGTGGCCAAGCAGTTCGTGGCGTTTCATGACCGCAAAATAGTCGGCGGGCGCCAGCAGTGCCGCGGCGCGCGCGAAAGCCGCGCGCAAGTGGCGGTCGGCGCCGCGCAGCCGCCGGCTCATCAACAGCTGACCGTAGACCAGCTCCGCCAGCACCCGCACCCCCTCGTCGCGGGTGGTCTTGAGCAGATTGCGGTATTGTGACTCGATCGGGCGGCCCAGCCAGAAACGGGCGATCATTTCCTGCACCGCCCATGCCGCGCCGTCGGTGCCGGCGGTAAAGGCCTGCTGCTGGCGGTCGCGCGCCCGCTTCAGCAGCCGGCGCGCCGCGGGCACGGCCAGCGGCTCGGCATACCAGGCACCCAAATCAGGCGGCGTCTGCGGCGAGACTTCAGGGGTGTCTTTGCCCATAGGACGTATCCGACGGCTGGAGATCACGCAGGCAAAGCCTGACAACGGCTCCCGGACAGCGAAACCGGACCCGCCTCAATGGTGGCGCAGGTCGCCCAGAAACTCGGCGCAAATGCGTCCGAACGCCACGTTGTACGCCTGCACCGTGGCGTACATGGAGCGGTCCTTGGCGGCGACCACGGCCTGGTAGGATGCGCGCCAGCCGGGACCGCCGCGGGCGCCGCGGTCGACCCCCAGCTCCATGGCCACCGCCACCTTCACCTGGCTCTTGCCGACGATGCGCTCGAACCGTTGCAGGCGGCCGCTGACCAGGTGGTCCACGGTGACCGGCGAGTCGCTGCGCACCACGTTGCGGGCGATGCCGGCCCGGCGCAGGTAGTTCAGCAGCTGGGACTGGACCAGCTGCGGCGGCGGGTCAGCCCAGAAATGATAATGGTAGCGCCGCAGCTCCAGGGGGCGCTGCTGATCCACGTACAGCAGGGCCCGCTCGCTGTGCAGGCCGTCACTGTCCAGCGGCGCCACGCCCAGCGTCCCGGCAAAGACCGGCTGCGCCGCGGCCGGCGCCGGATCGGGGGGCGTTAGCCGGTAATACCGGTCCGTGGGCACCGGCGGCTGGCTCATGCAGCCGGCCAGCGCCACCGCCAACAGCAACCCGGTCACCCGGCTGCGCAATACCACTGTACTCATTGCTCGGACACCTTGTCGTCCCGGGGTGGCGTGCCGCCCATCAGCAAACCGGGATTGGCGCGGATTTCGCGGCTGAACTCGTTCATGTTGCGGCTTGTTGACTGCAGATTGTAAACCACCGTGTTGATGTTGCGGGACACGGTGTCGAGCGACGTGCGCAGCGCGACGACGCTGGCACGGATGTCCTTGCGGTTGTGGTCGAGCAACTGGTTGGAGCTGCGCAGCAGCCGGTCGAGCTGGTCACGGACCCGTGCGAACTCCGAGGAGAGATTGGCCAGGTTGCGGCTGACCTTGTCGGCATTGGCGAGCACGTTATTGACATGGGAGCGGTTCTCATCGCCGAGCACGTCGTTGAGCCGTTCGGCGCTGCGGTTCAGCCGCGCCAGGAGCTGGCTGGTGCTGGCGGTGATCTCGGGAATGCGGCGGCGCAGGTCCGTGCCGACGGTGGCGACCTGGCGGTTGAGGTTGTTGAGCAGCGGCTTGATGCTGTGGTCGGACAGATCCTTGAGCTCGAAGGCCATGGAGTTGAGCACGGTCATGATGCTCACCTCCTCCTGGCCGTTGATCCGCGCACCCGGGCGCAGGCTGGCCGTGCTCTTGCCTTCGCGTATATCGATGATGTTGGACGACAGCAGCCCCGGCGACACGATGCGCGCGACGCTGTCCTCGGGAATCTGCCAGCCGGCCTTGATCGCCAGCGACAGCCGGTAGCGGGTGCGGCCCTTGGCGCGCACCGGCTCGACCTCGTCCACCTGGCCGATCTGGTAGCCGCCATAGGTCACTGCGGTACCCACCTTGACGCCGCTGATGTTGCCGTAACGGACGTAATAGGTGTCGGTATCGGCCTGGCGCCCGGTTATGCGATAGACCAGCACCAGCAGCACGCCGAACATCAGTAGCACGAAGCTGCCCACCAGCAGATAATTGACGTTGTCCTTCCTCATGACCTGACAGTACTCCCTGGTTCAGCCACGGCCCGGGCCGGCGCTACGCGCCGGTCAGCCGCCGCAGGTATTCGTCCGCGTCCATGGGCTCGGTGCGCGGCCGGCGATTGAGCAGGTTCTGGATGCGCTCGTTGTCGCTGGAGCGCACCTGCTCCACGGTGCCGGTGACCAGGATCGAACCCTCGTCAAGCACGGTGATGCGGTCGGCGATCTTGAAGGCGCTGTCGAGCTCGTGGGTAACGACCACAATGGTCATGTTCATGGCGTCGCGCAGCCGCAGGATCAACTCATCGAGCTCCGCCGCCACCACCGGGTCAAGGCCGGCGGAGGGCTCGTCGAAAAACAGCAGCTTCGGATCCATGACGATGGCGCGCGCCAGCGCCGCGCGCTTGATCATGCCCCCGGACAGTTCCGCCGGCATCAAGTGCTCGAAGCCGGCCAGGTTCACCACCTCGAGCTTCATGCGGGTCATGATGCCCATGGTCTGCTCGTCGAGGCGGGCATGCTCGCGCAGGGGCAGGCGCACATTGTCGCCGACGCTCATGGAGCGGATCAGCGCCCCGCCCTGGAACGACACGCCGATCTCCCGGCGCAGTTGGTAGAGTTCGTGGTCGTTGACGCGGGTGATGTCGCGCCCCAGCAGACGGATGCTGCCCGACGCCGGCCGGTTGAGGCCGAGCAGGTAACGCAGCAGCGTGCTCTTGCCCGAACCGCTGCCGCCCATAATCACCATGATTTCGCCGCGGCGCACGCGCAGGCTGACCCCCTTGAGGATCTGCCGCTCGCCCCAGTAGGCCACCAGGTCGTCGACTTCTATGACGTAATCTTCGCTCGCCGCATCCATCCGCCGCGCCTCACCGGTTGAGGAAATAGGTGAAAATCATGTCCGCCAGGACGATGAAGCTGATCGACAGCACCACCGAGCGGGTGGTGGAGCGCCCGACCCCCTCGGCGCCGCTGCCTACCTGGAAGCCGTTGCTGACCCCCACCAGGGCAATGATGACGGCGAACACCAGGCTCTTCACCAGTCCCTGGCGCAGGTCGTCCACGGTGAGAATCTCGACCGTACGGTGGGCATAGGCGCCCAGGGTCATCTTCAGTTCGAGCGCGGTGTAGACGCCGCCGCCGAGAATGCCCGCAAGGTCGCCGAGAATGGTCAGGGTCGGCACCATCACCAGCATGGCGACCAGCACCGGCGCGCCCAGGTGGCGCACCGGGTTGATCCCGACCACCCGCAAGGCGTCGATCTCCTGGGACTCGTGCATGGTGCCGATGCGCGCGGTGATGGCCGAGCCCGAGCGTCCCGCCACCAGGATGCCGACGATCAGCGGCGCGAATTCGCGGGTCACCGCCAGCGCCACGCCCAGCACCACCTTGGACTCCGCGCCGAAGATGCGCAGGGTTTCGATGGCCTGGATCGCCAGCATCACGCCCACCGCGAACGACAACACGGCGACGATGGGCACCGCCAGCACGCCCACCTGGAGCGCTTCCTGAAACATCGCCGCCATCCGCACGGGCTGGCGGCGCCGCTTGCCGAGGACGAGCCAGTAGAGGCTCTCGAGCAGCAGCAGGAACACGTAGCCCAGCTCCTCGATACCGCCGCAGGTGCGGCGGCCGACGTTCTCGACCAGCAGGCGCAGGCCGCCGTGGCGCTGTTCAGCCGCCATGACCGAGACGCTCGCTGATCGAGGCGTAGATCGGGAAGACCTGGTCGAGCCGTGCCAGTTTCAGCACCCGCATCACCGCCTCGCTGACACCCACCAGGGCGAACTCCAGGTCGCGGGTGCGGGCCAGCTGGTAGCCTTCGACCAGGCTGGCGACGCCGGAGCTGTCGATATACTCCACCGCGGCGAGATCCACCAGCACCGGGCGCTGGGCCTGCAACTGCCCCAGCAGCTGCTTGCGCGCGGTGGGCGAATGATGCAGGTCCACTTCGCCCGACAGCGCCACCACAGCGTACGGTCCCTCCAGGTGCACTTCCACTTGCATACTAGTCCCCCCTCACCGGCGCCGAATGGTTTTGGTCATTTCGAGCAGGTTGCCGGCGCCTGCGGGCGGATCGACGAACCGGGCGGAGTCCATCACTTCGCGGATGAAATGCACACCGAGGCCGCCGGGCCGCAGGTCGTCCAGGTCACGCGGCTGGACCTTGTCGGGGTCCACCGGCGGTGCGAAGTCCGTGAGGCGGAACAGCAGCCGGTCACCGTCGGCGACGATTTCAAGCACGATGCCGCCGGTGTCGTCGCCCCCGTAAGCGTGCTCGATGATGTTCATGCACGCTTCGTTGACCGCCAACACCAGTTCGTCGGCCTGGGAGCGCGCGCAGCCGCTGATTTCGGCGGCACCCTGCACCACGCAGCGCACCATGCGCAGCCGGTCCGCCCGGGCGCCGAAGTGCAGCCGTACCAGTGATTCAGGCCCGCTCATTCGGCTCCTCCACCACCAGGACGGTAACGTCGTCGCGGACCTCCTCGACGCGGTCGGTGAGCCGGGCCACCAGGGTCTGCACCCGCTGGCGCGGCGGCAGTTTCGCCAGCGCGCGCAGCACCTGCGCCAGTCCGTCCACCCCCAGCATGTCGCCGTCCGGGAGGCGCATTTCGCTGACGCCGTCGGAAAACAGGTACAGGCTGCCACCGTGCAGCTGCAGCTCGTTCTTGGCGAACGACACCGCGGCGCTGATTCCCAGCGGCGGCGCCTGCGCGGGCACTTCGACCAAGCCGCCGCCCGGCTCCAGCAGCAGCGCCGGCGGGTGGCCCGCGTTGACCAACGACAGGCTGCCGTCGGCGGGGCTGTAGACGCCGGCGATCATGGTCACGAACATGCCGTGCACCGAGGTTTCACACAGCTCCTGGTTGATCAGCTCCAGCAGCAGCGCCGGGTCATGCATGTGCTTGCCGAGGCAGCGGAACAGGCTGCTGGTCTTGGCCATCAACAGCGCCGCGGTAATCCCCTTGCCGGACACGTCGGCGAGGTTGAAGCAGATGCGGCCGTCGCCGAGGGCGAAATAGTCATAGAAGTCGCCCGACAGTTCCTTGGCCGGGACGTTGACGCCCACCACCGGAAAGCGTTCGGCCTGAGGCCGCGGCAGCAGGCTGCGCTGGATCTCGGCGGCGGTCTCCAGTTCCCGGTTGAGCTCGGCCGCCAGGCGGTCACGCTCGTTGAGGGTCTTGGTCAATCTCCAGTTCAGTTCCTGATAGCTGAGGTTCTCCTCGGCCAGGCGCAGGTTGGCCTCGCGCAGCAGGGTGCCGAAGTCCGCCTGTTCGCTGACCCCCAGCCCGAGGCCGGCGGCCGCCTCCTGCACCTGGTCGGGCACGGCGGCAAGCAGCTCGTTGGCGGCCTCGGCGTCGCGGCCGAAGCCGTCCTGCAGCAGGCGCCGGCAGCGCTCCAGTACCGGGGCGGGATCGGCGGCCGCGAACACCGCCGCCATCCAGTCGGCCTGGTGCAGGACCCGGCACAGCGCGCCGGCCGCGGGCCGGTCCAGGGCGTCACAGTGATGGTGGCTGCCCAGTGCCTCGGTCAGGGTTTCCGGCAGCACCCAGGCGCGCGCCAGCATCTGCGCGACCTGATCGTGTGTCGTGCCGAGCCGTCGGCTCTCCACCCGATGGCGCTGTTGCGGGTCCAGCGTCCGCAGCTCGGACCAGGTGCCGGCTTTCTCGGGCAGGGCGTGGAACAGCGCCAGCAGGCCGAAGTCGGCCAGCAGTCCGGCGGTAAAGCATTCCTCCGGCGGCAGGCCCGCCAACGGCCCGAGAAGACGCGCCGAAACCGCGCAGCGCAGCAAGTGCTCCCAGTAACCGGTGATGTCGAAATCCGGCAGGTTCTGGTGGCGCAGCGCGTCGCGCACGGAAATGCTCAACACCAGGCTGCGCAGGGCGCCACGCCCGAGGACGGTGACCGCGCGCGCGATGTTGCCCACCTCATGGCCGAGGCCGTAGAACGGCGAGTTGACCACGCGCAGCAGCTCGGCGGTCAGCAGCGGATCATTGGCCACCAATCCGGCCAGCGTGTGGCTGTCGGCGTTGTCGTCGGCACAGGCACGCATCACCGCCAGCGCCGCCTGGGGAGGCGCGGGCAAGTCCGAGGGCCGCAGCGTGCCCGCCGCGAGCGCTTCACTGGACGTACTGCTCATGGAATCCGCTTCCGATGCCTGAAATCAATACCGTCAGGGCATTAGATCGGCACACCGGCGGGATTATTGAAGCGCCGGCCGGGGGCGGGCGCCGCTGCGGCCGTCAGTCGCTGAGCGCTCCGCCGCAGCTGCTGCCCTGGCCGGCGGTGCAGCCGTAGCAGTGATCGGCAACCCGGATGGGCCGGCCTGCCAGGCCCGGGTCCAGGTCGCGGATGTGGCGGCGGCCCGCCGCGCCGGCCAGCGGCAGTCCCAGCATCTGGTTGAAATCGCAGTCGTAGACGTAGCCCTGCCAGTCGACGCTGATCAGGCTGCGGCACATGACCTGCGCCAGGTTCTCGTCGCGGTGGGCGCCACGCAGCAACTCCATGTAATGCGCGAACTCGCCGCGCGAAATCAGGGTGCTGCCGAAGCGCTGGATGGGCATGTTGGCCAGGGTGAACAGCCGCGTGAACACGACCCCGAATCGCCGCCCCAGCTCCCGGCGGTAGTCGGCCTCGAGGCCCGCCTGGGGCGGCGGCAGCACCGGCCCCTGGGGATTGAACACCAGGGTCAGGTCGAGACCGGCGTCGGGGTGGCCGTAGCCGTGGTCATTGAGGCGCCGCAGGGCGCGGATGCTGCGCTGGTAGACGCCGTCGCCGCGCTGTGCGTCCACGTTCTGCTCCAGGTAGCAGGGCAGGGAGGCCACCACCGCCACCCGGTGCCGGGCCAGAAACCCGGCCAGATCCTCCTGGCCGGGTTCTTCCAGTACAGTGAGATTGCAGCGGTCGGTGACCTGCACCCCGAGGGCGCGGGCCGCGGCCACCAGGCGCCGGAACTGGGCATTGAGCTCCGGCGCGCCGCCGGTGAGATCGAGGCCGCCGGCCCCTGAGCGGCGCAGGAAGTCGAGCACGTCCGCCGCCGTGTCGGCATCCAGTTCCTCCTTGCGGTTGGGGCCGGCGTTGACGTGGCAGTGCAGGCAGCGCTGGTTGCAGCGGTAGCCCAGATTGACCTGGACCGTCTCCAGGCGAGTGCGGCGCAGGGCGGGAAAGTCGGTGTGCTTGAGCAGCGGCAGTGTCGCATGCATCGGGTACGCATCTCCCGGGCGGGTGTGGGGCGGCGGAGCCTGCGCCGCAGTCGTCGTTATTCGACCACAGGCGCGGGGCGGCGTTCCAGCGGTGAGGAACGGTGAGCCGGATGCGGACGGCCCGGACGCGCGGGCCTCGTATCGCGGCCAACAAAAGCGTATGCTTATATACTAAAGTTTACCGGAGTCCTATCCGAACCACGGTCCGTCCATGTCCGGCGAAACGTTCACACATCAACTGTATGCCCAGTTTGCCCGCACAGGCAAGGCCTTGGCGCACGGCAACCGGCTGGAATTTCTCGAAATCCTGTCGCACGGCGAACGCAGCGTGGAAACCCTGGCGCGGGCCTGCGAGCTGAGCGTAGCCAACACCTCCCAGCACCTCCAGCAGCTGCGCAAAGCGGGTCTGGTGTGCGCCACCAAACGGGCCCAGCACGTTTACTACCGCCTCAGCGACGAGTCGGTGGTCGAGCTTCTGGCGGTGCTGCGGCAGGTGGCCCGGTCCACCCTGTCCGACGTGGGGCGGCTGCTGAAGAACGAAAACGGCGAGCTGCAGCCGCTTGACGGCCGCGATCTCCTGCAGCGCCTCGACAACGGCGTCACAGTGGTCGACGTGCGCCCGGCGGAGGAGTACGCGGCCGGCCACGTGCCCGGCGCCCTCAACGTCCCGCTGGAACGGCTCGAGCGGTATCTGGACCAGTTGTCCGCCGACGCCGAGGTGGTCGCCTACTGCCGCGATCCCTACTGCCTGCTGGCCTACGAAGCAGTCCGCCGGCTGCGCCAACAGGGCATCGCCGCCCGACCGTTGCGCGAAGGCTTCGCCGGCTGGCAGCGCGCCGGCTACCCGGTCGACACACAAGAGGTCGGGGCTGCGCCGCATAGGGCGCGTTAACGCTACCCAAGCACGTGCTGCCGGCGCTGCGCTTTCGCGCCGCCGTCCAAAGGCAGTACACTGACCCGATGAACTGATTCAGAACCGGGCGCCCGCACATCCGTTGGCGGCCCGGCCGTCGCCCTGCGGCGTCCAGCCGCATGTCCATTGCAGGAGTCGATTCATGTCCGACCACACCGGCGGCCACGGCCGCTATCCGCGCACCCGTATGCGGCGCATGCGCCGCGACGGGTTTTCCCGCCGCCTGATGCAGGAGAACCGTCTCGGCGCCGGCGATCTGATCTACCCGATGTTCGTGCGCGACGGCGATTCCACGCGCGAGCCGGTGCCATCCATGCCGGGGATCGAGCGGGTCGGGATCGATCAACTGCTGCGCGACGCGGAACAGCTGCTGGAGCTGGGGGTGCCGGCGGTGGCGCTGTTCCCCGTCACACCGGCGGAATGCAAAAGCGAGGACGCGCGCGAGGCCTACAACCCCGAAGGCCTTGCCCAGCGGGCGGTGCGCGCCCTGAAACAGCGGTTTCCGGAATTGGGCGTGATCACCGACGTGGCCCTGGACCCGTTCACCACCCACGGCCAGGATGGGCTCATCGACGCCAGCGGCTACGTCATGAACGACGAGACCGTGGAGGTGCTGGTCAAACAGGCCCTGTCCCACGCCGAAGCCGGCGCCGACGTGGTCGCACCCTCGGACATGATGGACGGACGCATCGGCGCCGTGCGCGAAGCCCTGGAGGCGGCGGGCCGGATCCATACCCGCATCCTGGCCTACTCCGCCAAGTACGCGTCGGGCTTCTATGGGCCGTTTCGCGATGCGGTGGGCTCGGCGGCCAACCTCGGCGGCGGCAACAAGCACACCTACCAGATGGACCCCGCCAACAGCGACGAAGCGCTGCGCGAGGTGGCGCTGGATCTGGATGAAGGCGCCGACATGGTGATGGTGAAGCCAGGCATGCCCTACCTGGATATCGTGCGCCGGGTAAAGGACCGCTTTGGTGTGCCGACTTTGGTATATCAGGTGAGCGGCGAGTACGCCATGCTGATGGCGGCCGTGGGCAACGGCTGGCTGGACGAACGCAGCGTGGTGCTGGAATCGCTGCTGGGAATGAAGCGTGCCGGCGCCGACGGCATCCTCACCTACTTCGCCAAGAGCGCCGCCGGCTGGCTGCGGGAGCTGTAACACAGTTGACGTATTTTTGTCATAAACTCGATTGATGGACGCACCCAATCTCAACAACCCGGAGCTGTATATCAACCGGGAGCTGAGCCTGCTGCAGTTTCAGTGGCGGGTGCTGCACCAGGCCAGGGACGAGCAGACGCCGCTGCTGGAGCGGCTGCGGTTCCTGTGCATCTCCAGCACCAACCTCGACGAGTTCTTCGAAATCCGCGTCGCCGGACTCAAGCACCTGGAGGCCCTGCAGTCGGTGAAAACCGAAGCCGACGGGTTGACCCCGGAGGTGGCCCTGGACCGGATCCGCAGCGAGGCGCACAAGCTGGTCGAAGAGCAGTACCGGGTGCTCAATGAGGTGCTGATCCCGGAGCTGGCGCGGCAGAAGATCCGCTTCCTGCGCCGCGACCGCTGGACCCAGAAACAGGCCAGCTGGATCAAGCGCTATTTCAACAACGAGCTGCTGCCGGTGCTCAGCCCCCTGGGCCTGGACCCGGCCCACCCGTTCCCGCGGGTGTTGAACAAGAGCCTCAACTTCATCGTTTCCCTGGAGGGCAAGGATGCCTTCGGGCGCGAAAGCCGCGCGGCCATCGTGCAGGCGCCGCGCTCGCTGCCGCGGGTGATCCGCCTGCCGGATTCCCTGTCGGGCGGCAGCCATGCGTTCGTGTTCCTGAGTTCGGTGATCCATGCCCACGTCTCGGACCTGTTCCCCGGCATGAACGTCAGCGGCTGCCACCAGTTCCGCGCCACCCGCGACTCCGACCTGTTCGTCGACGAGGAGGAGATCGACGACCTGATGCGGGCGTTGAAAGGTCAGCTGTCGGCGCGCCGCCTCGGTGACACGGTGCGCCTGGAGGTGGCCGACAAGTGCAGCCAGGAGATGGCCGAGTTCCTGTTGCAGGAGTTCAAGCTCGGCCCCGACGACCTGTTTCGCGTCAACGGCCCGGTCAACCTCAACCGCCTGCTGGCGGTCTACGACATGGTGGACCGGGCGGACCTGAAGTACCCGCCGTTCACCCCGGGCGTACCGAAGCGGCTGCTCAATGATACGAACCTGTTCGAGGTCGTCCGCCACGGCGACGTGCTGTTGCACCACCCCTTCGAATCGTTCGTGCCGGTGCTCGACCTGGTGCGCCAGGCGGCCGCCGATCCCAACGTCCTGGCCATCAAACAGACCCTGTACCGCACCGGCACCGACTCGCAGGTGGTGCAGGCGCTGGTGGAGGCGGCCCGCGCCGGCAAGGAAGTCACGGTGATCGTCGAACTGCGCGCCCGCTTCGACGAGGAGGCCAACATCGAGCTGGCCACCAGCCTGCAGGATGCCGGCGCCCACGTGGTCTACGGCGTGGTCGGCCACAAGACCCACGCCAAGATGCTGCTGGTGGTGCGCCGCGAAGGACGGCGCCTGCGCCGTTACGTGCACCTGGGCACCGGCAACTATCACGTCGGCACCGCGCGGGTCTACACCGACATTGGGCTGATGACCTGCGACCGGGCGTTCGGCGAGGACGTACACCGGCTGTTCCTCCAGCTCACCGGTCTGGGACGCGCCACCAAGCTGAAAAAGCTGCTGCAGTCGCCGTTCACCCTGCACAAGATGCTGCTGGCGCTGATCGAGGCCGAGGCCGAACGGGCCGCCGCCGGCAAGGAGGCGCGCATCATCGCCAAGCTCAATGCACTGGTCGAACCGAAGATCATCCGCGCGTTGTACCAGGCGTCTCAGGCCGGGGTGAAGATCGATCTCATCGTGCGCGGCGCCTGCTGCCTGCGCGCCGGGGTCCCCGGCGTGTCCGACAACATCACCGTGCGCTCCATTGTCGGGCGCTTCCTCGAACACACGCGCATCTACTATTTTCACAACGGCGGCGATCCCAAGGTATTCTGCGCCAGCGCCGACTGGATGGACCGCAACTTCTTCCGCCGCGTGGAAACCTGCTTCCCGATCGAGGAGGAGAACCTGCGCAATCGGGTGGTGCAGGACGGCCTGATGACCTATCTGGCCGACAACACCCAGGCCTGGATTCTGCAGAGCGACGGCACCTACAAGCGGACCAAGCACGGCAGCCAGAAGCCGCGCACGGCCCAGCAGATCCTGCTGGAAAAGCTGGCCAAACTGAGCTGATCATTGGAACGCCCCCGGCGTCTGGCTGCCGCGCCGCAGCGCGGTGGTACGATGCCGCCGGCGGTGACGCGCTCCACCCGGAATCGATGATTGCATGCGACGCTTCTGGAAAATCTACGCCGGCGCCTATGCGGCCTTCCTGGCCGTGGCGGCGTTCTGGACGTTTCACACGCCGCGCCAGGCGGCCGCGGCCGGCTGGGATGAGAAACTGGCGTTCCTGAGCGCCGCCCTGGGCCTGGTGGGACTGTTCGGCTACGCCTACCGGCGGCGGATCGTCGGCCGCTGGCTGTGGGTGGCGGCCTTCGCGCTGGCGCTGTTCAGCCAGGTCGCGGTAAGCCTCTACCCCATGCTGCGCACCTGGACCGCCGTGCAGGACTATCTCGCCACCCACCGGGACCTGGCGCTGCTCACCTTCGGCGTCTGGGCGTTCCTGCTGCCGTATTTCGTCGGACTGTTCCTCTACGCCTTCCGCGACCCGGTCTGGCGGCAGCCGCCCCCCAGGCCGGGCCAGGACGCGTGATCCGGCCGCGCCCGGACGCAGCATTGGCGCGCTAGAATTGCGCTGATAGGCGCCTTGCGCGTGCCACCGCCATAACCAACGTGCCCGAGCCGAAATCCCGCGCCGCCGCCGTCGCACGGCTGCTCGAACGCCTGGTGAATGTGCGCCCCGACGAGGTGCGCGCCCTGCTGTGGTCATTCGCCTACTTCTTTTGCCTGTTGTGCAGCTATTACATCCTGCGGCCGCTGCGCGATGAAATGGGCATCGCCGGCGGCATCCAGAACCTGCCCTGGGTGTTCACCGCCACTTTCGTGGCCATGCTGGCGGCCGTGCCGGCCTTCGGTATGGTGACGGCCCGGCTGCCGCGGCGGGTGTTCAT
Source organism: Gammaproteobacteria bacterium (assembly GCA_037385045.1). Taxonomy (GTDB): domain Bacteria; phylum Pseudomonadota; class Gammaproteobacteria; order JASBUN01; family JASBUN01; genus JARRNJ01. The sequence goes on along the minus strand of JARRNJ010000010.1, from coordinate 28,745 downwards.
GCCGCTGGTGTACTACTTTTTCGTCGTCAACATCGTGCTGTTCTACGCCCTGTTCCAAACGGGGATCCCCCGCGCCGGGCTGGCGCGGGGCTTCTTCGTCTGGACCAGTGTGTTCAACCTGTTCGTGGTGTCGGTGTTCTGGAGTTTCATGGCCGACCTGTACCGCAACGAGCAGGCGCGGCGGCTGTTCGGATTCATCGCCGCCGGCGGCAGCGCCGGTGCCATCGCCGGGCCGGCCCTGACCGCCGCCCTGGCCACGCGGCTCGGGCCGGTACATCTGCTGCCGGTGTCGGCGGCCCTGCTGCTGGCGGCGACGTTCTGTATCCACCGGCTGCTGGCGCGGATGCGCGCGGACCGCACCGCCACCCGGGAGCAGCCCCTGGGCGGCGGCGTCCTGGCCGGCGTGCGGCTGGTGGCCGGCTCACCTTACCTGCTTGGCGTATGCACCTTCGTGCTGCTGTTCACCACCCTGTCGACATTCCTCTATTTCGAACAGGCCAACATCGTCAAGGCGGCCTACGACGACCCCGGGCGGCGCACCACCCTGTTCGCGTCCATCGACCTGGCGGTCAACGTGCTGACCATCGCCACCCAGGTGCTGGTCAGCGGCCGGGTCATGAGCCGCTTCCGGCTGAGCGTGGCCCTGGGCGCGATCCCGGTGTTGGTGCTGGGCGGCTTCACGCTGTTGGCGGCCGCCCCGCTGCTGGTGGTGTTGGTGGTATTCCAGGTGGTAAGGCGGGCCGGCAATTATGCCCTCACGCGCCCTGCGCGGGAGGTGCTGTTCACGGTGGTGGATACCGAAACCAAGTACAAGGCCAAGAATTTCATCGACACCGTGGTCTACCGCGGCGGCGATGCCGCCAGCGGCTGGCTGTTCGGCGGCCTGCGCGAGCTGGGCCTGAGCCTTTCGGCAATGGCCTGGATCGCCGTGCCCATCGCGGCGCTGTGGCTCGCCAACGGCGTCCTTTTGGGGCGGCGCCACGAACGCCTGCGCAGTCGATTGCCACGATAGTCCGCAGCAGCGCCGGGTGATCTAAGCTCTCCTTAATGAACCCCCGCCAGTGTGAGGTGTGCCATGGCCAGGAACCCGGGCGACCGCCCTCCAGGGATCTCACGGCGCAACGCCCTGCGCCTGCTGGCCGCAGGCGCGGTGGGCGTGATGTGGCGCCCCGGGCGTGCGGCCCCGCGGCCGCAGTCCATGCTCCAGCGGCCGATCCCCGCCAGCGGCGAATTGCTGCCTGCGATCGGGCTCGGCACCTCGCGCACCTTCGACGTGGGCGCGTCGCCGGCCGAGCGCGGACCCTTGCGCGAAGTCTTGCGGCGGTTCATTGCCTACGGCGGCACGCTGGTGGACACCTCGCCCATGTACGGCAGCGCCGAAACCGTGGTCGGCGATCTCAGCGCCGGGCTCGGCGTCCGGCGGGAACTGTTCCTGGCCACCAAGGTCTGGACCAGCGGCCGCGAGGCCGGCATCCGCCAAATGCAGCAGTCCATGCGCCGGCTGCGCAGCGAACGGCTGGACCTGATTCAGGTGCACAATCTGGTCGACACCGACACCCAGCTGGCGACGCTGCGCGCCTGGAAGGAAGCGGGGCGGGTGCGCTACCTGGGTGTCACCCATTACCACCGCGGAGCCTACGACGAGTTGGAACGGGTGCTGCGCCGCCAGCCGCTGGATTTCGTGCAGCTCAACTATTCCCTGGCCGAGCGCGATGCGGCACAGCGGTTGCTGCCGCTGGCAGCCGAGCGCCGCATCGCCGTCATCGTCAACCGGCCCTTCGCCCGCGGCAGCCTGTTCCGCCGGGTGCGGGGCCGGCCGCTGCCGCAGTGGTGTGCCGACTTCGACTGTCACAGCTGGGCGCAGCTGTTCCTCAAGTACGTGCTGTCACACCCGGCGGTCACCTGTGCCATCCCCGCCACCGACAAGCCGCGGCACCTGGTGGACAATATGGATGCAGGCTACGGCCGCCTGCCCGACCGGTCCCAACGCCGGCGCATGGAGCAGCTGATCGACGCACTCTAGCGCGTTTCCACGCTTTTACTGCAGGAAAAGCACCGTTCAGGTATAATCGCGCGCCGGGCCCGCAGCCGCTAACGCCGACGCCATGTCCACCGTACACTGGTTGGAAGAATACCTCACCGACTTCGTCAGCCTCGCCATCAGCGCGGTGCTGCTGGCGTGCTATCACATCTACCTGCGGTTGAAGCTGCGTCGCAACCCGCTCTACACCTTCCAAAGCGTCACCCACACGGCGCGCCAGGCGTGGGTCCACGGCATCATGGAAGACGAGGCCAAGGGCATTCTGGGCGTGCAGACGCTGCGCAATTCCACCATGGCCGCCACCTTCTTCGCGTCGACCGCGGTGTTGCTGGTGATGGGAACCCTGACCCTGAGCGGCCAATCGGAGAAGCTGACCACCTCCTGGCATCACCTCAACGTGTTGGGCTCCTTGCATCCGGGGGTGTGGATCGCCAAAGTGCTGTTCCTGCTGTCCGATTTCCTGGTGGCTTTCTTCAGCTTTGCCATGGCGGTGCGCCTGTTCCACCACGTCGGCTTCCTGCTGGCGGTGCCGGCCGAACGGCGACCGGCGGCCATCACCCCCCATACGGTGGCCCTGCATCTGAACCGCGCCGGACGCTATTACAGCGTCGGCATGCGCGCCTACTATTTCGCCGTGCCGCTGGTTTTCTGGCTGTTCGGCCCCCACTTCATGATTTCAGCCACCGTGGTGTTGATCGCCGTGCTGTATCATGTGGACCGCGCACCGCGCGACCGCTAGGCGGCGCGACCGCGGTCGATTACGGAGAACCCGATGAAGTTGCTGTATGTCCTGCCCCTGGTCTGCGCTTCGCTGGGCGCAGTGCTGGCATCGCCGCCGGCAACGGCGCAGGAGCCGCCCCAGGAGCTGAAAATGATCGCCCATCAGGCGGTGGAAGGCGACGCCGGCGCCCAATTGCTCTACGGCCTGGCCTACCTGGAGGGCCGTTACCACCTGAAGCCGGACGCCAAGAAGGCGGCCTACTGGCTGTTGCGCGCAGCCCGCGACGGCCAGCCCTATGCGCAGATGGAAATGGGCAAGCTGTATGCCACCGGCACCGGCGTGGAAAAGGATCCCGGCCACGCCGTGTATTGGTGGCGCAAGGCCGCGCGCGCCGGCAATCCCGAGGCCCAATACCGGCTCGGCAAGGCGCGGTTGGAGGGTTTTGGCGTTGAGAAGAACCCCGCACGGGCAGTGCACTGGCTCACCAAGGCCGGCGAGAACGGCAATGCTGACGCCCAGTACCTGCTCGGCAAGATGTATCACGACGGCTACGCCGTGGCTCAGGACAACGAGCTGGCGCGCGACTGGTTGAGCCGCGCAGCGGCGCGCGGCCACAGCGACGCCATCAACCTGCTGGCGGTGGTGAACGACGTGCTGAAGTACACCACGATGGTCTACCAGCAGTCCGCCGACGTGCTGAAACGGAAAGCCGCCCATGGCGACCCGCTGGCCCAGTACGAGCTGGGGCTGCGCTACGAAAGCGGTGCCTGGGATGTAACCAAGGACAACAAGAAGGCCCTGCACTGGCTCAGCGAGGCGGCCAAGAACGGCAATCGGCATGCCATGGCGGCGCTGGCGCACATCTACGCCCGCGGCGAGCTGGGCGTCAAGCCCGATCCGCAGAAGGCGAAGTACTGGCAGGAAAAGTCGCGGCCCAAATAGCCGCAGGCGGGGATCGGCGCTCAGGCCTTGGTATCGATTAGCGTACCGATGGTGTCGCTGACGGTCTTCAGCACCTTGGCCGACGCCTCCACCTGGTTGCGGTTCTCCAGCATTTCCACCAGCGGCTTGGCCTCGTCGGCCGGGTTTTCCGCGTCCATCTGTTTGGCGCTGGCGATCTGGGAGGCGTTCTTGTTGACGCCCTCCAGCCCCCGTTGGATGCCGAGCAGCGCGCTTTGCAGGGCGGGCAGATCACTCATCATTGCTTCTCCGGCAGCGGTGGCCCCGGGGGGTGGGGCAGGCGTTTCGTTCATTGCAGGTTAGCGGCCGCCGCCGCCAAACCTTTAAGGGCCCGGCTGGGCTCCCTCCCGGCCGGCGATTGTCCTTTATTAACAACGGATTGTAGCGAATCAGGCGAATTCGGCGGAAATATCCACGCTTTTCAGGTAGTCCTGTTCGCGCTCCAGGTCGATGGCGGTGAGCGGATGCGACGCCAGCCAGCCGTCGGGAAACGTCAGCCGCAGCCGGTTTTCCGTAACCCGCAGGTGCAGTTCCGGCAGCGGCTTGCTGGTGCGGCTGCGGTGCAGTTTCACCGCCAGGCGCAGCACCAGGCATAAACGCAGCGCGGATTCGGCCAGGCCGTTCGGCAGGGCGTCGAACACCGCCGTCGGCAGTTTGCGCCGGTGCCCCCGCACCAGCGCCGCCAGCACCTGCTGTTCCTGGCGCGAAAACCCCAGCAGGTCGGCGTGTTCCACCACGTAGGCGCCATGCTTCTGGAACTGGCTGTGGGCGATGTCCAGGCCGACCTCGTGCAGGCGCGCCGCCCAGCCGAGGGCGGCGGCATGGTGCTCGTCCTCCAGTCCCCAGTCGGCCGCCACCTGCTGCAGCAATGCCAGGGCGGTGCGCTCCACCCGCGCAGCCTGGTTGGGATCCACGTGATAGCGCTGGCACAGGGCGTGAACGCTGCGCTCGCGCACGTCCTCGTGCTCGATGCGGCCCATGAGGTCGTAAATCACGCCCTCGCGCAGCGAGCCCTCGGACACCTGCATATGCTCGATGCCCAGCGCCTCGAAGGTGTTGGCGAGCACCACGAAGCCGCCGGCGAAAATCGGCGCCCGCTCCTTGGTCAGCCCCTTGAGCGACAGTTTCTTCGCATGCCCGGCGTCAAGCAGCGCCTTGCGCAGCTTTTTCAGCGACTCGCGGCTGATCCCGTTCTCGCTCCAGCCTTGCTCCTCCACCACCCGGGCAATCGACTTGGCGGTGCCCGAGGCGCCCACCGCCTCCGTCCAGCCGAGCGTTCGGAACGTTCCGGCAATTCCCTCGAGTTCCAGCCCGGCGGCCACATCGGCCGCGCGCAGCGCCGACTTGCTGATGGGGCCGTCGGCAAAGTATTGCTGGGTCATGCTGACGCAGCCCATGTACAGGCTTTCGAGCTGGATCGGCTCGGCGCGCTCGCCGATGATCAATTCGGTACTGCCGCCGCCGATGTCCACCACCAGCCGATGCCCGCCCTTGTCGGCCAGGCTGTGGGACACCCCCAGATAAATAAGGCGCGCCTCCTCGATGCCGGAAATGACCTGGATCGGATGCCCCAGGGTCTGTTCGGCTTCGCGGATGAATCCCGCAGCGCCGCGCGCCTTGCGCAACGTATTGGTGCCGACCACCCGCACGCTGCCGCGGGGCAGCGCCCGCAGCCGCTGGCCGAAACGTTCCAGACACGCCAGCGCCCGGGCGCGGGACTCCTCGCTGAGCCGGTTGCGCGCATCCAGCCCGGCGCCCAGCTGCACCATTTCCCGCATCCGGTCCAGCACCTGGAACTCGCCGTGGTCCTTGCGCACCACGATCATGTGAAAACTGTTCGAGCCCAGATCCACGGCCGCCAGGGTCTGTGCTTTTTCGATCGTCTGGGGAGACACTGCCAATGCCGATAGCCGGTGAAGGGTTGCGCGAGCGTACGCGGTAACGCGAAGACCGGCCTCATGGTAGCCGCTCGCGGCGGCGCCGTCCACGCACCGCCGGTGCTGCACAACCTCCGCGCCACGATGGTTTTGTTGTACCATCCGGCCAACCACAGGCACACCGAACCGCAGGCCAGGACACACCATGAGCGGCCAGACCGATCGTTACGCCGTGATGGGCAACCCCATCGCCCACAGCAAGTCGCCGCACATTCACGAGCTGTTCGCCCGCCAGACCGGCCAGGCGCTCACCTACGAGGCGATCCTGGTGCCCGAGGACGGTTTTGCGGCGGCGCTGGATGCGTTTGAGCGGGCCGGCGGCAAGGGCCTGAACATCACCGTACCGTTCAAGCGCCAGGCCTGGGAAGCCGTGCACCAGCGCAGTCCGCGGGCCGAGCGCGCAGGAGCAGTGAACACCATCGTGTTCCATGCCGGCGGCGAGCGGTTCGGGGACAACACGGATGGGGCGGGGCTGGTGCGCGATCTCACCGAAAACCACGGCGTGGCGATCGGCGGCGCACGGCTGCTGGTCCTCGGCGCCGGGGGCGCCGTGCGCGGGGTGCTGGAACCCCTGCTGGCGTGCCGCCCGGCGCAGCTGGTGATCGCCAACCGCACCCCCGAACGCGCGCTGGAACTGGCCCGGGCGTTCAATGGCGACGGCGCGGTATACGGCGGCGGCTTCGACGCCCTCGCCGACCGGCGCTTCGACCTGATCATCAACGGCACGGCGGCGAGCCTGCAGGGAGAAGTGCCGCCGCTGCCCGAGGGGTCGTTGCAGCCCGGGGGCTGCTGCTACGACATGATGTACGGCGACCGGCCGACCGCGTTCATGGAATGGGGGCGGGCCCACGGCGCCGGCCTGGCGCTCGACGGCCTGGGGATGCTGGTGGAGCAGGCGGCGGAATCGTTTCTGTTGTGGCGCGGCGTGCGGCCGCGGACCGCGCCCGTCATCGAGCGCCTGCGCGCCGGTCAGTAGTCACCGTTGCGCCGCTCGCTCTTGCGCCGGTCGACACCGAACCAGGGCTGGCCGCGCCAGGGGGGTGCCCGGCGTTCCTTGTAGCCGTTGCGCTGCCGGAACGGGCGCACCTGCAACCGCCGCCCCCTCAATACCAGGCCGTCGAGCTCGGCGATCAGGCGCCGCGCCAGCCGCTCCGGTCCGATCACCGCGCACCCGTAGCAGCAGGATGTCCCGTTGGCGCAGCGTTTTTGAACGACACGGAAACGGGCGGCGGTACCATGACCGAACAGGTGGCGCAGATCGGCGACGTTGGCGTCGCGGGGAAGATTGCCGACGAAGATTTCCATGTTCGACCTCCAGCCGCCGTCAGTCGGCGCCGTGTATCCACCCGTTGCCGGCGATTCCGGCCCGAGCCCGATCACGTCCCGCCGCGGTAGCGCCGCGCCAGGGCCACGTAGCGCGCCGCCACGTAGCGCAGGTAGTCGCGCTCGGGCCCGCTGAGCGGGCGCTCCCGCCGCGCCGGGCGGCCGAGCCACAGGTCACCGCCGCTCACCCGGGTCCCGGGGCTGACCAGAGAGCCGGCCCCGACCATGGCGCCCGCCTCGATGACCGCGCCGTCCATCACCAGAGAACCCATGCCGATCAGGCAGCCGTCGCCGAGCGTGCAGCCGTGCAGCACCACGTGGTGGCCGACGGTGACGTCGTCGCCCACCTGCAGCGCAAACCCTTCCGGATGATAGTCGCTGGCGTGGGTGACGTGCAGCACCGACCCGTCCTGGATGCTGGTGCGGGCGCCGATGCGAATACGGTGGATGTCGCCGCGGATCACCGCCATGGGCCACACCGAGCTGTACGCGCCCAGGGTGACGTCACCCACGACCACCGCACCGGGATCAACGTAGGCGCTGTCGGCGACGACGGGCTGGTGTTGGTCGAAACGGCGAATGGTCATAAGCGGCCATGCAGCGCTGGGCGGGCCATGTGCGGTTCATGGCACAATCGGCCTGTTTCCCGTGGAATGACCAAGGAAAGCTTATCCCATGTCACAGCCGCCGCCCAGGACCCAGGAATCGGCCGCAGTGGCCGTTGCCGCCGCAAGCGCCGACCTGGCTGACCGCGCCCGGGCGCTTGCCGCGCGGTTGGGGCTGGCGCTGCAGACGCCCGGCGCCGGTCCCGGCACGTTGTTGCTGGAGCTGGTCCCGGCGCCGCAACCACCCGGCTGCCGCCTGCAGCTGCGCGCCACCGGCCCCGGCGCCCCGGGGGCGGTTTACGCCGAATTCGTCCACGGCGCCGCCGGCCACCGGCACCGCGCCGGTGAAGGCGCCGGCCAGCCCCTGGCGCGCGCCGTGGGTGTGCGCGGCGGCGCCCGCCCCAGCGTGGTCGACGCCACCGCCGGACTGGGGCGCGACGCCTTCGTCCTCGCCGGTCTCGGCTGTGAGGTGCGCCTGGTGGAACGATCGCCGGTGGTGGCGGCCCTGCTGGAAAACGCCCTGGCGCGGGCTCAGGCCGACCCCCGGACGGCGCCCGTGGTCGCCCGCATGGCCCTGGCGCCGGGCGACGCCATCACGCTGCTCCAGGATCTCGCCCGCCACCAGCGCCCGGCGGTGGTGTACCTGGATCCGATGTATCCCCATCGCAGCAAGAGCGCGCTGGTGAAAAAGGAAATGCGCCTGTTCCGCCGGCTGGTGGGCGGGGACGAAGACGCCCCGGCGCTGTTGAGCGCCGCGCTCGCCTGTGCCCGGCAACGGGTGGTGGTCAAACGGCCGCGGGGCGCGGCTGCCATCGCCGGCCCGGCACCGACCATGGTGATCAACGGCAAGAATACCCGCTACGACGTGTACGTGGCCGCCGCCCGGCGCGGCGCCGCCGGCAGAGCCTGAGTTCGTCGCGCCGCAGCGCCCATATGAACGCGACCCGGTTGCCGCTACAATCCCATGCCCACGACCACCACCGCCAACGGACCCCGCCATGGCCGCCGAATCCCGAATCACCGACCTTGAAGTGCGCCTCACCCATCAGGAGGCGGCGCTGGATGAACTGACCAGCACCGTTCTGGCGCAGGCGCGGCAGATCGCATCGCTACAGCGCGACCTGGCGCAGCTCACCGAAGTCCTGCGCCAGATGGAACCGCCGGCGGTGGGGCCTGAGTCCGAGGAAACACCCCCGCCGCACTATTGACCCTGACGGCCGAAATCCCCGCACGGCTGTGAGGCGGCAGCCGGCGCGGCTACAATCGTTTCATGAGCGACGAAAAAATCGTTCACTTCCAGCCGCGCCTGAACCCGCTCAAGGTCGGGCCGGGCAAAGTGGTGACCCTCAAGTACGCCCTGTTTCACCGGGATACCGGTGAGTTGCTGGAGTACCGCGACGACCTGGTGTACCTCCACGGCGGCTACGAGCCGCGCCTGCCACGCTTGCAGCAGGCGATGGAGGGTTTTGCCGTGGGCTTCAAGACGGAGGTGGAACTGACGGCCGACCAAGGCTTCGGCGCCTACGACCCCAATCTGGTGATTACCGGTGGCAGCGACGAATTTCCCACCGAGGCGCAACAGCCGGGGACGGTATTGGACGGCGAGGCCCCGGACGGCACCGTGATCCAATTCCGGGTCACCCGGGTCGAGGACGACACCGTCACCGTGGACGGCAACCACCCGCTGGCCGGCCTGCCGTTGCGTTTCGTGGTGGAAGTCGTGGGAATCCGCGAGGCCACCGCCGAGGAAATCGAGGCCGGCCACGCCTGGCGCGACAAGCCGGGGCCGGAGCCCGGCCCAGAACTTCATTGACGGCTTACTGGGGCGACGCTTCCATGGCCGTCAGCCGCTCCAGCAATTGCCGCGAGGCCTGGCCGCGATGTTCCAGGGTCTGGATCAGGGCGCGCGCTTCGGCGCGCAGCGCCGCCCGCTGGTCGGCGTCGAACAGTGACATCACCACCGGCACCGTTTCAGCGTCGGCGCTCAACAGCGCCGGCACCAGGTCTTCCCGTTCCACCGGCGTATCGGCGCGCAGCAGATCGACCACCAGGGGATAGTCCAGCAGCCGCAGATGCATGTCGCGGGCGGCCGCTTCCCGTTCCAGCTCCCCGACGGCAGCCCCGTCGCCGTCCGCAGCGGCGCGAATCGAGGCCATGATCACGTCATTGAGTTTCAACAGCGCCCGCTTTTCCCCGCTGTGATCCCCCGCCAGCCCCACGCATTGCTCGTAGAGCCGATCGATGTCCTCCTTGAGCTGCAGCACTTCTTCAGTGTCCACCCGACCGCTGAAGCCGGACGCGCGCTGCAACAGGCTTTGGAACTCGTCGGCGAAGCGGGCGGCCTCCGCCCGGTCCTGCTGGCGGGCCTCATCCACCTGCGCCTGGGTGACTTTCCGGGCCTGGGCGGGAAACAGGGGATTGTCGCATTTGCGCTGCAGGTGCCGTTCCCGGCAGCCGGGCAGATCACTGAAGTGTGGCGTCATAGCGTAACGAGGCGTTGGCAAAACCGACGCCGCCCGCGCGGGATGCCGCCGCCGGGCGGCCGACCCTCAGCCTTCGTCCAGGAGGATGTTTTCGGTGGGCGGCACCAGCAGGTTCACAGTACCGGTGTGGTCGTAACCATAGAATTCCTTGAGGAAATTGTAAATCCCCACGCCCTCGACCAAGGGGTCACTGTCCATGGCTTCGACCACTCCCCGGGCGAGTTCGCAAGCGTCGGCCTCCGGCAGGGCAATGGTGAACAGCCTGCCTTCCAAGCGGAAACCCGCCTCGACCATACGCTGCCGCAGCTCGTGCCAGATACGCTTGCACTGCTCCTCGTCGTTGGTGTCATAGTCCAGATTGATTACGATGGCATAACGCATAGCGCCCGCCCTATGTCGTTGTCGCCGCGGTCCTGCCGCGCGCTACTTCCCCACCAAGCCCTGCGCCGCCCGTACAACGGCCGCCCGACCCGGCCCCCGACGCGGCGCCGCAGCGCCGCTAATTCCTCCCAACCCTTGGGGATTCTCCCACAATCACCGCACAGGCGCACGTTGCGCGGGGTGGAACGGCGCCATTTCCCGGACGAGCGGCAGTGGCGGCGGCCGGTCAGCCGAGGGCCAGGGGCGGCTCCTGCAGCAGGGCGGCCTGTTCGCGCAGGGCCAGCACCTGTTCCTCCCAATAGCGCGGGGTGTTGAACCAGGGAAAGCTGCGCGGAAATGCCGGGTCCTGCCAGCGCCGGGCCAGCCAGGCCGAATAGTGGAGCATGCGCAGGGTGCGCAGCGCCTCCACCAGGTGCAGCTCGCGCGGGTCGAAGGAATGGAACTGATTATAACCGTCGGCGATCTCGCTCAATTGCGCCGTCATCTCCGTCCGGTCGCCGGACAACAGCATCCACAGGTCCTGCACCGCCGGCCCCATGCGCGCGTCGTCGAAATCCACGAAATGGGGGCCGGCGTCGGTCCACAGGATGTTGCCGGGGTGGCAGTCGCCGTGCAGGCGCAGCCGGCGCACCGGGCCGGCGCGCCCGAACGCCGCGCGAACCGCGTCAAGCAGGTCGGCGGTGAGCGTGGTGTAGGCGTCGAGCAGGTGGCCGGGAATGAAGGCGTGCTCGAGCAGGTAGCGGCAGGATTGGGTGCCGAAAGTGTCGATATCCAGGCTCGGCCGGTGCTCAAACGGCCGGACCGCCCCCAGGGCATGGATGCGGCCGATGAAGCGCCCGAGCCAGTGGAGGTGATCCGGGTTGTCGAGCTCCGGCCAATGCCCGCCCCGGCGCGGGTAGAGGGCGAAGCGGAATCCGGCATGCTCGAACAGGGTGCGCCCGTCGGCATCGGCCAGGGGCGGGACCGCCGGAATCTCGTGGTCGGCCAGGGCCTGGGTGAAAGCGTGCTCCTCCAGGATGGCGGCATCGGACCAGCGGCCGGGACGATAGAATTTGGCGATCAACGGCGGGCCGTCCTCCATACCCACCTGGTAAACGCGGTTTTCGTAGCTGTTGAGCGCCAGCAGGCGACCGTCGCTGCACCGCCCCAGGTTGTCGACGGCGTCGAGAATCACCACCGGGGTCAGCCGGTCGTAGGGGTGCCCGGCGGCCGCGCCGCCCGGCCCGCTGTCTTTGTCGCCCTGCATCGGGACATGATAAATTAGGTTGGTACAACTGACACCCATTCCCCAGTCGCGCGAGGTTCAACCCGGTACACCATGCCCAATCCCCTGCTCACCATGAGCGGCCTGCCGCCGTTTTCCCAGATCACCCCGGAGCACGTGGAGCCGGCCATCGATGCCGTGCTGGCGGAAAACCGCCGCACCCTCCAGGAGCTGCTGGACGCCAACCGGGACTACTCCTGGACCAACCTGATTCAGCCCCTGGAAGACATGGAGGAGCGGCTGAGCCGCATCTGGTCGCCGGTCGGCCACATGAACGCCGTAGTCAACAGCGAGCCATTGCGCGCCGCCTACAACGCCTGCCTGCCCAAGCTGAGCGACTACGCCACCGAAATGGGCCAGCACGCCCGGCTCTACCAGGCCTTCAAGTCCATTGCCGAAGGCGCCGAATACGCCCGCCTCGACACCGCCCAGCGCAAAGTGGTGGACAATGCCCTGCGCGACTTCCGGCTCTCCGGCGTGGCCCTCGCCGAACAGGACAAACAGCGCTACAAGGCCATCATGCAGGAGCTTTCGCGGCTGACGTCGAAATTCAGCGAAAACCTCCTCGACGCCACCCAGGCCTGGAGCAAGCGCATCACCGATGCCGGCCGGCTGCAGGGGCTGCCCGAGTCGGCGGTGTCCCTGGCGCGCCAGAACGCCGAACGCGAAGGCGTCGAGGGCTGGCTGTTCAACCTGGAGTTCCCGTCCTACGTTCCGGTGCTCACCTACGCCGACGACCGCGAGCTGCGCCGCGAGATGTACGCCGCCTACGTCACCCGGGCCTCGGACGAAGGTCCCAACGCCGGGCAGTGGGACAACGGCCCGATCATGGAGGATATCCTGCGCCTGCGCCACGAGGCGGCGCGGCTGCTGGGATTCACCAATTACGCCGAACGCTCCCTGGCCACCAAGATGGCCGGCTCCACCGATCAGGTGATCCAGTTCCTGCACCAGCTGGCGCAGCGCTCATTGCCCCGGGCGCGGGAGGAGCTGGACGAAGTCCGGGCTTTCGCGCGCGGGCAGCATGGCATGGAGACGCTGGAAGCGTGGGACGTGCCTTACTACTCCGAGAAGCTGCGCCAGGCCCGCTACAGCATCTCCCAGGAAGAGCTGAAACCATACTTTCCCGACACCGGTGTGGTGCCGGGCATGTTCGCGGTGGTGGAAAAGCTCTACGGCCTCGACATCCGCGAGGTGCCCGGCGTGGACGCCTGGCACCCGGACGTGCGGTTCTACGAGATCCGCGACCGTCGCGGCGAGCTGCGCGGGCAGTTCTACCTGGACCTGTATGCCCGTCCCAACAAGCGCGGCGGCGCCTGGATGGACGAGTGCCTGGGCCGCAAGCGCAGCGGCGGGCAGGTGCAGATTCCGGTCGCTTACCTGACCTGCAACTTCACCCCGCCCATCGGCGACCAGCCGGCGCTGCTCACCCACGACGAGGTGGAAACACTGTTCCACGAGTTCGGCCACGGTCTGCATCACATGCTGACCCTGGTGGACTACCCGAGCGTTTCGGGCATCGCTGGCGTGGCATGGGACGCGGTGGAGCTGCCCAGCCAGTTCATGGAGAACTGGTGTTGGGAGCGCGAAGCGCTGGATCTGTTCGCGCGCCACTACCAGACCGGCGCGGCGCTGCCCGAGGCGCTCTACCAGCGCATGACGGCGGCGCGCAACTTCCAGTCGGCAATGCAGATGGTGCGCCAGCTGGAATTCGCGCTGTTCGACTTCCGCCTGCACCTGGAATACGACCCCGAACGCGGCGGACGCATCTATGAGCTGCTGCAGGAAGTGCGCGAGCAGGTGGCGGTCATGCATCCGCCGTCCTTCAACCGCTTCCCCCACAGCTTCTCCCATATCTTCGCCGGCGGCTACGCGGCCGGGTATTACAGCTACAAATGGGCCGAAGTGCTGGCGGCCGACGCCTTCTCGGCATTCGAGGAAAGCGGCATTTTCGACCAGGACACCGGCCGCCGGTTCCTCAGCGCCATCCTCGAGCAGGGCGGCTCACGCGAGCCGATGGAGCTGTTCGTTGAATTCCGCGGCCGCGAACCCACCATCGACGCGCTGCTGCGCCACTCGGGCCTGGCGGCGTGAACTCAACATATTCTCTCGCGCAAAGACGCGGAGGCGCGAAGAAAGGCGCGGAAAGAATTAATTAATGCAGTAGCGTGAAGGCTGGCTGCGGGGAGTGTGGTTATGGATGACCATGGCATTGTCGAGAACCAAATCGCCACCGAGATCGTTGATTCCGCGTATCGCGTTCATACGAGCTTGGGTCCGGGTTTACTCGAATCGGCATATGAGGCGGTATTGGCATACGAATTGGAATCGCGCGGACTGGAGTTGACACGACAGCGTGCAATCCCCCTGCAATACGGCGCTCTCACACTCGATGAGGCATTCCGCGCCGACTTGGTGGTCGGCGGCCGCGTTATTGTCGAACTCAAATCCGTAGAGAAACTGGCGCCCGTCCACAAGAAACAGCTCCTGACCTACCTGCGCGTGGCGGGTTTACGTCTCGGACTGCTGATAAACTTTGGTGCACCCCTGATCAAAGACGGCATCGTGCGGTTGGTAAATCATCTCTGATATTGCGCACTTTCTTTGCGTCTCCGCGTCTTTGCGCGAGGCGCCTTTTCAAACAAGAACTCAGCCATGAAAATCGCCAGCTGGAACGTCAACTCCCTCAATGTCCGCCTGCCGCAGGTGCTGGCGTGGCTGCAGTCGGCGCAGCCGGACCTGCTGGGGCTGCAGGAGACCAAGCTGCCCGACGAGAGGTTCCCCCGCGCCGAAATCGAGGCGGCGGGCTACCATGTGATCTTCAGCGGCCAGAAGACCTACAACGGCGTCGCGGTGTTGAGCCGGCTGCAGCCGCAGGCCGACGACATCGTCACCGACCTGCCGGGCCTGGTGGACGACCAGCGCCGGGTGCTGGGCGCCACCTACGGCGGCGTGCGGTTTCTGAACCTGTATGTGCCCAACGGCCAGGACGTGGGCAGCGAAAAATACGCCTACAAGCTGGGCTGGCTCGGCAAGCTGCGCGAATACCTCAAAGACCAGCTCGGGCGGCACGACAGGCTGGTGGTGGCGGGCGACTTCAACATTGCGCCCGAGGATCGCGACGTGCACGACCCGGAGCTGTGGCGCGGCGCGGTGCTGTGCAGCGACGCCGAACGCAGCGCATTTCAGGAGCTGCTGCAGCTGGGGCTGGCGGATACCTTCCGGCTGTTCCAACAGGAGCCCGCCAGCTTCAGCTGGTGGGACTACCGCCAGGCGGCGTTCCGCCGCAACATGGGACTGCGCATCGACCACATTCTCGCCAGCGACGCCATGGCCGCGGCCTGCACGTCGAGCGTGGTGGACAAGGAGCCGCGGCGCTGGGAGCGTCCTTCGGACCACGCCCCGGCGGTGGCGGAGTTCAAGCTCTAGCGGCCGGGCAGCGGACACCGCGTGCGGGTGACATGCACGTGAACGAA
This sequence comes from Gammaproteobacteria bacterium, assembly GCA_037385045.1. Classification (GTDB taxonomy): domain Bacteria; phylum Pseudomonadota; class Gammaproteobacteria; order JASBUN01; family JASBUN01; genus JARRNJ01. The sequence goes on along the minus strand of JARRNJ010000010.1, from coordinate 13,554 downwards.
TGGCGGCGGCGCCGGCACCATGAGTCTGCGCCCGCCCGCAAACAGCACGGAAGCGCAAACGCGCCGGCCGGGCAGGATAGTCGTCTACAAGGAGGTGGCCATCATGCGCACGATCGCTCCTTTCATCGCGGTCTGCATACTCTTGTTTCCCACTTCATCGACCGCCCAGGTCTACCAATGGACCGACGGGCGCGGAAACGTTCATTTCAGCGACCAACCGCCGCCGGGCGGCGCCGCCACAGTGCAGGTGGACGCGCCGAAGCCGGCCGGCCCCGGCGGCTTGACCAAGGACGAGAAACGCCAGCTGCGGAGGATTCAGCGCGAACAACGACAGCGCCTGCAGGCCCGCGAACAGTCGATTCGCGAACAGGAGCGTGCGGAAAAGGACCGGCGCCGGCGCAAACGCGAATGTGACCGCGCGCGGGCACATCTCGCCGATTACAGCGATGCGCGGCGCCGGGGCTGCGAGCCGGCAACGTGCATCCGGATCGACGACCGGATCGACTACTACAGCAAACGCGTCGACGCCTATTGCCATTGAGCGACCGGCGGTGCCCCGGGACAGCGGGGCAAGATTCAACGAAGCATAAAAGTGGTGTAGTTCAGCCGGTCCAGCACGCGGTCAGTGACGGCGAGGATGAGCAGGGTGGTCAAAAGCATGGCCGAGACGAAGCCGTAGCCATAGAAAAACGGCCCTAGCGCCAGGCTCAGGTAGCTGAACCCCAGATTGGCCAGCAACATCACGGCGCTCATGGCGGCGGCGGTGCGCAGGCGGTCCAGGTAGAACAATATGTTGAGCCCGGCCATGACCAGCAGCTGCAGACTGACCCCCACCGAATCGATGGCCAGCAGGGGAAAATACAAGGTGGGGATGCCGAAAAATGCCAATGCCGAGGGGCCCAGCGCGATCAGGCCAAGTACCGTGAAGCCCTGGATCTTGATGATGTCGTAGATGCCCTCGCGCGCGGTGACCACCATCTCGGTGCGGTAAGCGCGGATGGCGGACAGCGCGCCGCCCTCGCGTACGGCGCTGTAGTAATGGTCGTAGGCGCGCACGAAGTCGACTTCCATGCGCAGCAGGAACATGGCCATGCCCGGGATCAGGGTGAAATAGGCGAGAAAGATCGGCGTGTCGTAGATCACCGAGGCGTGCAAATCGCCGATCACGCGCTGGCCGGTGCCGGGCCAGAGCCAGAACAGGAATTTGTCGGCCCAGATGCCGGCATTGAAGAACATGCCGGTCGGCAGCAGCCACAGGCGCAGGCGCGAGCCGCCCAGGAAATCGAATTCGATCAGGCGCGCGGGTGGATACTCGTGCCACACCAGTGCCAACGAACCCATGATGATGATCACCTGGCCCAGGACGAAGCCCAGCAACAACCCTTCCATGCCCAGGCCCGTCTTGCCCAACGCAAGTCCCAGGGCGACCGAAGTGCCGTAGCCGAGCGAGTAGAAAACCAGCAGCCATTTGTAGCGCTTGAGGCCGGAGAGCAGAACGGTGAGCACCCACACCATGTTGAGCAGGTTCAGGCCGGTGACCATCAACAGGCGGTAGCCCGGGGTCGTGCCCGGGAGCAGCCACAGCACCAGGGGCACGGAAACCAGGGACAGCGGCACGGTGGTGACCAGCAGTATGCCGAACAGATTCGGCAGCACCCGCTCGCTCCGCCGCTCGAACAGGCGGTCGGCGACGTAGCGCGTGTAGGCCAGCTGCGTGCCGCCGGAGTAGATCAGGCTCAGAGCGATCAGCCAGGTGACACTGGTCTGGAACTGGGTGATCAGGCGGGGCGGAATCACCACGCCCAGGCTCATGATGCCGAGCACCATGATCGCCAGAATCGAGAGCACCCATGGCCCGGAGCCGATGATTCCGGCATAGAGGTAGGCGCGCAGCAGGCCGAGGTAAGTGTCGCTGCGACTCAGGCGGCGCAGTTCGAAGCCGATGCCGGCCATCAGCTTGCCGCCTCGCCGCCAATCCGCTCAGCGAACAGCCGGTCAAAAGCGTCGATCATCTGTCGCTGGTCGTAATAGCGCTCCACCCGCCGGGTCGCGGCCTGCGCGGCCCGGGCGTAGCCTGTGGGATCTTCCAGCAGTGCGGCACAGGCCTCGGCCAGCGCCTCATAATCGGCCAAGCCGACCACCGCGCCGGCCGCGCCGAGGGCGCGGTCATCGTCGCTGCGCCCATAGATCAGCTCGGTGCAGGCACCCACATCGGTGGTTACGCAGGGCAGGCCGGCGGCGAAGCCTTCCAGCACCGACAACGGCAGTCCCTCGCTGATGGAGCTGAGCACCAGCACGCCGACGTCGGGCAGGATCTCGTCGATGCGCCGAAACCCGAGGAAGCGCAGCGTCTCCCCCAGGCCGAGGGCCTGGGCGAGCTCGCGGCATTCTCGGCTGTAGTCGCGGTCTTCGTCCTCCGGGCCGACGATCCAGGCCTGGAGCCCGGGCAGGCGCTGTTGCAGGACGTGGGCGGCGCGGATGAAGGTCTTGATGTCCTTGATCGGCACCACGCGGCCGAGCAGGCAGATAACCGGCGGTGGCGGCTCCTCGGCGGGCCGGCGCAGGCGGGCGAGGCGCTCGACGTCCACGCCGTTGGGAATGATGCGCGTGCGCGCAGGATCGGCTCCGTCGCGGACCTGCTGCCGGCGCGCGGTTTCGAACAGGCTGATGATGGGGTCGGCGTAACGGTAAGCCAGGCCGCCGAGGATTTCGAAGAACTCGATCCACAGCTCGCGCAGGTGACTGACCTCGGTCGGATCGCGCTGCAGCGGGCTGCGGGCGTCGCTGATCCAGTCGGCGTTCATCAGATCGATGCGCCGCTCCTTGGTGTAGATGCCGTGCTCCATGAGCACGAAGGGGCGCTGCTGCGCCTGGGCGCCGAGTACACCCAGCAGACCGGCGTAGCCGGTCGACGGGCTGAGGAACAGGCGGGCGCGGGGCAGGCGCCCGGTGGCGCGGGCCAGCGCCCAGATCGGACGGTGCAGGTTGCGCACCGTCCAGAAGTAGTCGACGAAGGACGGTTCCGTGGCTCCGCCTTCGTAGGCGGCGGTGATGTAGCGCCAGGCGGGCTCGCCGTAGAGGAACGCTTCTTCGTTGAGCGGATCGCCGGATTCGAGATGGGCCCCGAAATCGAGCACCTGGGCGTTGCCGGCGCGCAGGGACGCGTGCAGGCGGGCATAGAGGTCAGGGGTATCGGCCGGCAGGCGCGGAGGTTTGACCGGCCGGCGCTCGGGCTGGTCGAACAGATAGAGCGTCTCCAGGGCCACCAGGTTGTCGGGCAGCTGGTACTGAATGCCACCGTAATCCTGCGCTTGCGAGCCGAGAAACACGGCGGCGAAGCGCCACTGGGGGAGACTGGTGACGAGCTGGTGTACCCAGCTCGACACGCCGCCCTTGATGTAAGGGTAGGTGCCCTCGAGCATCAAGACGATGTCGCAGTCGGTGGCGGCGGTCTCAGGCATCAGGGGTGCGCCTCCACAGCGCCGCCACCGGGCCGATGAGCGGAATGTGCCGGTACAGCGGCTGGTACTCGAGCAGGCCGCGCAGGCGCCCATAGTCGCGGGCGCGCCAGGCGCTTTCGAGCAACCAGGGCAATGCCCGCGCCGGCGCGGCGCCCGCCGCGAGGGCCTGTTCGTTGTCCCGGGTGACATCTGCTTCCTGCGCCGCGGGCAGGCGTTCGCGGTTCAGCCGCGCGCGTACCAGCAGCAGGCGGGTGCGCCAAGCCGCGTCCGCTGGCGGTTCACCGATCGCGTCGATAAGCCCCTGCGCCGCATCGAGGTGCATTTGCCGCAAACCGCCGCTGACGATGCCGAGATAAAGGAACTCGAGATGCAGCTCGGCAAGATCAAGGCCGGTCTGGGGGGCGTTGTGGTCGTGCCTGCGGCGGCGCTCTTCGAGGCGGTTCATGTGCGCAATGATGGCTTCCTCGCGGCGCGCCAGCAGGTTGTGCGCCAGCAGGCGCAGGGACTCGTCGGGGTGGCTCAGGGCTTCGCTGAGCAGGTGGGTGGTTTCCCGGTCGCGGCGCGACTCGATGGCGAGCAGGGCGCGCGAGCCCTGCTCGCTGCCCGGCGTGGCGGCGCGCATGCGGGCGAGCGCACCTCCGGCGCCGAAGTAGCTGAGGTGGCCGCGCATTTCGGTCGCGAAGACCGGCTGCGGCAGAACCTTGGGCAGCACGCGGTGGGAGCCTTTCTCGATATGCGGGTACACCAGGCCGACGACCAGCAGCAGCAGCGGCCCGAGCAGCGGCAGCAGGCTGCCCAGGGTAGCGAGCGCGAGAATGTTGAGCGCCGCGCGCCCCCGCAGGCGGCGTGGCAGCAGGCCGTGGGTGAACACGGCGAACAGCGTGCTCAGCAGTGCGTTGCCCAGCAACAGATACAGCACCATCGAGGCCGCGGCCGGGTTCGCCGCGGGCCGCAGCCAGGGTTCGAGCGCTGTGGCGAAGCCCGGGCTCACGGGGCCGGCTCGACGCCGCATTCGCGCAGCAGCACCAGCGGGGGGCGCCGGTCGACGGGGACTTGTACGACGTTGAAGCCCGCCGCCTCGAGCCCGCGCTCCAGGCCGCGGGCGCGCAGGACGCTGTCGATGCGCTCCAGAAAGCCCCGCGTCGTCGCCGGGCCCGCGAGCGGCAGCAGAATGAGCATGCCGGCCGCGGGCGGCCCGAAGGGCTCGCGCCAGTAGAGGTCGAGACCGCGCCGGATCGTATAGACCGCATCGAGGGCCGAGGCTTCGGCCTCGGCAGTGCGGGCACGCAGCGCCACCAGCGTGGAGCGCACACCGCTGCGTTGGTGCAGGTGCTGCAGCTTGATGAGTTCGTGGCCGAACACGGCCGGACAGCCCGGCAGCGACCGATGCAGGCTCACGGTCTGCGCCGCCGCCCAGCTCTCGTCCGCGAAGTACTGCAGTATGGCCGTGGCGACAGTCAGATTTTCCTCGGTAAGTGCAAGCAGTGGAAGGTCGCGCACTACCAGTACGCCCAGTTCCGCGCCGGCGGCGTCGATCAACGGGAACACCGCACGATAATGCCCGCCCTGCTGCGGCTCGTCGAGCTGGTCGATGCTTTGGTACGTGGTCTGGTCGTGTTCCAGCGCGTAGGTGAGCAGGGGGTCGGCGGACGCCAGCGCGGCCGGCGGGCCGATGGCCGCAATCGGTTCATTGCCGAGCCGGCCGTCGTTGTAGAGATGCAGCGCGGCGGCCTCGAAGCGGCAGTATTGCGCCAGCAGCTGCAGCAAGGCATTGGCGCCCGCGGCGGAGATACCCGCGAGGGCCTCGGCACTGAGGCCGCGCAGCGCCTCCATGGCACTGCGCAGCGTGACCGGTTGGGTGATGAGGGCTTCTTCGAGGCGGTCGTGCGACAGACGGGTGATGAAAAACGCCCGGGTCAGCGATTCCAGACGCTGTTCGGTGTAATCGGTGCGCGCCTTTCCGGCGCTCAGCTGTTGCCGCCAACGCGAGCTGTATTGGCCGGCGCTGAGGGCGGCGAGCGCGCCGCCGACCAGCTGTATGAGCGGCGGCGCCTCGCCGCTGATGCCGAACCGCTGCGCGGCGACTCCGGCGACAGCCAGCGTAAGAGTGGCGAGCGCGGCGGCGGCGAGGCCGTAGCGCAGTCCGAGCAGCAGCGGGATCAGCCATAGCCAGGGATAGGGCGAGACGGTGAACGGCGCCGCCCGGGACAGCCACACGGCAAGCGTCAGCCCCGCGAGCGGCAGCAGTATGATTTCCGCCCAAACGACGACGCCGTAACGTTGATCGCTGCCCTTGTCCATCCGGGTGCCGTCCGCCGCTCAGGGCAGCAGGCGCTTGACGAGCCGGGCCAGCAGCCGCTCGGAGAGTACCGCCAGCCCCTCGCGGCTCCTGCCGCTGGCCGAGGCGGCGGCGCTCCAGACCACCTTGCCGGACTGAAGGTCGAGGAGCTGCAGAGTGAAGCCCACCGCGGGCTGACCGTCCAGGCCGATCTTATACCGCCACTCGTCGACGCTGCCCAGCAGCGCGTAGCGCGCATGGTGGCGGCGAGCCCAATCGAGCGCCTGCTGTTGGTGCTTGGCACCGCTGTCGATCGGCAGTGGCCCGCTGCTCGCCGGCGGCGGCGCCAGGAGTACGTGCGGCAGACCCCGCGCACCGAGCAGGGCGGCCAGTTGATGCTGGACGCGTCCACTGGCGTAGGGCGTGGAGGTGTTGTTGACCGGCGGCAGCACGCTCCACACCGCCTGCCGGTCCGGATGAGGCGACGGGGCGGTGTCGATTTCGGAGGTGGCGCAGCCGGCCAGGCCGAGGGCGGCGACGAAGAAAACGGTCCAGGTCAGTGTTTTCGATAAGCGTTTCATGGCTAGGCTCGTTCATTGCGTTGGAGTGAAGTAATGGCGATAGCGCAGCATCACGGCGGTCGTACGCCCGCTTCGCGTACCGAGATTGCTCTGAAGATTCAGGCTCAATGACAGGTGATCCGGGCCCAAAACGGGCATGGCGATGCCGGCGGTCAGATCGTAGCCCTGGCCGCTGACGCTGTTGGCACATAGATCCACGCCGGCGTAGGGGCGCAGCCGCGCCGTGTAGGTTGTTTCGTACTGCAGGTTGAAATGGCCACCGCCGCAGGCTTGCACGAAGCTGGCGGGAACGAAGAAATCCACCGCCGGCGTCTGGCCCGCCGGCACCAGGGACGCCAGCCGGTCCGGCAGCCGGGCGGCGCGGTTGTAGTGGGCGCCGCTCAGGGATGCGTGCAGCGTGAGGTCAGGCGGTGACAGCCACAGCCGATGGTCGGCGGCAAACGAAAAGCGCTGCACCGCGCCCAGCTTGCCGCCGCCCTGTGCCCGCAGCCGTCCCGCTTCGAGCTGCAGCTGCAGATTCGTGCGAGGCGTCAATTGGGCACCTGCCTCGGCGTTGAGGCGGTCTTCCAGTCCGGCGACGCCGAGCGCCGCGGTATCGCGCGGACGGGCGCCGGCGGTGGCGCCGACGGTGGTCTCGAGCCGGCTGGTCCAGCGCCTGTGCCAAGCGATGCCGGCGCGCGTCCACGACGCCAGGCTGCGGCCGGCGCCGAGGTCGACGGTGAGGCGGTCGGGGCCGATCACGTGGCGCCAGGCCAACAGCAGCGAGCGCCTCAGGGACGGCGGGGTACCGAGTTGCGCGGAGTCGACGCTGCGCTGGTGGACGACGTCGAGCCGTGCATCGAGCCGGTTTCGCGGCGACAGCCAACGGCCGGCCCGCAGGGTCACTCCCTCGGCGAGCAGACCGCTGGTCCGGGTGGCCGCGGCCGCCGCACCGAGGGTGTCGGCGCGAGGCAGGGCCAGGCCGTTGAACTGGTCCTGCAGGCGCGCGTCGTCCGGCTCGCCCTGGAGCCCACGGTAGGCGAGGCTGAGCCCCAACGAATCCCATCCCAGGGTGGTGGCTGCGTTCACCCGGTCGCGGCGCGGCAAATGGCCGCGCCGGCGTTCGAGCAGGCGGGCGATTGCCGGGCCGTCGTTCTCAGCCAGGGCCCGCGCCAACTGCGCCCAGGCCGGCGGCGGGCGGCGCAAAAAGGCGCGCAGCCGCCACCAGCGGGCCAGCGGGTAGGCCCCTTCGTCCTGCATCCAGGCCAGCACCGTAACCCGTGCCTCCTGCGACCGTGGCCGCCGCGCCAACCCTTCGATGGCGCGGCGGGCGGGATCCCCGGGGGCGAGCGACGTGGCAAGCCGCGCCAGGGCGCGCAGGCGCCGGTCGACCTGCCTGGGGTCCGCCGGCTGCGCGGCGCGGTGCGCCAGGAGATCATAGGCCCGCCGCCGCACCCGCCACGCGGCGTGCGGGTGGTCAGCCTGCTCCAGCGTGTCGGCGTAGACCAGGAGCCAGAGCGGGTCACCCCGGCGGCCGGGCCACTGCCTCTGCAGCCACGGCAGCGCGCGCTGAGGCTGGTCCAGCGCGGCATAGACGGCGGCAAGCGGCGCCCAAAGTTCGGGGGCCTGCCGGGCGCGGCGGTCCAGCCGGTAGACCTCTGGCGCAAGCGGTGTGAGGTCGCCCGTGTCGACCAGCAGCCACAGATAGCCGGCGAGCAGGCCATCGTCGCCCGGACTCAGGCGCAGGGCATGGCGGTAGGCGGCCCGGGCTTCACCGTTGCGCCCCTGGCCGGCCCGCAGCGCGGCCAGGCTGGTCCAGTATGCGGGATTGTCGGCGAATGCCGCTGCGTGTCCGTCGTCGAGCTGGGCGTAGGCGCGGGCCAGCCAGGGCGTGGCGGGCCGCAGCGAGGAGGCGATGCTGAGCATGGCCAGGAACAGAGCGGGCTCGTGCGTGCGCTTCCAGCCCTGTTCGGCGACCGCGAAGGCCCGTTTGGGGTGGCGGTACTGCTCCACGTACACCAACCGCTGGTAGGTGGCCGCATCGGCCTTGCCCGTGTCGACCAGCACCCGCGCGGCGCGGGCGGCGAGCCGGTAGCGCCCGAGTGGCCAGGCGAGTCCGCTCAACGTCTTCCAGTACTCGGTGTCGGATGGGCGCGCCCGGGATTCGGCGGCAAGCAGGGCGTCCAGCGCCTGCTGCAGCCGGCCCTGGACGTAGTGTTGGGTGGCAATGGCCAGCATAACCTTCGGGCCCGGACCGAAGCGTTTGCGGTAGCGCTGCAAGGTGGCCAGTTCGTGCTTGGGGTCGCCCAGCGTACGGTAGATCACCACCTGTTCCCACAGCAGTTTCGGCGACGGATGGCGCTCGAACTCGCGCTGCAGCTCCCGGATCGCCTGCTGCGGGTCGCCGATGTCGAGATACAGGCCGGTCAGCATGCGCTGTTGTGCGGGCGTGGCGCGGCCCAGGCGGATGAGCTCGCGCAGGAGGGCCACAGTGCGGGCATTCTCCCCCAGGCCCGTAGCCAGGTCGAGGGCGGGCTGCAGGTAGCGCGTCTGGTGCAGATCCAGGGCGAGGCGGCTGAGCGCCGTGAGCGCGACCCGGGGATGGCCGCTCCAGCGGGCCGACTGGGCCAGGCGCACGAGCCAGCGGCGCGAGCCCGGCCGGGCTTTGACCGCACTTTTTGCCAGCGCGTAAGCGTCGTCGACCGCGCCGGCGTCGACGAACGCCCGCCAGGCGAGATCCCAATCTTGCGCTTGATAGGGGCGATCAGGCGCCGCGGGCACGGAGGCGGCCGCCGCCAAGCATGGCATGCCGCCGAGCGCCAGGCTTGCCAGGGCGGCGCAAAGATGGATGTGCCAGCGGGGTTCGGAGCATGACGCTGTCATGGCGACTGCATGCCGAGCAGACGGCGGGCGTAGGCAGCCGCCAGCCGTGGCTGGTTCGCCATCAATGCGAGCCGTGTCATCTGGCGCCAAAGCGCGGCTGAATGCGGCACCGAAGCCAATTCGGCCTGGGCGAAAGCAAGGGCGGAGGCCGGATGGCCCGACGCGAGCAAGGCATCGACGCCGGCGTGAAAAGCCTGACGACGCAGCGCGGCGTCTTTCGCGCGTGCGATCGCGTGGCGGTAGAGGTGGGCGGCGGTTCGGTACTGCCCGAGCGCGGCGACGAAGCGGGTTTCCCGCAGCAGCTCGGACAGTTCCATGCGCGGCGCGAGGCTCAGCAGGGCATGGGCGTAGGCTTCGGTCAGTTCGGCGCGGGGCGCCGAACCGGATCGGGCAGCGTCGAGTTGCGAGCGCAACAGGCGCAGGCGCAGCGCGGCGATGTCCGGCGCCAGCGCCGGAAAGCCCTGATCCAGCCAGGGCCGGAGGGCATAGCGCGACAGCGAGACGTCGCCGGCGCTCAGGGCCTGCCGCGCCAGCAGGATACGGGCGTGGGCGGCATCGGGCCGCGCCATGACCATGAGCCGCAGATAGGCCAGCGTCGCGGCGTTCGCCCGGGGTTGGCGGCGCAGGCTGGTTTCGATGTAGGCCTTGGGATAAAGAAACGCCAGCGCCGCGACGGTGGCGAGAATCAAGCTGGCCAGCAGCCAGACGGGCGCAAAATGCTCCCGCGTCGGCTGCGCCCGGGTATGCGTGCGCCGTTCGGCCACAAGCGCGTTCTGAGGTTCGCGGTCTGCCGGGCCTGGAGTCGTGGTCCATGACATCGGTCAGGCTGGACAGCCAATGTGGATCCGCGCCTGCCGGTCCTTGAGCTGAAGACGCAAATCGCCGACGGCAGCCGTCTGGCCATGGCGGATCCGTCCGTTGACGCGAACGCGGCAGTGCGCCGCGTTGCCGAGTGTGACGTCCAAAGGCACGCGCGCGAGCAGGCGCAGGGTGAGTGCGCCGGGTTCGCGTTCGAGGGCGACAATCAGGCCATTGGCGCTTTTCAGATAGGGTTGGCGTGGCGGCGCGGCTTGCAGATGCAGTTGCGCCTCCCCGCCCGGACCGAGGTGGATGTAGCGCTGTCCGTCGAAATCGACATAGCCGGCGACATTGCGCGAACGTGCGAGGTCGGGATAGCCCAACGCGGCGGGAATGCGCAGTTGCTGGTCCGCGCCGTAACCGCGGGCGAGAAAACCGTCGCCGGCGCGCGCCAGCCCGGCGGATTGGAACGCCACCGCGATGCGGCTGTAGGTGGAGGCGAACACGGGTGTGGCCGGTTGCGTTTCCGCCCACCGGTAGACCTGCAGGAGATTCTTCAGGGCGCAGGGCCGTGTCCCGGCGTAGAAGTGGTAGTAAATCTCCATCGCCACCAGCCGGCGCGGCCGATTGGTCATTTCCATCGTCTGGATGGCCCTGGCGTAACCACAGTAGGGCGGCTGCCAGCCGTGAGTGTATTCGTCCTCATTGGCCACGGGCGAGTAGACCTGGAAATACGGCCCCTTCCACACGCCCAGGGGTACGACGTTGGTCAGCGATGGACGTGCCTGTGTGATAGTGCTGTTGTTGCCGTTGATGTTCTGCAATCCACCACGATAGGCGATGGCCAGCACCGCCGCGTCGGGGTCGGTATCGCCCGACCACTGGATCAGACGGACCCGCTTGCCGGGCGGGGCGAGCAGGCGGTTGATGATCCCAGCCGAGCCGGTGACCTCCATCTCGGGACTGAAGCGGTATCCCGGCACGGGCAGATTGTAGCCGTATTTGAGCGTGGGACTGTTGCCGGTCACGTAGGCGCCGGGCGTGCCCTTCCCTTCTTTGATATGCAGCCCCGCCGACAGTCCGGGGTCGCGCTCCAGCGCCCGCCAGTCGAAAGGATGCGAATAGGTATGGGTGCCGATCTCGACCCAAGGCAGCCGGAAGATAGTGCGGGCAATGGGCCGCAGCTGGGCGACTTCCGCGGGCGGATACAGGCCGTGGTCGGCGAATTCGGAGGCGATCACCGAGGCGGTGACCGGCAGATGGAAGCGCTTGAGCACCCGCTCGAGGATCACCTTGGCGGCAGGCTGGTCGCGGAAGGCGCCGATCCAGGAGCCGGAGGCGAAGCCATCGCCGTCGATGATAGCGAACAGCAGCCGGCGGCCGCTGGCGGTGGTGTAGTCGTAGACCGGGGACTCGGGCAGGCGCAGTGCGGCGCGAAAGAAGCGGAACGGATCGAGAATCCAGGCGGCTTGCATTTCCCCCGCCTTGAGATCGCCGCGCGGCAGATTGCGCAGCACATAAGGGGCGAGCGCGTAGCCGCCCCACGGGGTGATGGCCGCCGCGGTTTCGGTGCTGCCCGCGACTTCGACGGTGAGCAGGGGCGAACCCCGCTGCGCGAGCCGGATCGGGCTGAAATTGGGCGCGCTCGGCAGCACCGGACTCTCAAAGCCGAAATAGTCGCGGTCGATATGCTCGGTGCGGGCGGTGTGCAGGCCTGCCGGAGGTTGCCCGCCCAGACGCAGCCCAAGTGGCGCGAGGCCGGCCGTGGTGACAGGCATGCCGAAGTCGCCCAGGATGGCCACCGGCACGCCGGCCTTCATCTGCGCCCGCAACCAATGCCAGGTTTCCGTCGAACCGGGGAAGTGATCGGAACCGAACCAGGTGACGATACCGGCGACCTGCCCGGTGAGCGGACCCTTGGGCAGGGCGCTTCGGCTGACGTCGATTGCGCGCGTGGCATATCCCAGGTGGTTGAGCGGCATGGCCGCGTACCAGTTGAGATTGTTGTTCATGGTGTCGTCGGTGCCGTCGTAGAGCATCAGCACCCGGCGCGGGAGCGGAGTGATGGTGCTCACACCAACGATATCGAGCGCCGCATTGCTTACATAGGGCACGATGCCGTGGCTTTCGATGCGTCGGGCCAGGCGCTGGGCCCGGGCGCGCTCGGCGGGCGGCAGGTAGTCGATGGCAATGGCCGTCAGCCCCAGCTTGCGCACGCGATCGAGCTGTTTGAGCAGCTCCTGGCTATGGCCGTGCCCGACGGCGACGTATTGCCGCGCCCGTTGATCCCAGCCGCGGTACAGCGACTCGGCAGCCACCCCGATCACGCCTTGGCCCTTGAGCGCGTTGAGCAGCTCGAAGCCGCGGTTGAGGATGAAACGTGCGCCGGGGTCGCGCTCATGTACGGCGCCGATCAGGGCGATCAGTCCCTTGCGGTAGGCTTCGCGTTGGGCGGGCGTCTGCCGCGCAAGACGGTAGCTGTCGAGCGTATCGAAGAAGAAATTCCGGTAGCCGTGCGCACGCAACGGCTTGAATACATGATCGACGTAAAACGAGCGGCAGGCAGGCTTGCTCTGATCTACGACCCAACTGTTCCAGGCGCCGTTTTCGGCCAGGCGGCATTGCGCCGGCATGGTCCGCGCGGCCACAGTGTTTTTTGCCACTTCGCCGAGCGATACATAGGCGAAAACGGTGTTGTGGGGCCCGGCCAGGGTTTCCGGCCGTTTCAGTGCATTGGGCTGGACGATCACCCAGTCGAAACCCCGCAGCACGTCGAGCGGCGGATGCTCGCCATAGAAGAACGCTACCGAGGGCTGCGCCTGCGCACGGGCGGCGGGCATCACCACCAGCAAGGAGACCGCGAGCATCGCCAAGCAGATACCGACAAGCCGGTCACAGTGGACGCAAACGCCGGATACTGCGGCGGCGACTCGTCCCGTCAATCGTCTTGAAGGCATGCTGAAGCTGGTTCTTTGGCCCTTGACGGTCCGTGCACCCCGTCGTGTTGTCCACGGCGCAACGCCGTCGACAACACTCATCAACGGGCCACGCAAAGACCCACGAACCCGCTTCAATGAGGGCACGGCATTACGCCAGCAAGGTGCATAATAGCATCCTACGGAATGTTGCAAAACAGTGAATGGCTTTGTGTTTCCGTCCTCTGCCCGGCCGTGTATGTCGGGAAATATTCATCCGCGGCGAGACTCGAACTTGCGCGGTCCGTTCATTGTCACGTGGGTGGACGACACGCCCGAGTGGCCGCCGTCGCGCCCGCAGCCATGGACCAAGGGGGCCGATACGCGAGGTCGTTGCAGGAACCGGTGAAATCGAGATTTGCGTTCGGCAGGGTTCATCTTTGTCCGGGTCGTTGTATCCGCAATAGCCCGGTGCGGTCGCCCATGCCACGGTAATGCACGCGGCGGCAGCGGCATTGCGCCAAGGCTGAGAACAGAAAGCCGTTCCTGCCGGCCGTCCTCGTGCCGCTCTCGGTGATGTCCCGTATAATGCCCCGAGATTTCTCGGGAGCCCGCCATGAACTACCGCGACCTGCGCGACTTCATCAATCAGCTGGAAC
>JARRNJ010000009.1:0-83511 GCA_037385045.1 Gammaproteobacteria bacterium | reverse complement strand
GCGATCGTCGGGGTTCTCGCCTGGAAGCTGCTGCATCACTACCCGTGGGTGGCGGAGGCGGCCGCGGTGGCGACCGCCATCGCCGCAATGCACGCCACCCGAACGCTGCATCCGCCCGGTGGGGCCACCGCGCTTATTGCCGTCATCGGATCGCCCACGGTTCACCATTTGGGTTTCTACTACGTCCTGCTGCCGGCTACCCTCGGGCCGCTGATTTTGCTGGCGGTGGCTTTGCTGGTGAACAACATTCCCGCCACGCGCCGCTATCCCGAGATCTGGTTTTGATCCTTCGGCTGCGGTTTTCGGCCCCGTTTGGCTTCAGGACGCCAGCCGGCGCCCCGGGTATCCGTTCACCGGCAGACACTCCAGCGGTGCGGTGCGGATGCGTCCGTCGACGAAGCGAAGCGTCGTCCATCCACCTTCAAGATCAAGTGAGGCCTGATGCAGTGGCTGCTGCCGCCGCCGGCGCAGGTCGGCGACGTTGGCCAATGCCCAGGGCAGGTCGTGCGGTCCGGCTGCGCGCCCGTACGCGGATCGCGCCGGGACAACGCATGTCTGACCGAGCAGGCCGTTGACGCTGTAAAACCGCATCCGCCCGGGCTCGGCCCGGTTCATCAACCCGACATGGTCTGCGTCGAAGTCCAATACGCAGCGGCATATGGTGCCGGCCTGGATGAGGTTGGCCAGGATGCGCAGTACCTGTTCCAGGTGCCGGTCCAGATCGTTCCACCTGCAATTGCCATCGGTGCATTGAGTGTCCATCGCTCGGTGTTCCTTGTTGGCATGGGTGGACTCCAGTGTGCCTGCGGATTGTGACCGCAGCGTGATGCCATGTGGCCGGGGCTGATGATGCGATCAGCCGGCAGCGGCGGCGAAGGCCTGCGACGTCGGGCTTTGAGCTGCGGGAGTTGCGGTGGAACTGGTGACTCCAGCTGCATCCGGGCGCCGGCCGGCCGTGCTGGACGCGCACACAGAAGCCCCGCCTTTGGGGCGGGGCAACAGTGCTGCTTCGGAGGACTCGGGCCAGGCTGGATGACCGGCGAGCATGTGGGGAACGTTGTGGTTCGGTGACGGCAACGCCCACAGTCGCCGGCAGTTGTTTCCTGATATCGAAACAGGAGGCAAGACTCGGGCCACATTCGTTAAGTAACGGAATCGTTGGTAAATCCGGACGGGACACGGGCCGCACCGGTATGCAGACGCAACATCGGATGACGGATTTTCGGCGCATTGCACCCGGACCGGCCGTCGGCGCGGCACGCTTCTGGCCCGGCCCGCCTCGGGGAACGGTCCCGCAGGTGACTGCCGCACACATGAAATTCGCCAGTGCACGCTGACTTGCCGGAGGTGCATGCTCACGGCCGCCAGGATGCTGTGCGGGGGTAACGACATTCCATTGGTTGTTGTCGATACCAAATGCGTTACGGCGCTCGTTTCCGTCGGCGACGGTCGGGATGGCGGCGTTCGATGACGGGCAGGGAGGGGCGGCTGAACGGTTTTTTCGCTGCCGTCTTTGGGCGTGATCGCGGTGCCCGCCGACGTGAACATTTGGTAACGTTGAAACTGACAATCTTTTAATAACTTAAAGGCATTCCGCAAGGGCGATCCGCTGGCGCGGGGGCAGCAGGCGCGGTATGCTCGAACGATCAGACGACCCATTGGCGTGGAGACGGAGGCACTTTCCCATGAGCGAGAGCGAAGCGGCATTGGATCTGGCGGATCCGCCCACGCAGCCCGGTGGCGCGGAAGGTGCGTTTTCGCGATGGCCTTTGTTGGCGGGGGTATTCAACACGCTGGTTGCCGGCTTGTTGCTGCTCGATGGCTTTTCCGTGGTAATGGAAATGAACACCGCTGCATCCCGTATCCTGGATAACGAGGACGGCCTGTCCCTGCGCCAGTCGCGCCTGCGGGCCAATCGTGATGGCGACGATCAGCTGTTGCAGCGGTTGGTGGCCGAAGCCGTCGCCGCCCAAACGCCCGGCGATCAGCAAACGGCGCTGGCGATTCCGCGGCGTTCGGGTCTGCACCCGTACCTGGTCTACGCGCAGCCGTTGCTCGGCAGCGGCAAGCCGGACGGTGCCGACCGCCCACACGCGGCGGTGTGGATTACCGATTCGGGTCAGTCGGCCCCGCTGTCCGCACAGACCTTGAAGCGGTTGTGGGCGCTTACGCCGAGGGAGGCGCAGGCGGCGAATCTGATTGCTGCCGGGTACGACCGGGCCGGGTTGGTGGAGGCAATGGGGATTTCCGAGAATGCGGTGCGCTTCCATCTGAAAAACCTGTACCGCAAGACCCACACCAACAGTCATGCCGCACTGTTGGGCCTGCTGCTCAAGACCAGCGCCGGCCTGCATCTGGCGTAGCCGGCTGCGGCCATGCTTCGCCCGGCGGGCGGGCGTCTACTTGCCGTGAATCAGCAGTACGGGACCGTTTGCGAGCTGTGCCACTCCCTCGGCGACGCTGCCCATGAATAAATGACTGATGCCGCGGCGGCCGTGGGTGCCCACCACGATGAGATCCGCTTGCCAGCGTTGCGCCTCGTCGACGATGGCGCTGGCGGTGCGGTGGCCCAACATCTGTAACTCGAGCAGCGCGGTTTCGGCTTTGCCGCCAGCGCGCTGCACCGCCTCCTCGGCTTTCTTCAGGACTTTCTGCCCTGCCGCATGAAGTTTCTGCTGATATTGGGCTATGTCGGCGAATTCCGTGTCGACGCTGAGGGTGACCGTATCCACCACGTGAACGATGCGCAGCTCGGCGTTCTGATCCTTCGCCAGCTGCAGGGCTTCGTCCAGAGCTTGGTCTGAAACGCGACTGCCGTCCACCGCCACCAGGATTCGCTGATACATCGGATGCTCTCCTTTCGTCGTCAATCGCCGTTGCCCGCGCTGGATGGCGCCGCCGGCGTCGTGACCAAGTATAGGCAGGATTTCCGATGCGGGCGCCTGTCGGCGCACGATCAGCCGACGGGTTGCCCGTCGCCGGGCGGGCAGCATTGTTCGTGCGCGACGACGCCGGCGCGTTGTTCATACCAGTGACGGGAGCGGTTCACCACGGCCACGGCGCCCAGCATCACCGGCACCTCGATCAATACGCCCACCACGGTGGCCAGGGCGGCGCCCGACTCGAACCCGAACAGGGCGATGGCGGTGGCGACAGCCAGTTCGAAGAAATTGCTGGCGCCGATCAGGGCCGAGGGGCCGGCGACACAATGGGGCGAGCGCACTGCGCGGTTCAGTAGATAGGCGAGCCCGGAGTTGAAGAACACCTGGATGAGAATCGGCACCGCCAGGAGCACGATCACCAGCGGCTGGGACAGGATCTGCTGGCCCTGGAAGCCGAACAGCAGCACCAGGGTCGCCAGCAGGGCGCCCAGGGACCACGGGTGCAGACGTTTGAGGGTGCCCTGCAGGCGCTCGGGGCCGGCGCTGCCGCGCAGCAATGCCCGCCGCCAAAGCTGGGCCGCTATCAATGGCACGACGATGTAGAGCACCACGGACAGCAGCAGCGTATCCCACGGCACGGTGATGGACGACAATCCGAGCAGCAGTGCGACGATGGGCGCGAACGCGAACACCATGATGGTGTCGTTCAGCGCCACCTGGGTGAGGGTGAAATGGGGCTCGCCCTCGCTCAGCTGGCTCCACACGAACACCATGGCCGTGCACGGCGCGGCGGCGAGCAGGATCAGGCCGGCGATATAGGAGTCGATCTGCGCGGCGGGCAGCCAGGGACGGAACAACCCGCCGATGAACAGCCAGGCCAACAGCGCCATGGAGAAGGGCTTCACGGCCCAGTTGACGAACAGCGTCACGCCGACGCCGCGCCAGTACTGCGTCACGCCCGCCAGCGCGTGCAGGTCGATCTTCAGCAGCATGGGAATGATCATCAGCCAGATCAGCGCCGCCACCGGCAGGTTGACCTGGGCCAGCTCCAGGCGGCCCATGGCCTGCACCGGTCCGGGGAACCAGTGGCCGATGGCGATACCGGCAATGATGCACAGCGCCACCCACAGGGTGAGGTAACGTTCGAACCACCCCATGCTGGCGCCGGTGGAGCGTTTGGCGGTGGTTTGGCATTGGACGCTCATGTCAGGGTGTCTCTCCGGTTTGGCCGTTTTCCAGTTGCACATAGGTGCGGTTGATGTTGTTGCGGTGCAGGGTGTCGAAATGCTCTAGATAGGCCCAGCGCTTCGTCCTGCCGAGACGCTCCACGGTGGCTTCGAGGCCGTCCCAGCGCTCCACCGCCGGTTGCACCTCCGCCACCAGCCAGTCCAGGTAGTCGCCGGTGTCGCGCCGCGCCTTGGCGGCGTCGCATACGGCACCGTGACCGGGCACGATGATGCGGGGATCGAGGGTGTCCATGGCGCGGTGGAACGCCTGGCGCCAGCTCACCGTGTGACTGGAAGGCATGACGCCGAGCATGCGGTCCACGTAGATCAGGTCGCCGCTGAACATGACCTGCGATTGCGGCAGCCAGACCACCGCGTCGCCGGGAAAGTGGGCGTCGCCGAACCAGTGCAGTTCCACGACAACGCCGCCCAGCTTGAGCCTGGCCTGGTTGCCCGGCAATGGCTGCGGCGCCGATACGGGGCGGGTGCTGTCGGCCCGGTCCTTGAGCACCCGGCGCAGCGCGGCCAGCTCTTCGCTGGCGTACTGGCGCTGGGTTCTGACGGTGCGCGCCAGCGCGATCAGCTGGGCACCGCGGTCGGCGAAATAGGCGTTGCCGAGCCAGCGGTGGTCCTGGCTGCCGGTGTTGACGACCCAGCGAACGGGTTGGTCGGTCACACTGCGTACCGCGCGCTCGATCATCGGGCCGGTCTGGACTGTGGCGCCGGAGTCGATCAGCAGAACGCCCTGTCCGGTGACCACGAAGCCCAGGTTGTCGTTGAGGCCATAGTTTTGATACGTACGCGGTCCGGTGGGGCCGACGAGTGCGAAAACGCCGTCGGCTACCGGTTGCGGTGTAAGCTCGAACGCCAGGGCTGGCGTGCACGCCGCCGCCAGGAGCAGCAGCAAGGCCCCGGCGGCGAGCCGGTCAACGCGTGGGCACATGTTCGTGCTCCCCGAGACGGGCGACGAGATCGGCGACACGCCGGCGTACTTCGTCGCGGGTGGCACGGAACCGGGCCAGGATCTCTTCCTCGCTGCCGGTGGCTTTGGCGGGATCCTCCAGTGGCCAGTGTTCCTTGCGGGTGCCGGCCGGCAGCACCGGGCAGTGCTCGTCGGCATGACCGCAGACGGTAACCACCAGATCGGCGTGATGGAGCATGTCTTCAGTGACCCGGGTCGATTCCTGCTGTGAAATGTCGATGCCCGCTTCTTTCATGACCGCAATGGCGCGCGGGTTCTTGCCATGGGCTTCGATGCCCGCGGATTCCGCCTGCAGCCATTGCGGGCCCAGGCTTCGAGCCCAGCCCTCGGCCATTTGCGAGCGGCAGGAATTGCCGGTACACAAGAACAACAGATTCATGTCATCACCCTCAGCTGCAGCAGCCGGACAGGTTGGGCGTGCAGCAGGCGCCGCTGTCACCGGCCTGTTCGCTGCTTTCACCGAACACCGGGGCCTCGCTCAAAGTGTGGAATGTTTCCCAGGCGATGCCCTGCGGATCCACGGTCCAGTACTTGTCGGATTCGGCGTAGCAACAGGTGGTGGCGGATTGCTCCAGGCCCTGAATGCCGGCGGCGTCGAGGCGCTGCCGGACGGCGGCAAGCTCGGCGTCGCTGTCGGCCTGGATACCCACGTGATCAAGGCCCGGGTGCCGGCCGCGGGTGGAGATGGCGAAGTTGATGCGCGGATCGTCCAGCTGCCACTTGGCGTAGTCGGCCTTGACCACCGACGGATCAACGCCGAACACGGCGGAGTAGAAGGCGACGTTGCGGTCGAGATCGTCGACCGCGATATGGACATGGAATCGGCTCATGGCATGGGCTCCAAAGGTGATTGAGGGGTCGGACCGGGTTGAGTGGAATTCAGGCGCAGCAGCGTCCGCCGGGCCGGTCGGGCATGGCGGCCAACGACTCGCGGTCGGCGGCAAACGGCGTGCCCCTGCCCACGCCGGCGGCGGTTTCCCGGATCACCGCCAGCGCCCAGTCGGGCAGCCGGGGGTGCAGGTGATAGTAGATCCACAATCCCTGGCGCCGGTCCTCCACCACACCCGCTTCACGCAGCTGGGCGAGGTGGCGGGAAACCGTCGGCTGTGCGGCGTCGAGTACATGGGTGAGCTCACACACGCACAATTCGTCTTCGCCCGCCAGGAGCACCACCGCGCGCAGGCGCAGCGGATGGGTCAGGGCGGCGAACAGGGATTCGGGCGTTATGTTCATGGGAGCAAATATACGGAAAGCCATATATACCGTCAAGCGAATATAATCTGGCTTGGTTGGGATCCCGGGATCGGGCCCGGCGTTTCCCCCGCGGCGCCGGGTCCTGGCCCCGGGCGTTCGGCGCCGTGCTCTAAACTGTTATCAATGGCAACGGTATCGCCGGTTTGAGTTTGGTGCGCACAACCGCCAGCTGCGGGCACTTCGCCGCGCCCCGATCGGGGTGCCGTCGGGAAGGCCCGGCGCGGGTCAATTCCCCCCGACCCTGGCGCCCGGTTTCGGGGTGTCCGTGTCAAGGAACATCGTAGATGGTTTTCCGGGCGTGCCTCGCGGTGCTGTGCCTGTGCTGGATCCCGATGGCCGTCGCGGTCCAGGTGGAGGTCCGGGTCACGGGCGTCGAGGGCGAGGCATTGAGCAATGTGCGCGCCTATCTCGCCATCGAGCGCGAAACCAAGAATCCTGATGTGCTGGAGAGCCGGGTTCGCGAGCTGAACGCGCGCGCGCCGCGGGAGATCAAAAGGGCCCTGGAACCGTTCGGCTACTACAAGGCCACGGTGCGCGCGTCGCTTACCGCCGAGGGAGACAAACTGGTTGCCGACTACCGCATCGATCCGGGCCCGGCGGTCCGGATTGCGGCCATGCACGTCGATATCGCTGGCCCGGGGGCCAGGAATCCCGAAATGAAGGACGTTGTAAAGAAGCTTCCCCTGCACCGGGGAGACGTCTTGCGGCATGCCGACTACGATCAGGCCAAGCAGCTGCTGCAGCGGCAGGCCCGCGGCCTCGGTTACCTGGATGCGGACCTGGATCGGCACCAGGTACGGGTGCAGTTGCAACCGTATCAGGCGACGGTGACCCTGCGCCTGAATACCGGACCCCGCTACACCTTCGGTCCGGTGACCTTCAAGCAGACCACCTACACGGTGCGCGAAAAGCTGCTTTACCGCTATGTCCCGTTCAAGCAGGGGGACGACTTCAGCACCGCGAAACTGCTGCAGCTGTACAGCGCCCTGAGCGACAGCGGCTATTTTTCCCAGGTGGATGTCGAACCCCATCGCCGGGAGGCCAGGGGCACAGCGGTTCCCGTCGTGGTCACCCTGAGTCCGCGGCGTAGGCAGCGCTACAAGATCGGCGTCGGCTACGGCACCGACACCGGCGCCCGGCTCACCTTCCAGTTCTGGCGCCTGCTCAACCGCCGCGGCCACGTGGGTACCGCCGATGTCCGCCTGTCGCAATACCTCAACAGCGCCACGGTGGGTTACACCATTCCCCTGCAGCACCCCACCACCGAGCAGCTCACGTTTGAGGCGGGTCTCAAGAACGAGGACACCAAGAGCCGCATCAGCCGCATCTGGCAGATCGGCGCCTCGCGTACCGGTACCCGCGGCAGCTGGCGCGAGGTGATGGGCCTGCACTACGAAGTGGAGCGCTACGAACTTGCCACCGGGGGCAGCTCCAGCAAGTTGCTGTACCCCTCGGTCACCTGGACCCGGATGCGCGCCGATGACCCCATTTACCCCACGCGCGGCAACCGCCTGCAGCTCGACCTGAAGGGCAGCTCGGCTGCGATGCTGTCCGATGTCAGCTTCGTACAGGCCCACGCCGCCGGCAAATGGGTGCGCAGCTTCGGGACCGGGAACCAGGTGATCGCGCGCGCCGAACTGGGCGCAACCTGGACCTCATCGTTCGACAAACTGCCGGCGTCCAAACGCTTCTTTGCCGGCGGCGACCAGAGCGTGCGCGGCTACGGCTACGAGCAGCTGGGGCCCACGGACGCCACCGGCGCGGTGGTGGGCGGGCGTTACCTCGCAGTGGGCAGCCTCGAGTACGACCGGCACCTGTTCGGCAAATGGAGCGGGGCGCTGTTCTATGATGTCGGCAACGCCTTCAACAACGCCAACGTGCACTTCGCGCGGGGCGCCGGCTTCGGCGTCCGTTGGCGCTCGCCGCTGGGCCCGGTGCGGGTCGACTTCGCCTGGGCGTTGAGCCAGCCGGGGACGCCGTTCCGCCTGCACGTGACGGTGGGACCGGACCTATGAAGCGCCGTGTGCTCATCGCCGTGTTGATGCTCCTGGCGCTGATCGGCACCGCCGTGGCGTTTCTGGGGGGGACCACCACCGGGTTGCGCTGGACGCTGCAGTGGGCGGCCCGGGCCGGCGGCGGGGTGCTGCAGATGGCCGACGTGCAGGGTCGGTTGCTGGGTACGATCAACATCGGCGGACTGCGGTACCGCGCGCCGGCGGTGCAGGTGCAGGTCAAGCGTGTCAAATGGCAATGGCGGCCGGCGGCGCTGCTTTACGGCCGGCTGCACGTCACCCACCTGGAATTGAACGGACTGCAGGTGCGTCGTCGCGCGGCGTCCCCGGCTTCGAAGCCGGGGACGGCAACCCTGCCCCATGTGGTGCTCCCGGTCAGCGTCGCGCTCGACCAGGCGGAAGTGCGGGGCGTTGAGGTGACGGGCGCCGACGGCAAGCCGGTGGCCACGCTCGATGCTGTGACGTTGCGGGCCGGTGTCCAGGGCGATCGGCTGCGCCTGGCGTCGGTAAAGGTGGAGCGAGGCGACACGCGGGTGCATTTGTCGGGCTCGATCACCCTGCGCGGGAATTATCCGCTCGACCTGGAGGCGGACTGGCAAACCCGGCTGCACGACGTTGGAACCCTGGCGGGCACCACCCGGCTCGGGGGTTCCGTGGCGCATTTGACGGTGGCGCAGCAAACCCGCGGTACGCTGCGTTCGTCGCTGCAGGGCACGCTGACCGACCTGTTGCACCAAGCCCGTTGGCAGGCTGATCTTCAGGTGCAGGATCTGGACCCGGCGCGGCTCAATCCAGCCTGGCCCCAGGGCCGGCTGACGGCAACACTGCACGGCAATGGGCGAATCGAAGCTTTCGATATTTCCGGTTCCGTTGTTGTGGAGACCGCCAAGACGGGGCAGCTGGACGGTTCCTTAAAAGTACATGTCGAAGGACAGCGGCTCCGGTTGCAGCAATTCGAGGCGCATCAAACGGGTACCGAGGCTACGCTCAGTGCCTCGGGTGAAGCCGGTTGGAACACGTCGCCGGTGTCCTTCGATGTTTCCGGGCAGTGGCACGCCCTGACCTGGCCGCTGCAAGGCAACAGCAGCCGGGTGACCAGTCCGCAGGGGCGCTTCAGCATTGCCGGCACCGCGGAACAGTACCGGTTCCGGCTGAACGCCGCGGTACAGGCGCGCCGGATCCCCGCTGCCCAGGTTGCGGTGCGCGGTACCGGAAGTACCCGGAGCGCGACCGTGTCGGCGCTGCAGGTTGCCACCCTGGGCGGACAAATCGACGGCAGCGGCCGTGTGGCCTGGCGTCCCAGGCTCACCTGGTCGACGCAGCTTGCCGCCACCGATCTTGATCCCGGCAGGCAGTGGCCGGACTGGCCGGGGCGCCTGCAGGCGGCTTTGCGCATCAATGGCAGCGGCGGCCCCAAAGGCACCGCAGGCGTGTTGGCGCTGGAGAAGCTCAACGGGCGGTTGCGTGAGTATCCGGTGAGCGCCCGGGGCAAGTTCGCCTGGCGCGGCACTCACGTGGAGTCGATCGACGTGGATGCCCGTTCGGGTAGCGCCAACCTCCGACTGAACGGTGCCGTCACCGACACCTGGAAACTGAAATGGCGGGTCGACGCCCCGGACCTCAAAACCGTGCTGCCCGATGGAGCCGGATCGCTGCACGCCAGCGGCACGGTCGACGGAACGTTCGCCGCCCCACGCGCCAAGGGAGCCGCGGAGGGGCGTGGTTTGCGCATCGACGGCTATGGTGCCGAGTCGGTCGACGCCAGGTTCGATTTCGGCACCACCGAAAAGGCGCCGTTTGATATCCGCGTGGATGCCCGAAAACTGGAGCTGCCCCGCCAGCACTGGTCCCGCGCCGAACTCAAGGGCCGCGGGACCGGTGGCCGGCATCACCTGCAGCTGACATTGGATGCCGACCGCCAGCACGTCGCCGTGGCTGTCGACGGGGGCGTGGTCAACGGTCAACAGTGGCGCGGCCGGTTGACTCAGGCCGATGTGGACCTGGCGACGGTCGGCGCCTGGCACCTGGCGGCTCCGGGTCCCCTGGAACTGGCCCGCAGCCAGGTCCGGTTGGGTCCGTGGTGCTGGAGGCAAAACACGGCGAAATTGTGCGCCGGGGGACGCAAGGACCAGGTTGCCTGGAGCGGGCGGGTCGATGCCGACGGTGTCCCGCTGGCGCTGCTGCAACCGTTGCTGGCGCCGGAATCGCGCCTGACCGGCCGCGTTAGCGGACATCTGCAGGCGGCCTACGGTCCGGGCAAGGGACTTAAAGCCGATGCGCAACTCAGCAACTCGGCGGGTTCATGGGCGTATCAGCTGGCCGGCAACCGGGAGTCGCTGAGGTTTGGCGCCGGGAAGCTGCAGGCCAAGGTGGATGGGGGCGGCGCGACGCTCCGGCTGCAACTGCCGTTGGAGGCGGACGGCGATCTCAAGGGTCGGCTGCAAATGCCCGGATGGCAGCCCGCCAAGCCGCTGAAGAGCCAGGCGGTGACCGGCGAGTTGGAGGCGAAGCTGCCGAGCCTGGCGATGTTGGCGCCTTTGTTTCCACAAGCGAAGAAGCTCGCCGGTGCTTTCGCCGCCCGCCTTGGCGTGTCGGGCAGCGTCGGTCGCCCGCTGTTGCGGGGAACGGCGACGCTGCAGGGCGGGCACGCGGAGATTCCCGCACTGGGGCTGCGGCTTCAGGCTGTGAATGTCCAGGTCAGTGGTGGACAGCAGCAACTCACCTACAGCGGATCGGCGCAATCCGGCGGCGGCGACGTGCGCTTCACCGGTCGTACGCAACTGGATCCGGCGCAGGGGTGGCCCACGCGCCTGCAGTTGGAAGGCAAGAACTTCCAGGTGGCCGACATTCCCGAGGCGTCGGTTTACGTGTCACCCAAGCTGGAGGCGCAGATCCGCGGCCGGCGTATCGACCTGAGCGGCGAAATCACCATGCCGCGCGGGCGCATCGAACCGAAGGAACTGCCCAAAGGCACGGTGGCGGTGTCACAGGACGTGGTTGTCGTAGGCAAGAACGGTGAGCGGCAGGCAGCGGCGCAAAGCCGTTGGGATATTCACACCCGGGTGCGCCTGATCCTGGGGGATCAGGTGAAGTTCGACGGCTTCGGGTTGCGCGGCCGCCTGACCGGCAACCTGTTGCTGATCGACGAACCGAAAAAACTCACGGTGGGGCGCGGCCAACTGGGCGTCGAGGACGGAACCTATCGCGCCTACGGCCAGAACCTGACCATCGAGCGCGGGCGCCTGATTTTCGCCGACAGCGTGGTGACCGATCCGGGCCTGGATGTGCGGGCCACCCGCACCGTCGGCCCGGTGATCGCCGGTGTGGGCGTAACAGGTACGCTGAGGCAGCCGCAGCTGAAGCTGTTTTCCACCCCGGCCATGACCGATTCCCAGACGCTTTCCTATCTGGTAACCGGCCGGCCGCTGAACGAGACCTCCGCCAGCCAGGGGCAGCAACTGCGTGATGCGGCCACCGCGTTGGGGTTGTTCGGGGGCGAATCCATCGCCAAGGACATCGGTTCGGCGCTGGGTCTGCAGGAGGTCGGCGTCGAGCGCGCGCCTGGAACGACGGGAACCGAGACCAGCCAGCTGGTGTTGGGCCGCTACCTGTCGCCGAAGCTGTATCTGCGCTATGCCATCGGTTTGTTCGAGAAATCGGAAGTGCTGCAGTTGCGCTACGATCTGACCCGCCGCCTGCAGCTGCAGACGGAGACCGGAACACGAATGGGCGTGGATCTGTTCTACACCATCCACTGACCCGTGGGCGGTTGCGCCGGCATCAACCGCCGCCGCGCTGAAAATGGCGATCGAAACGGGTCATGAAGGCCTCGACTGCGGCCGGGGTGAAACCCTGGAAACGAAACGCCACCGCCAGCACCGGAAGGCGCAGCGAGCCCAACACGCGCGCCGGCTGATCCGTGAGTGCGATCGTGACCTGCCCGCCATCGGCGACGATGCTTACGCGGTCGCCTTCCCATTGATGGGGCAGGGCACCGATCGCAGCAGGCAGGGTGCGGTGGAAATCCTCCCGGGTAAGGCACATGGTCCGGGTGAAGACGATCGGTCCGCTCAAGGAAACGCTGCCCGCCTCAGCCGCCGGCGATGGGCGGCCAGATGGCGATCACGTCGCCGTCCTCGAACAGCGGCTGGTCGCGTTGTTCCGGCTCGATATAGATGCCGTTGCGCAGCACCAAGTGGGCCAGCTTGCGGGGCACGCGGAATTGGTCGATCACGGCATTGGGCGTGATATCCGCCGGCACTTCCAGCTCCACGGCGTTGTCCCGGGTCTCGGGCGGCAGCAGGTCGCTCAGGGTGGCGAACAGCTTCACCGTGACTTTCATACCACGTGCGCGTTGTACCCGATCGCCTGTGTCGCGGCCACGTACGCTTCCATGAAGCGGGTGGGGTCCTGCACCAGCCGGGATTTCCACTTGCCCAGCGGCACGCGGGTCTGGATCAGGCCGCGCAGCACGCCCACGTGCTCGGTCACACCAAGACAGTTGGCGCCCACCAGCCGGTCGTCGGCGAACTGCAGATTCAGGTAGCGAAACCGCTCCGGGTCGCACAATTCCACCGAGTCGCCGCCGTCGGCGCCGCTCCACAGACCGAACGAACTGGAAATGAGCCCCATGGTCGCCAGCACGTTCATGATCACGCTGCCGCGGTATTTGCGCTCGCGGCCGGCCATGTTGCTTGCCGCGATCTGTCCGTGGTCGGCGGCCGTGGGCTGGATGGCGTGCACCGAGTAACCGCCGGTGGAGAAATCCAGCCCCTGGGCCACGTCTCCCGCGGCATAGATGCCGGCGATATTGGTTTCCAGGTGCTCGTTGACCAGTATGCCCTGATCGACCTTGACCCCGGAGTTTTGCAGCAGCCCGACATTCGGGCCCACGCCGGTGGCCGAGATCACCAGTCTCGCGGGCAACGGAGCGCCGTCACTCAAATTCACCTGCAACGGCGTGTCGCCGCTGCCGCGCTCGATGCTTTCCACCTGGGTCGAGGTCAGCACGCGCACGCCCTTGGCTTCGCACCATTGCTTGATCATGCCGCCGGCGGTGGCATTCAACATGCGGGGCACCATGTGGCCCTGCATTTCAATCACCGTGAGATCGGTGCCGCGGGCCGCCAGGGCCTCGAGAATGATGCAGCCGATGAAGCCGGCGCCCATCAATACCACCTTGCTGCCCGGCTGGGCCAGCTCGGCAATGCGGCGGGCATCTTCCAGGGTCCAGCAGTGGTGCACGCCCGGGCTGTCCATGCCCGGGATCGGCGGTGACAGCGGATGCGAACCGGTGGCGATCAGCAGAGAGTCGTAGTTGCGGGAGCCGCCTTGCTGCAGCGCCAGGGTGTTGTCGTTCGGGTTGACCGCCGTGACCCGGTCCTGAACCACGTCAATCCGCTGGCGTTCGAAATGCCCGTCGCCGCGGCGCAGATGGGTGCCGCGCTCGTCGATGTGCTTGCTGAGGAAATACGGGATCGCCATGCGCGAATAGGGCGGCTCGGGTTCGTCGCCGATCATGGTGATTTCGCTGTCCGGGTCGAGCTTGCGCAGGTGCTCGGCGGCGACCACTCCCGCCGGCCCGGTGCCGATTATGACGTGACGCATCGCGCACTCCTCCAAACTATTGCCAACAGCACGTGCGGGGCGGAATGCCCGCCGCCGCACGCAACACGGGATTCACGGGCTACAGGCCCAGCCGGCTACGGATGTCATCCGTGAGCTCGCCTTCAGGCGTCCAACCGCGGATCTCGTAGTAGTGGGGCAGCATCTTGTCCAGCTCGTTGACCATGCCTTTGGCCGGGCCGGTCTTGGCGGCGTCCTTGCGCAGGCGCTTGGGCAGGGTGTCATCCTTGCCGGTCAGGCCCGCCTTGAGATTGAAATCCCGCTCCAGGTTCCAGACGCGTTCACCCACCTCCAGCAGCTTGTCCGGGGTCCATTCCCCTTCACAGGCGGCGTCGAGTTGCGGCGCGATGTCGTCGAGCGTCCACGCAAAGGTCGTGAACAGGCACAGGCCGCTGGAGTCGACCGCGGCGGTGGCGTCCTGAAACGCCTTCACCAGCTCGGCCTTGCCTTCGGTCACCAGCGGGTCGGTCTTCTCGGGAATGCCGAGGACTTCCGACGCGACGGTGTAGCCGCGCAGGTGGCAGGCGCCGCGATTGGATGTGGCGTAGGCGAGCCCCATACCCTGGATGCCCCGCGGGTCGTAAGCCGGGAATTCCTGGCCCTTGACCGTCATGGACAACTCCGGGTGCCCGTATTTCTCGCACAGGCGTTTGGAGCCCAAGCCCAGGATCTTGCCGAAGCCCTCGCCGCGGGCGGTCAGTTCGGCACACTGGGCCAGCGCCTTGGCCGAGCCGAACTTGAGCTCGACGCCGCCGGTGTCCTTGTCGGTGATAACGCCGCTCTCATACAACTCCATGGCCGCGGCCACGGTGGAGCCGAAGGTGATCGGGTCGAAGCCGTCCTCATTGCAGAGGTAATTGGCATAGGTGAGTGTCTCGAGGTCGTCGACGCCGGTATCGGAGCCGAGCGCCCACGCCGCCTCGTATTCCAGGCCGCCCGACGCGCCCCAGTACTCCGGCTTGTTCTCGACCGTGAAATGTCCGTGGTCCATGGTCGAAATACGCCCGCATGCGATGGTGCAGCCGAAGCAGGCGGCGTTGGTGGTGAGGTTCGGCTTGCCGTCGGTGGGGCGGGGTTCATGCATGGCCTCGCCGGAGATCTTGCTCGCGCCCTCGAACTGGACCTCGCTCATGTTGCGGGTGGGCATGGCGCCGATTTCGTTGATGACGTTCATCAGCACCTGAGTTCCGTATTGCGGCAGTCCCGCACCGGTCACGGCATTGTCGGCCAGCACCTTTTTCGCTTGCTCGGTGGCCTGCATGAAGCGCATCGGGTCCTTCAGGTTGCCGACGCCCTGGGTACCCCGGCAGGCGACCGCCTTGAGGTTCTTGGACGCCATCACCGTGCCGACGCCCGAGCGTCCCGCGGCCCGGTGCAGATCGTTGATCACGCCGGCGTACAGGTTGCCCTGTTCGGCGGCGCGTCCGACGCAGGAGATGCGCAGCAGCGGGTCCTGGTACTTCTTGTGCAGCAGTTGGTCGGTCTCCCAGACCGACTTGCCCCACAAGTCGTCGGCCGGCACCAGTTCGGCGTGTTCGTTTTCAATGTACAGGTACACCGGCTTCGGCGCCTTGCCCTCGAAGATGATCATGTCCCAGCCGGCCATCTTCAGCTCGGCGCCGATGAAGCCGCCGGAATTGGAGCAGGCGATGGCCCCGGTCAACGGACTCTTGGTGACCACCGAGTAGCGCCCGCCGGTGGAGGCCATGGTGCCGGTCAGCGGGCCGGTGACCAGAATCAGCTTGTTGTCCGGCGACAGGGCGTCGATCTTGGGGTCGATCTCTTCGTAGAGATACTT
The DNA here is from genome assembly GCA_037385045.1 of Gammaproteobacteria bacterium. Taxonomy (GTDB): domain Bacteria; phylum Pseudomonadota; class Gammaproteobacteria; order JASBUN01; family JASBUN01; genus JARRNJ01. The sequence goes on along the minus strand of JARRNJ010000009.1, from coordinate 67,732 downwards.
GCTTGCCAGGCCGCGTTGGCCCAGATAGTCCTGGGCCCATTGCATGTTCAGGGGTTCTTTGGTGATCTCACCGGCGGTGAGGTTGACTCGCAGTACGTTTCCGGTCCAGGCCATTTCGTAATCCTCCTGCCGCTGGTTTCAATGCGTGCGATCAAATGTGGCGATTTCCTTCGGTCGCGGCGGGTTATAGGTGGCCGGCCCCGCGGGGCTGTGCTGCGCCCAGGCGCGCATGCGCTCGAGTCCGGCATTGTCCAGGTCCACGTAGGTGATCGCGCCGGTGGGGCAGGCCTTGGCGCACCAGGGGTCGCCGCCGCACAGGTCGCATTTCACGACCTTGCCGGTGTCGTGGTTGTAATTGACGGTGCCGAAGGGGCAGGCAATGGTGCAGACCTTGCAACCAACGCAATCCAGCTCCCGCACCTCCTTGGCGCCGGTCTGCGGATTCAGGGTGATGGCTTCCACCGGGCAGGCATGCAGGCACCACGCTTCGTCGCACTGGGTGCAGGTATAGGGGGCGAAGCGCCCTTCGTGGTGGAAGTCAAACACTTTGATTCGGGATTTGGAGGGGTTGAAGACCCCTTCGTTTTCGTAGGAACAGGCCAGTTCGCATTGCTGGCAACCGGTGCACTTGGCCGGTTCAAGCTGGAGCGCTCGTAGCATCGTGATGTTCTCCTGCAGTGGTGTCTTGCATGCGCGAGGAAGTGTCACAGGGGCGGGCGAGTGCCGGCGCCGGTATGCCGCGCGGGTTAGAGTTCTTGTTGGTCGCCCGTGACATATTGCCCAATTATAGGTCCGCCGCCGCAGATTGCGAAAATGAAAATAATCAGAAATTTGCAGCAATTATCGCCATGCCTTGCGACTTTTTGTCGCATGATGATGCCCCGAACTTACCCGTTGCAAAGCGGGGTGTTCCGGGTAACTCGAGTGGCGCCGGCGGTGTATCTCGCATCGCGGTGACGAACGCGGCCGCCGTACCATTACCGGCGTCGTCGGCTGTGCCGCGGCCGTTGCCGCGCGCGGCTGCACTTGAGAAGATGTGAACGATGCTATTGCTAAACATCCTTTCCGCAACCTGGACGCTGTACCTCGAAGCCGCGCCATGGCTGATGGCGGGGTTGATCGCCGCCGGCCTCATCAAGGCCTGGATCCCGGAACAGCGAATGGCGGGTTGGTTGGGCGGCCGGGGATTGTGGCCGGTCACCAAAGCGGCATTGGTCGGAGCTCCGCTGCCGCTGTGTTCCTGTGGCGTGATTCCGGCGGCATTGGGGTTGCACCGCGCCGGCGCGTCGCGGGCGTCGACCACCGCCTTCCTGATTGCGACCCCGGAAACCGGTGCCGACTCCATCGGCATCTCCTATGCGTTGTTGGGTCCGCTGTTCGCGGTACTGCGGCCGGTCGCCGCGGTTCTCAGCGGCATCATTGTCGGACTGGTGGCCGGGCTCGTGCCCGAGGCGCGGGCCCGGCCCGTGGCGCAGGCTGTACCCGCGGTGCCGTGCGGTTGCGACGACGTGGCGCCGGCGGAGGTCCCGGACCGCGACGGCTGCTGTGGTTCCGGCTGCGCCACGCCGGATGACGCCGCGGCCGCGGGAAATGCCTGGGCGCGCAGCTGGTCCGGTTTGCGCTTTGCGTTCACCGACGTCCTCGATGACTTCAGCGCGTGGCTTTTCATCGGCCTGCTGGTGGCCGGCGTGACCTCGACGCTGGTGCCGCCGAGTTCCCTGACGCACTACGCCAGCGGGATGCCGGCCATGGTCCTGATGCTGGTAGTCGGCATCCCGTTATACGTCTGCGCGACCGAGTCCACGCCCATTGCCGCCGCCATGCTGGTGGCCGGCGTTTCCCCGGGGGCCGTGCTGGTGTTTCTGCTCGCCGGCCCGGCGACCAATCTCGGCACCGTGGGTGCGCTGCACCGTGAGTTCGGTTCACGGATGGTGGCAATCTACCTGCTGGGTATTGCGGTATGCGCGCTGGCCTTTGGTTGGATCACCGACCGCATGGTCGATTCGTTGAGGATCGACATTGCGGCGCAATTGCACACCACGTCGGAGTTGGTTCCCCATTGGTTGGCGCTGGGAAGCGCCGTTGTTCTCCTGGTGCTGGCGATTGCGCCGTTGCGGCGTGTGCTGTTTGCGCGCCCCTAGGATATCCGGGTCAGCGCGCAGTTATCCGTGTCACGTTCGTAGTGCCCTCGGGCGCCACTGCCCGCTCGGTCCAATTCCACCCGCTCGCAGCGTTGCGCCGCGTCGCGGGGCGGCGGCCCGATGCCGGCCCTTGATGCCGTGTCTGCGCTGCTGTTTCAACGGTTGCCGGTCAGTTGATGCCAGTCGCGGATGGATTCCGCCACGCGGTAGTGCCGCTCAGCTTCGCGCCGTAGTTCGGCCCCCAGGCGGGCCCTCAGGGATGCGTCGCGCAGAAGCGGCAGCAGCCGCTCGGGTTGCCAGCCGTCGTCGGTCGGAATGCCGGCACACCAGGCCGTGACGCTGCGGTTGTTGCTCTTGAGCTCTCCCCAGCGGCCGGGGTAGGGCGGCACAAGTACAACGTCCGCGTCCAGCAGTTCCTGCTGGAACGTGTGTAGCTGCCAAGGACGATATTCCACCGGCCCCGCGGTGGTAACACCGCGCGCTGGGCCGTCGTCGACGATCCGGAGCGTCAACGGCTGCCCCATCCGGGCGGAGTAATGCAACGACAGCTGCATGCTTTGCAGCCCCACACGGTTCTCGGCGCGGCCAAACCAAAGGCAGACCGGCCGGGTGCGGGGCTCGTGGCGGCGTAGTTGGCTAAAGGCATCGGGCGGCATGCGGTCGGGTATGACGGCGATGCTCGGGAGCGCAGCTTGGTGACTGGCGCCGGCTTCCCTCAGGGCACGTTGCATGGCGTCGGTGTTGACGACGATACCGGTCAGATGAGGCAGGAACCGGAAGAAGTTGTGCGGTTCGAGCCACCACAGGGGATCGGCCAAGTCGAGCCACACCTGCTTGCCGAGGAATCGGAGCTGCTTGGCGATGCGGACGGTCTGCGCGTCCATCCATTTCTGGAATACGTAGACGTCATAGTCGAACGGCAATTCTTTGGCGTCGGAGTCCAACACCGATTTCGCTGTGCAGCAGTGAATCCAGTCCGCCTGATCGGCCAGGTTCCAGGCGCGCAGTCGCGACGATGCCCATTCGCGGGGGCCCTGGGCGATAAGCAGCATTTGCATCGTCCGCTCCACGTTGCATTCGGAGGCGTTCTGACCGCTCAATCGACGTCCGGTCGTCGCGACGGTGGCCGCAACAGAATTTCCTTGGCAACGGGCAAATGCAAGAATGGGGGCTGTGTGGCGGCCACTGTATCTTGGCAGGGCCGGTGGGTTTTCGGCGCCGCCCGATGTAGACTTCGGGGAGCCTGCGTTCCGGCGTTGCCGGCGGGCCGCCTGCCAGAACCGCCACGCTTCGGTTCTTTGCGCAGGCGGTGCACACCGCTCGCCGCCGGCGGGAGATGAGATGGGGATGGATGCCGGTGTGATGCCTGACTTTCGCCGTTTTTTCCTGGTCCTGCTGGTGACAATCTGGGGTATCCCCGGGGTGTGCGGTGCCAGTGGCAGTGCAGCCGTTGCCGGCCATGTCGCGCCGCCGCGGGCCGCACTGGAACGCATCGTCGTGGACAAGCTCGCCTATTACGCCCGACAGGTGCCCGAGGTGCAGTTCGTGGTCCTGGACGGCGCGGGACGGGTGGAGCGCAATATGGCGGCGCTGCTGGCGCTGCTGGGCCAGGATGCCGATGCGCTGGACTATGCGCATCCGCCGCATCTGCGCGAGGACCTGCTGATCGTCACGCTCGCGCGGATCCGGACGCTGCTGGAATACGACATGGCGTCGTCGACCCTGCTACAGCCGGGCAGACAGGCGTTGGCCCGGCGCCCGAACCTATGCATCATCACCCTGGATCCGTGGGCCATCGCCCGCGATGACCGCACGGCCACCGAACATCTGCTGGAGCTGCCCCGTACCGAGTTCGAATCCATTCCGCGCGATCACTATCTCGACCACGAGGCCCATCTGCGTTTCGCCGTGGACCATGAGGTCTACCATTGCCTGGATACCCTGTACAACGGTCCGGCCCCCATGTCACAGCGGGAACATTGGGGCGGCTACATGCTGTTTCGCAATGAGCGAGGCGCCGACGCCTTTGCGGTAATCATGAACATGGCGGCCGCCGGCGCAGTCACCGATTATGCCCGCCGTTTGGCCGGCATCCGTGGCCTGGCATTGATCAACGACGACCCGAACCACGACACCTACAGCGCCATCGAGAACGCATTGCGAGTCGATCCAACGATGCTGAAAAACAGCAGTCTCCGGCGGCGCGTGGCTCTGGCGAGCGAACTGCGGCTGCGCGGTATCGGCGGCTATGACGGCTACGTCGCCTACCGCAGGGCGGCCTATCAGGCCATGCGCCGTCTGGCTCTGCAACCCGACGACGCGACGTTTGCCGACGGGCCGGTGGACGACGCGCTGGTGGAACGCCTGGTGAAGCGCACGCGAGCGTGTTACCAGGAGCTGGTGGGACACGCGCTTCGAGTGGGGCGGCCGGTCCGCGAAGGAGGGGGCTGACGCGGCGACGCCGCCGCATCGGGTGGGTACCGGTTTTGAAGTTCCTCAGGAATGCGGGCAGAATGGTGGCGCAGCGTATCGTGCGCGGTGGGGCCGCGTTCGGCGGCGCGGCATGGATTCGGATGGTGATCGACGCTCTGCCCGAATCACAATAACGACGACGAGGGGAGCCGATAGTGAAGGTTTCACAACGCTTGACCCGGATCACGGCCGGTGTTGTGGCGCTGTTGGCGGCAATGGCCGGGCAGCAGGCCGTGGCCGGCCCGCCCGGCGGGTCGGCTGGCGCATTCACCACAATGCAGCTGCCGCGCCCCGACCACGTCGTGGTGGTGATCGAGGAGAATCGATCCTACGATGCCGTCATCGGCAAGCCGTCATCGGCAATTCCCAGGCTCCCTACATCAATTCGCTGGCCTCCCGGGGCGCGTTGTTCTCCAATGCCTTTGCGGTCGGCCATCCCAGCGAGCCGAACTACCTGGCGCTGTTTTCGGGCTCCACGCAGGGCGTCACCGATGATTCCTGCCCCCATGTCTTCAAGGGCCCCAATCTCGCCAGCGAGTTGGTCCGCTCCGGACACACATTCGGCATTTATTCGGAGTCGCTGCCGGCGGTGGGTTTCACCGGCTGCCACTCAGGTCCCTATGACCGCAAGCACAATCCGGCGGTCAACTGGCAGGAAACGAATTTCCCCATGCCCAACAACATGCCGTTCGCACTGTTCACCATCGTTCCCGGCGATTACGAGCAGCTGCCGACGGTGGCATTCGTGGTTCCCAACGAAGATCACAACATGCACGACGGCAGCGTCGCCAAGGCGGACGAATGGCTGCAGAAGCACCTGGATGGCTACGTGCGCTGGGCCACTACCCACAACAGTCTGTTGATCGTCACCTGGGACGAGGGCCGCGGACAGGACCACAACCGTATCGCAACGATTTTCGTCGGCCCGATGGTCAAGCCGGGCGTGTATTCCCAGCGCATCGACCACTACAGCGTATTGCGCACTGTGGCGCAAATGTACCGCCTTCGGCCCCTGGGCCGCAGCGTACAAGCCGCTCCGGTGCGTGAAATCTGGCGCACGGGTCTGGCGCGGCAAGATTAGGCGTGGCCATTCAGCAGGATCTCGGCTGGCAGTGCGTCGGAAGGTCTGGGATGCAGGCCGGAGGAGGGCGCACAGGAACCAGCCTGCCACAGGATCGCAACCCGGCCGGGACGCGCTGTGCTCGGCACGCCCTACGCGCGAATCCGGCGGAACAACCGTAGGGTGCGCCGCCCGCAGGCGGCGCACCATGTTACGGCGGCTGCATCGCCGGGTGCACGACGTTGGTGGTGGAACAACCAAGTGGTGCGTTGCCGCCTAGGGCGTCGAACGCACCCTACCTGTGAACCGCGAGTAGCGGGTGGCACGCGGCGAAGATGGCATTTTTCGCCTCGCCACCGGCAACTCGCCACTGGAGTACTCACTCGTTGAGGTCGCCTGGATTATGCGAGATGAAATCCGGGTGCGCGACGGGTACGGGGCGGAAAGGCGGCGCACGATGCGATTGGCGTTATCTACAGCCCGAGATAGGCGCGCTTGACTTCTGGGTCCTCGCCCAGCTCCGCCGCGGTACCCTCACGGACGATCTCTCCGGTTTCCAGCACGTAGCCCCGGTCGGCAACCTGCAGTGCCGAGAACACGTCCTGTTCCACCAGCAGCACGGTCACCCCCTTGCCGCGGATCTCCACCAGCACGTCCAGCAGCTGATCCACGACGATGGGCGCCAGCCCCAGACTCATTTCGTCCACGGTGAGCAGGCGCGGTGAGGCCATCAGCGCCCGGGCCATGGCGCACATTTGCTGCTCGCCCCCCGACAGGCTGCCCGCGAGCTGGCTTCGGCGTTCGTAGAGGCGCGGAAACAATTCGTGCACCTGCTCCAGGGACGCCTGCACGCCCGCCTTGTCCCGGCGGCGGAAGGCGCCCATCAGCAGATTGTCCTGCACGGTCATGCGGTCGAACAGCTGGCGACCTTCCGGCACTTGCACCAGTCCCAGGCCGAACACCTGTTCGGCCGTCAGGCCAGCCAGGTCCCGGCCGGCGTAGGTGATCCGTCCGTGGGAGCCGATCACCCGCGACAAGGCGCGCAACAGCGTGGTCTTGCCGGCGCCGTTGCTGCCCACCAGCGCCACGATCTCCCCGGCGTCGACATGCAGGGACAGGTCCTGGAGCACGTTCATTTCGCCGTAGCCGGCATGCAGTTCCTCGATCGTCAGCAATGCCTCGCTCATGCCCGTCTCCGCCCCAGGTAGGCTTCGATAACCTCCGGTTCGTTCAATACCTGCTCGGGTACCCCTTCGGCGATCTTCTCGCCGTGGTGGAGAACGATCAGGCGGTCGGACAGGCTTTGGATGGCTTTCATGACGTGTTCGATGACCAGGATGCTGATGCCCTCATCGCGCACCTTGTGGATGACCTCGATCACCTCGTCGATCTCCACGTGGTTGAGCCCCGCCATGACCTCGTCGAGCAACAGCAGCTTGGGCTGCATGGCCAGCGCCTTGGCCAGTTCCAGGCGCTTGCGGTCGGGGCCGCCGAGCGCGTCGGCAAGCTGGTCGGTGCGGTGATGCAGGCCGACAAACTCGAGCCATTCCCGCGCCGCCGCCCGGGCGCGGGCCAGCTTGCGCTCGCCGCCGCCGGTGCCGAACAATGCGCCGACGGCGACGTTGTCCAACACCGACAGCCCCGGGAACGGACGCATCACCTGAAACGTGCGGCCGATGCCCAGACGGGCGCGGCGGTAGGCCGACAGGTGGGCGATGTTGCGGCCGGTGTAGAGGATGTCGCCGCTGGTGGCCGCCAGGGTGCCGCTGATCAGGCTCACGGCCGTGGTCTTGCCGGCGCCGTTGGGGCCGATGAGGCCGAGGATTTCCCCGGCCTGGATGTCGAACGACACGGCATCCACCGCCACCAGGCCCTGGAAGCGCTTGGTGAGGGCGCGGACTTGCAGGATTGGCTCCGAGGCGGTCATAGGCGGTTGGCGCGGATGTTTTCCGTGAAATAACGCCAGCCCACTCTACGGAAGCGCTGGACCACGTGACTGAGACCCTTGGGCATGAAAATCACCGCTGCCACGATCACGACGCCAAAGAACAGGCTGGCAAGACTGGTGATTTCCGTCGACAGGATTTCCGATACCCCGGACAGCAGGAACGCACCGATGACCGGCCCGAGGATGGATCCGGGACCGCCGAACACGGCCATGATGATCATCTTCACGTTGAGCGTGATGTCGAAGGCGCTGCCCGGGTCGATAAACGTGATCCAGTAAGCGTGGATGCCGCCGGCGAGCGCGCTGAACAAGCCCGACAGGGCGAAGGCCAGGACCTTGTACAGCGTGGTGTTGACTCCCATGACCGCGGCGGCGCTTTCGTTCTCGCGGATGGCGATGAGGCCGAAGCCGAAGCGGCTGCGGGAGATCCACAGCACCGCCAGGGTGGTGACCCCCAGCAGCGCGAGGGCCGACTCGTAGAAGATGGCGTCGCCGCGCAACAGCGGCAGGATCAGACCCGTGTCGCGCCCGGCGATCCCCAGGTTGGAGATGATGGCGCCCATGACCTGGGCCAGGGCCAGGGTGGCGATGGCGAAATAGTGGCCTTTCAGGCGCAGCACCGGAGCGCCCAGCACCACGGCGAAAATCACCGCCAGGGCGGCACCGAGCGCCAGGCCGACGGCGAACGGCAGGTGCCATTGGGCCATGGCAATGGCGGTGCCGTAGCTGCCGAGCCCGTAGAACACAGAGTTGCCGAATGAGGCGTAGCCGGTATAACCGCCGATGATGTTCCAGCTCTGGGCCAGGGTCGCCAGCAGAAGGGTACTGATGCCGAACTGGATCAGGGTGGGCGTGGCGATCCAGGGTACGGCGGCCAGTATTGCCACCACCGCGAGGCCGAGCCCCCAAAGCAGCGCCCGGTTCACGCGGTGCGCCCCAGGATGCCGCTCGGGCGCACGATCAGCACCAGCACCAGTACACCGAGGCTCGCCAGATCCTTGTAGGTGGGCCCGATGTAGAGCGAGGTGAGGGATTCAATGATACCGAGAAACAGGCCGCCGACGACCACGCCCAGAGGATTATCCAGCCCGCCGATGATGGCGATGGCGAAAGACTTGGCGGTAAGGCTGGCACCGATGTACGGGTTGAGCTGCGAGACGACGCCATAGAGCCCTCCCGCGGCGCCAGCAAGCGCCGTGCCAAAGCCGAACGTCACGCCATAGATGACCCGCGGGTCGACGCCGTAGAGGCGCGCGGCGGTAAGGTTCTGGGCCGTGGCGCGAATCGCCCGGCCCAGGCGCGAGCGCGCCAGAAAGAACCACAACCCGGTGGTAAGCACCAGAGCCACAATGCAGGCCAGCAGCCGCACCAGCGGCACGGTGGCGCCGAAGAAGGTGAAATTGTTCCCGGCGTAGCCCGGGTTGATGGTGCGAAAATCGGCGCTGAACAGAATCTGCGCCATGTAGGTCAACACAATGTCGACGCCGAACGTGATCAGCAGGGTATTGAACATGGGCGTCTGCACGATCAGGTTCAACACGTAGCGTTGCAGGGCGTAGCCGAGAAAGAACAATACGACCATTGCCACCGGCAGTGCCGCAAACGGATCCAGATGCGCGCCCGTGAACAGGTAATAGCAGATGTAGCCCCCGAGCATGATAAAGGCGCCGTGGGCCAGGTTGACGATGTTCAACACCCCCCAGACCAAGGCGAGCCCGAGGGCCATAAGTGCATAAAGGCCCCCGAGCAGAACGCCGTTGATCAATACCTGCCAGAGCAGGTCCATATCACCGATGCTTCCAGCCCGGCATAGGATACTGCGCCTTGTGCAGGAACCCCTTGCTGCCGTAGATCGGCACCACCTGGTCGTGCTGGACCTGGATTACCGTCTCCGGCAGTTGGATCTGACCGGCGTGGGTGAAGCGGATACGGCCGTAGAGGCTGTCGAAGTCCACGTGGGCGATGGCGTCGCGCACCTTTTTCGGCTTCAGGGTGCCGGCCTTTTCGATTGCCTTGACGTAGGCTTCGACGTCCGCCACCGCGGAGGCGGCGTGGTAGTCGGGCTGGTAGCCGAAGCGCGCCTTATAGGCTTTGGCGAAATCGGCGGCGTTCTTGAAATAGGCGTCTTTGGCCTTCGGCGACGGCAGCCACGAGGTCATGCCGAAGGCATAGTTGGCATCCAGGCCCAGGGCATGACGGAAATCGGCGGTGGGCACGCCGACCGTGAACGAATAGAGCTTCGGGCTGACGTTGAGGCTCTTGGCCTGACGGATGAAGTTCAGCGCTTCCGTCTCGTGGCCGGCGAGCAGCACCACGTCGGGCTTGGCCGTCTTGATGCGCGAGAGCAGCGAGCTGAAGTCCGACGCGTTCTTGCTGTAGCGCGAGTCGAGCACGATGTTGAATCCGTTGCTCTTGAGATAGTGGCGCGTGCCTTTGGCCACCGAGCTGTCGAAGGCGTCGTCGGCATAGAGCAGGGCGACAGTCTTCGGTTTGGGATGCAGCCGCTTCATCATATGGATGGTGCTTTCAAAGTACTTGCTGGCCACCGGCAGGGTGCCGAACACGTACTTGTAGCCGCGGCTGAAGATCTGGTCCGAGGCGCCGCCGCCTTCGATCATCGGCACGTCGTATTTTTCGGCGACCGAGGATGTGGCCAGCACCGCGCCGCTGGCGAACGGGCCGAGCAGGAAGTTGACTTTGTCCTGGGTGAGCAGCTGCACGTATTGGCGCACCGCCAGGTTGTTGTTGGACTGATTGTCGAGCACCTTGAGCGCCAGCTTGTAGTGGGTATGCCCGACCGTGACGCCGCCGTGCTTGTTGATCTGATCGACGGCGAACCGGTAGCCGTCCTTGTAGTAGCGCCCCGTGTTGGCGAGTGCGCCGGTAACCTGCACCGACGCGCCCAACGTGATAGTCGACGCCGCCGCTGTGTTGATGGCGGCGAACGCCGCGATAAGCAATAGGACCAAGCGTTTCATAATACAACCCTCCGTTTCAAAAATGCGAATGACACCGTCTCTCCTCGGGTCACGATTAATTGAGAAAACGCGGGATCCTGCGCGCTTTTTCGATTTGTGCCACATTTTTAGCATATTGATGCCCGATTACCGGAATCCTTACGAATTGTTAATGTGGCCCACACGGCGCCGGACGGCGCGAACGTCGCTGGCCGATTCCGTTGTCGGAGCGGAGTGGCGCCGCGGGCGTTGTGTTTGACCGCCTGGGGGGATTTGGCGGGTCGGGGGAACGGACGTTGCGCGCCACGGGCGGTGGCGTTGCAGCCGCCAACCACGGTAGTGCAGCCAGTCAGCAGGGCGGCGCCAGACCGCACAAACACCGCCGTATGTCGGACCGGGTTCGCGGGGGCAACCGGCGGTGGTGCTGGTTGCCGGGGTCGGTGGCGTGAGCGGCTGCCGGACATGGCGCCGCGGCCCGCCCCGGACGGCGGTGACCTCAGAGCAGCACGATAGCGGCGATGATGGCGGCGATCAGGACGATGGCGCCGACGAGAGTGAACCAGCGCGGAAACAGCGGTACCTGAATTTCGTCTTCGTCGAATGCTGCGGTATGCGGTTGGCGGCGCTGCGCCGCCGCCGAGAGCGGCTCGCGCCGCGGCGCGCTTCGGGGAGGGGCCGCGCCGCCCGGCGCCTGGGCAGAGGCCGCGGGCTTGGGCGGGGCCGCCGGTTTGTCCACCCGCGCCGCCGCGGCCGCTTGAGGTGTGGCCGGCGCGGTCTCCGGTGCCGGCCCGGACGCGGTCGACGCCGGCCTCGGTTGCGGGCCGGCGGATTTGGCAACTCCCAGGTTGGTGCTGCGCGGCTGCGGGCGCTCGGCAAGCAGCGCATCGAGCTGCTTGCGGTCGAGGACTGTCGTATGGCCCGATGGGACCGCGGATTCCTCGGCGTCGGATTCGAACAGGATCTGGTGATTGCCGATGGCGATGACGTCGCCCGTGCGCAGGGTGTGCCGGTTGATGCGCTTGCCGTTGACGTAGGTGCCGTTGGTGCTGCCCCCGTCTTCCACGTAAGTGGCGTTGAACACCGTCACGATCTTGGCGTGATGGCTGCTGACCGTCTTGTCCTGAATGCAGACGTCGTTGTCGGCATCGCGGCCGATTGTGATGGTGCCATGTTCGAGCTCCAGCTCTTTGACGCGGAAGCTGCCGCGATTGATCAGGATTCTGGTCATGGTCGCGTCCTGTTATCGTGCGCGCTGGCCGGGCGCGTGGTCCATCGTATTGTAGTCCCCCTCATTGACACTTTACTTGATCCATCCCCAAAAAAATAGCAGATTCGCGCGCCGGTGAGCGGCTTACGTTGCGGGCGGAACGATTGCTGTCGGCGCCGATGTCAGACCACGGTATTCCCGGTACAGAGCAAACAACACGCCGGTCCACACCAGACAGCCGCCGATGATCACCCAACTCAGATCGAAGCGCCCGCTGGCAAGCGTGGTCCATTGGGTGAGCACCAGGATCAGCATGGAGCCGGCGACCTTGAAGATGCGGTAGCCGAACATGTCGATCCAGGCCTTGGCCTGGTAGATGAGCACCGGGTCCACGGGAATGTAGAGCAATTCCTTGGCCGCGCGGTTGATGGAATAGGACAGGCCGCGGTCGCTGATTTTCATGGTCGCCGCGGGAATCAGGCTCGGATGGCTCATGAAGCCGTAGGTGGTCGTGGCCAGCACCAGCGGCTGCACCAGCAGGCCGGCAAGCACGCCCAGATAGCGCAGGACCAGCGGTGTGATAATGACGTTGATGGCGATGGACACCGCGCTGAGGACGCTGAAGAACAGCGACAGCACCGTGGTGCGGGTTTCCTGGTCGTGGTAGGTGTGTTCGATCACGCGCAGGAACTGGTACTCCACCACCGGCGACACCAATTGCGCCAGGAGCAGGGCGCCGGCGATCAGCAGCAGGTAGCGGCTGTGGGTGAGAAGCCTCCAGTTGCCCCCTTTCGGAGCGCTGCCCGCAATGGCCTCAGCGCGCGCGTAGACGTCCAGCCGCCCCATGATCCAGGTGAGCACGAAAATGACGCCGATGATGGCGGCGGCCACCAACAACAGGTCGGGCGTGTGCAGCGGCGTGTAGCGAATGGTCAGGGCGGCGGCGCCGCTGCCGACGGCGCCGCCCACCAGCCCGCCGGTGCCCACCAAACCGTACCAGCGCTTGCCTTCGGCGGTGCTGTAGATGCTGTTGGTGAGGCTCCAGAACTGCTCCACCAGCACCACGCCCAGCACATCGACGAAAATATAAAACGCCACCGACGCCACCTTGCCCGGAAACGCCAGCCATACCCGAAACCCCAGCAGCAGGACGATGAACAACAGACAGGTGCCGAGCACCACGCGCAGGCGGCTGTAACGGTCCAGCACCCGGTGGTAGAAGCTGACCGCCACCAGCAGTACCGCGGCCGAACCGATCCAGACGTAGGGCAGGATGGCGGTGCCGTGAGCGGCGAGGATCAGCGAGCGGCTGGCCGGCTTCAATTGGTACAGCGCCATGATGATCAGAAAGAAATTCGCGAACAGGATGCCGGAGCGGAACACCGCGCTGGGCCAAGGGCCCGTGGCCACCTGATCGCGTGACGCCTGTCGCAACCCGCCGAACACGCGATTGCTATTCCTTAGAAATCATCATTATAATAGGTCCATATGCGTTCGCGGTTGGGAAAATTCTTATTCATCATATCCTTATCAGTGGGAGTCGTTTGCTTGGCTGCCGCCGGGGAGCACTACCCACGTCTCAGCGACAGCCGCGATCCGGCGCTGCAACGGGGCATGGAACAGACCCTCGCCCACCTCGGCCTGAGCCGGGCCGTCCGGGAAGGCCATCTCAGCGTCGCCCTGGTGGATATCACCGACCCGGAACACCCGCGCTACGCGGCGGTCAACGGCAACCGTATGATGTATGCCGCGAGCCTGCCCAAGATCGCCATTCTGCTGGGGGCGTTCCGGCGCATCGACAACGGTCAGATGGCCCTGGATGACGCCACCCGCAAACAGTTGGTTCAGATGATCCGCTACTCCTCCAACCGCGCCGCCACCCGCATGCTCAACCGGGTCGGCAAGCAGTATATCGCCGACATACTGCGTTCGCCGCGGTTCCATCTCTACGATCCGAGTCACAACGGCGGCCTGTGGGTGGGCAAGGAATACGGGCGCGCCGGCGTCTGGAAGCGCGATCCGCTGCACCACCTGTCCCATGGTGCCACCGCCTACGAAGTGGCGCGTTTCTATTACCTGCTGGAAACCGACCGCCTGGTGCCGCCGCGGCTGACCGCCGAGATGAAGGCGGTGATGAGCCGGCCCGGGATCAACCACAAATTCGTCAAGGGTCTGCGCGCTGCGCGCCCTGGTTCGGTCATCTACCGCAAATCGGGCACCTGGCGCGACTGGCATGCCGACAGTGCCCTGGTGGAACGCGACGGGCGCCGTTACATCGCTGTGGCGCTGGCCCACGACCCCCGCGGCGGCCGGTGGATGACCCGCATGATCGTCGGCCTCGACAGCCTGGTGTTCCACGACGGAAGCACGCAGGTGGCGGCGCTCAAGTAGCCGCTGCAGCCGCGTGGCCAGGCTCTGGTGGGCCACGGCGGCATTCTCCTTGAGCACATCCGACGTTACCACCACCAGGTAGAACAGCCGCGGCGCACCCGCCGGCGACTCGACGATGGCCACCGAGTTGAGCCGGTTGACCACATTGCCCCGATACTTGCCGCAACGGAACCCCGGCTCGGTCTGGCAGCGGTACAGGGATCCCGATTTGAAGTAAACGGCGGCATTGCGCAGCGCCGGCGACGACGCGTAGCGGATGCGCTTCTGGGTCATGTACAGCAGCCGCTTCAACTCCAGGCTGGTGAAGGCGTCGACCACCTTGCCCTGTTCCAGATGCAGCAGAAACCGCATCAGCTCCCGCGGCGTGGCGTGGCTGGCGGTTCCGGCAACGCGGCGCTTCCCCTCGCGGGTGAAAAACTTGCCCTGCCACAGCCGGGCCGGGTTCAGGCCGCTGGCGATCAGTCCGGCGCGGATGCTGTCGTGCAGCAGCTTCGCTCGCGCGCCCGGCGAGGCGTGCAGCAGAAAGGCATCGGCCTGACCTTCGGGCACCGGGTAGCGCCGCTGGTAGTGGTGCAGCAACAGCATCTGCTTCATCACCATGGATGCCGCCGCATTGGAGCTGGCCGACAGCATCCAGTCCAGGTAGGTCCACAAATTGGCGCGGTCACCGGTGCGCAGGCGGCGGTGGATAATGCGCGAGCGTTCCGGACGCCAGAACGGCACCTTATGGTGGTCGTAGTGAATGTAGGCATCGGCGGTGACCTGTGTGTCGCGCAGAACGCGCTCGCGGGCCGCTATGTCATCGGGGTAGGCCTGCGCCAGCGCGTCGAACAGCCCCATGGCGACCGCCAGCTTGCCGACGCTGCCGGGGTTGAACTGGCGTTCGGCCCGGTGCTCGGCGTAGAAGGGGTGATCGGGATCGGACAGGTCCAGGACCGCGATGCCGTACTCGTCGGCGTTGGATCCCAGCAGCGCCACCACTTGGCGGGTGAACTCCGCATCCACCGGCGGCAGGGTCATCTGCGGCCGCTCGCGCAGGCGCAGCCGGATTTGATCGCTTTTCAACAGGGCGCCGGGCGGCAGGCGAATGCCGCCCCTGGCCTTGCCCTGTTGCACCAGCCGATAGCCCTCAAGGCGTGCGATACCGGTACGTTGCGCTCCATCCAACGGGTAGGCGCCCGCGCTCGCTGCGGCCAGGGCCAGCACGGTGATCAGCACCACGCGCATCCGGGTCATGTCAGGTCACTCCGGGGGCACTTGGTCGAGATCCACGACGCGATCCGCCGTCCGGGCCGCCTGGCGGTCCATGGCGACCAGGAACCCGTTGCGCCGTGCGTCCCGGTTGCGGACATAGGGCCGGATCTGGAACAGCGCCAGGCGGCCGCCGACGAAGCCGAATTCGATATCGGCCGCCTGGGGCCGGCCGTGTTCGTCGCGCAGGGGAAAACGTGTCGGCAGTTGGCGCGCCAGGTCCAGGAGCTGGCTGATCTCGCCGCGACTGAGTACCTTGCCGGCGCCCGATACTGGCACGGTCTGCAGCCCGCCCGCCGGGTTTAGCTGCCGGCGCACGGGCGTGGTCGCTTCGGCCAGCAGTTGGGTCGTACCGCTGGCGGCGCTGATGCGCAGCTCCTCGGCCGCCTGGCCGGACACTGCGCCGCCGATGCCTTCATTGGCCGCCACCGTGTACCAGTTGCGGCTGCCGGTCTCCAGGTCCCGGGTCACCATTACCCCGGACTGCTCCGCGGGCACGCTGCGCATCAGCAGCACAGAAACGTAGACCCGTTCCGGGTGCGCCATGCGCGCCTGGCGCCAGGCGTAGGCGCGGTCGGTGAACGGCGACGCCCACACGCGGGCAATCGCTGTCAGCACCTGATCGAAACCACGTACGTTGGGCATCGTCAGGTTGAGCCCGGCACCGGTGAATCCCGGCAGGTCTTCCACGTTGGTATCGCTGCGCACGAAGACGCCGTAGCTGCCGTCGGGTCCGAAGGTGTGGTCCATGGCCGCGCGCAGGTCGCGGCGAAAGCCCGCGCCGGGGTCGGCGTGCCGGATCCAGTGGCGCAGGCGCGCCAGGAACGCATGGATCGCCCGCCGGCGCCGGTCGCGATCGGCGATGGCGCCGATGCGGCGATACTCCTGCCGCATCCATTCATGGACGCTGGGTCCGCCCGACTCCAGCGGCTGGTTGAGCAGCGCGCGGAACACGCCGAAGGGGATCACCACGCCGTCGGTGACGTAGTGCGGAAACCGGTGCTTGAGTTCCCCCAGGTTGGCCGCCTTGGGCCCGACGATGCGCCCGGCGTCGGTGGCGCGCAGCCAGCGCAGCGATAGAATGCGGCGCTCCCGGAGGTCGAGCTTGTTCATGTCCACGGTGATTTCATCGGTGGCGGTGCCGCTCGCCTCGAACAGACGATTCCAGCGCGGCCCGTCGGCGACCAGCTGCACCCGGCCGCCGGGGCTGACCGCCAGCACTACCCGCTCGCCCGCGTGCCGGGTGAGCCGCGGTGTCAGCGCCGGCTCCACGGCCACATTGGGAATGCCCAGATTGGCGGCCAGGATCTGCACGTGCGACAGGGCGTTGCCCTCGCCAAGGGTGAGGATGCCGGCGACCCGCGGCAGGGCCGGCGTGGTGGCCGGCAACAGGTAGATGCCGTCGCTGCGCAGGGACGCGGTGCCGGCGCCGACCGGCTGAACCTGCAGCACACCGCGGGCCAGGCCGGGATTCAGTGCCCGCAGCCCGAGCCCCACCGGCTGCCCGAACAGACGGTTGTCGATGCCGGCAAGGCGGTTGGCGTCGCGGAGCAGGCCGTCGAGCAACGCCGAATACACCAGCAGCGGCCCGCCGCGCAACTGGTCGGGAATGAAATCGGCGGCTCTCGGTTCGATGTTGCGCCAGTGATCGACGACCCGCGAGAAATGAAACCGCTCCCAGCGGTTGGCCCACTCCGGTATCCGCGCCAGGTACCGCAACCTGCGCCGGTACTGCCGGGCCGACAGCGCCGGCCGGTCCAGGTCCTGGAGGGCGGCGGTCACGGCTCGATACTGGCGCTCGGTGAGCAGGCCGGTGCCGTACAGCGCATCGGCGGCGTCCGCCAGCCAGTACAGGCGATGCCGCCGGGAGGCATGGGCAAGGCGGCCCAGCAGCGACGTGCCGGCGGCGAACGCTTCCCGCTCCAGGGCGATGCTGGCGTCCAGCAGCACCAATTGCTGTGCCACGGCGGGAGTATCGCGGAGATGATGGCGCAGGTACGCGAGCAATTCGCCGGTTTCGTGGAAACGGGTATCGGGGTCCAGGTGGTTGGCCAGCACTTCGGCGCCTTGCCGCAGACGCGCGCGCAGCGGGTTGTCAGGCAGACCGGCAGTGACGGCGCGCAGCTGCTCCACCACGCCGCGGGTGGCGTAGAGCCGGTCGATGGCGTCGGCCAGCCGGGCGTAGGCCGGCGCCAACGGGTCCTGGGCACGGCCGGTGGCGTAATCACGCACGCGGGCCGCATCCTCGGGCGCCGGTTGGGTATGCAGCTTGTTGCGCAACGGCGCAAAGCCCGGATCCGCCTCGGCCAGGGTTGTCGATAGTTGCCGCACCTCGGTGACCAGCGGGTTCGGCTGGCCATGGGGCAGCAGGGCGGCCGCCTGGCGCAGCAGTAGGAAGCGTTGTTTCAGCGGTCGCCGTTCACGCAGCAGCGCCTCGAGAATGTGCCGGGCGCCAACCGCTTCATCCTCCGCCTGCAGGGCGCCGCGATAGTGGCGCGCACCGCGGAAGATCCAGCCGTCGTCGGCGAGCATCAGGAACCGCTCGAGCAGGATCTGCTTCAGGGCCTCGCGCCCGCTCGGCGAGGCAGCCAGGCTTTGGGCGTCAACCGCGGCCAGCACATTGCCCAGCAGATAACCCTGTTGACGCAGGACGCGGGTGTGCTGGTTCCATTCGCCGTGCTGGATGCCGCCGCCATGATCACGGCAGGCAAACGGCTCCGGCGGCAGAACGGCGCCGTCGTTGCAGAACCAGCGAATGCGCGCGAAGGGCCCTTTGGGCGAGACTTTCATTTGCCGTACCCAGGCGGCCAGCGTGGCACTGTCCGGCGTTGCCGCGGGCGCAGCCGGACCAAAGCAGCACAACGCGACTAAAACCAGGACGATCCGGGGGCTGATCGGCCATGGAACGGCGTAGGGCGGAGCCCGCCGTTGCCGGGAGTGGCGGCGCGGGGACTTGGGGACGGTACTACTCATCAGTTTTCAGCATACGGCAAAACCCCCGGGGCGCGTATACGTAGTGTTGCCCATGGCGGGGTAGCGTGGCGCCCGTCACAGTTTGAATGAATGGGTATGCTGAAGACGCTACCGCGCCCAGCCCGGAGTTTGCGCCAGCCGGGCCCTGGCTTGTTCAGGCACGGCTGTGCTTGCTGTTGCTCGGCCGGTCCCTGGACCTGGCCCCTGCCGGGGCCTGATCCGAATTTGCTCCTGGCACGTTTGTCACTCAAGCCATGGCTGCGGTTATGCCTTGTACCCTGCCGGGTGAAAGCGCCCTGTCGGGTGTAAACACCCTGCCGGGTGAAAGCACCCTGTCGGGTATAAACACCCTGTCGGGTGAAAGCACCCTGTCGGGTATAAACACCCTGTCGGGTATAAACACCCTGTCGGGTATAAACACCCTGTCGGGTATAAACCCTCCAGAGCGGCGCCGATTTGCGTCTGTCCTGCGCCAGCATCCCGGATGCCGGTGCAACATGCGGATTAGCGTTTATGCTTGGAATCCGGCGGGGTGAGGGAACCGGCCGGCAGGAAGCCGATGGGTTCCCACTCGTAGCGATGCTGCGGTTTGGGTTGGCCCGGGCCATATTGTGCCGGGGTCAGGACCCAGGCGCGGCCGGTGCGGGTGTCGATCATCACGGTGGCCTGGGTGCCGGCGGCGACCTGATAGCGTCCGTTTTCGGGAGCCGCCCGCGCAGGAAGCGCGCCGGCCAGCCACACAATCGCGCCCAGGATCAATAGCCACTGTTTCATGTCGCTGCTCCGTATGGTGGTGGTGACGCGGCATCGTATCGGTGCCGGCGTCCCGATGAACGGGTGCAGGCCAAATATAGCCCAACAGCGCGGTCGGCGGCCTCGCACGGCCGCTACCGGGATCAGCCTGGGAGAATCACCAGATGGCGCAGCGGTTCGCTGCCATGGCTCTCGGCGACCAACTGGTGGCGCACCGCAACGCGATGCTGCAGTTCCCGCAGGGCAGCCGGGCAGGGCGCCAGCTCCACCGCCACGCCCTCGGCAATGACCCGTTCGGCCGCCGATTCCGCCTCACGTAGCGCCGCATTCACCTCTTCTTCGTCAACGCCGCGCATGACATTGAAGACGTTCATCAGCAGCCGCCGCAGCTGGGCGGTGGTGTTCTTCTTGATCACTTCCACGGGTAGGTCGGTGGCGGCGAGGATGCGCCGCAGGCGCGGGTCTTCGGCCCGCGCGCGCAGGGCGATGATCAGGTCCGCGCGCTCCGGGCGGGCGGTGGTGCGCGCGTCCACCCGCAGGTCGCGCAACACGCGTTCGACGGAGTCGCGGCTGACGGCGTAGGGATAGATGCGCAGCGTTCCCTGGCGCGAACGGATGTCGGCGCGGGCGGCGGGCTTCGCCCGCGGCGGCTGCTCCTCGGCGACCGGAGTTTCCGTGCCGGGCGTCCGGCGAACGCCGCCGGCCGCCTTGCCGCGCAGCAGATTGTCCACGGAGGCGGCGGTATCGTGGTGGACGATGAGGTCGTCATGGTTGACGATTTCCACCACGGTGTCGAACGTGGGCGGCGCCTTGCGCTCGCTGATGGTTTTCTGCGTATGGCGAAGGCGCGCTTCCTCATCGCCCAGTGTCACGGTCTGCACACCGCCCACCAGATCCGACAGCGTCGGGTTCATGAGCACGTTCTCGAGCGTGTTGCCGTGGGCGGTGGCGATCAGCTGCACCCCGCGTTCGGCGATGGTGCGCGCGGCCAGCGCCTCGGCCGCATTGCCGATCTCGTCGACGATAATGACTTCGGGCATGTGGTTCTCCACTGCCTCGATCATCACCGCGTGCTGGCGCTCCGGGTGGGGCACCTGCATGCGCCTCGCGCTGCCGATGGCCGGGTGCGGAATGTCGCCGTCGCCGGCGATCTCATTGGAGGTATCGATCACCACCACCCGTTTGCCGAAGTCGTCGGCCAGCACCCGGGCGATTTCCCGCAGCTTGGTGGTCTTGCCGATTCCGGGCCGGCCCAGCAGCAGTATGCTGTTGCCGCTCTCCACCAGGTCGCGGATCAGGTCGATGGTGCCGAGCACCGCGCGGCCGATGCGCAGGGTCAGGCCGACGATGTCACCGCGGCGGTTGCGCAGCGCCGAGATCCGGTGCAGGGTACCCTCGATACCGGAGCGATTGTCGGCGGCGAATTCACCCACGGCTTCGACCACTTGGTTGAGATCGGCATGGCTGACCGGGTGTTGCGAAAGGTCGATGGCCCGGCCGGGAAAGCGGGCCTGGGGCAGCCGGCCCAGGTCCATGATGATTTCCAGCAGATCCGCGACCGGTGCGCGGGCCAGGGTATCCTGGACCGCCGCAGGCAAGCAGCTGATCAGAAGATGCAGGTCATCGGTGCAGGTACGAACGGTCACGTCGGTCGGGGCGCGGGCTTGTAATCGGAACAGGCTTAATGTGGGGACCGGGGCCCGCCAATGCAAGAGGGTAACGCGTGCGCCAGGGTCTATAGTTGGACCGTAAGAACTCTTCTCGAATCGTAGGGACAAGCATGATGACAGCGAATCCATCAACCGACGTCGTGAACTCCCTAATGGCCGCCCTGGAGCGTGATCCCCGCGTCGACCTGCACAAGTTTCCGGTACATGCCGCCCTGGAGGGCGGCAGTCTGGTGTTGGAGGGGATGCAGGAAAACATCGCCGCCAAGCGCGCCGCGGCAAGGGCGGCCCACCGGGTGGCCGGCAACCTGGCGGTGGTGGACCGCCTGCGGGTCACCGCCGTCCGGTTCCAGGAAGACGGCGCGCTGCGCGCCGAAGTGATCAGCACCTTGACCCAGGAGCCCGTTTTCACCGAGTACGGCATGCGCGTGCGCCGCAACGGCGGTTGGGAAGTGGTACGCGAAGTCGCGGCCGGGCAGGGCGGACACATCGATATCGAAATCGGGGACGGCGTCGTCACCCTCAGCGGTGAGGCGGGCAGCCTCAGCCATCGGCGACTGGCTGAGGTGCTGGTGTGGTGGACCGCCGGCTGTCAACTGGTGGAGAACCGCCTGCGGGTGGTGCCGGCGGAGGCGGAAAACGATGGCGAGCTGGTCGACGCCATCCGCATGGTGCTGGAAAAGGATCCGTTGGTTCACGCCGACCAGGTGCTGGTGCGGTCGCGCAGCGGGGTGGTGACCCTGGGTGGCTATGTCGCCAGCGAACAGGAGCGCAAGCTGGCGGTGCTGGATGTCTGGTGCGTGCCCGGGGTGCACGACGTGGTCGACGAAATCCGGGCTCGAAGCTGAAAAGTCCCGCCGCGCACCCGGCGAACGCCGAAGTCAGGAAACGGGAGCCGTGGCCCGGGTGAGGCCACGGCCCCCGTCGTTTCGATGCCCGTGCCGCCGGGGCCGGGGCTGCAATCGCGGCCGCCGCCTTACGCCGTGGCGGCACCCTTGCGGGGCGCTGCGGCCTCTTGCTGCGAGTGGAACTGTTCCGCCTCGGTGGAACCGGTCAGCGCGCCCAGCGACGACAGGCCGCCGGTAATGACGTTGTTGACCTCGTCGAAATAGCCGGTACCGACCTCCCGCTGATGGCGGGTGGCGGTGTAGCCCTGGGCCTCGGCGGCGAATTCCGCCTGCTGCAGCTCCACGTAGGCGCTCATCTGGCTGTCGTGGTAGCCCCGCGCCAGATGGAACATGCTGTAGTTCAAGGCGTGGAAGCCGGCCAGGGTGATGAACTGGAACTTGTAGCCCATGGCGCCCAGTTCGCGCTGGAAGCCGGCGATAGTGGACCGGTCCAGCTGCTGCCAGTTGAACGACGGCGAGCAGTTGTACGCCAGCAGTTTGTCCGGGTAGTGCTCGTGGATGGCGTCGGCGAATTGCCGGGCGAAATCGAGATCCGGCCGGCCGGTTTCGCACCACAGCAGATCCACATACGGCGCGTAGGCGAGGCCCCGGGCGACGGCCTGGTCCAGTCCGTTGCGCACCCGGTAGTAGCCTTCGGCCGTGCGTTCACCGGTGCAGAAGGCGCGGTCGCGCTCGTCGACGTCCGAAGTGAGCAGATTGGCGGCTTCGGCGTCGGTGCGTGCCAGCAGGACGGTGGGCACGTCCAGGACGTCGGCGGCCAGCCGCGCGGCCACCAGTTTCTGCACTGCTTCCTGGGTCGGCACCAACACCTTGCCGCCCATGTGCCCGCACTTCTTCGCCGACGCCAGCTGGTCCTCGAAGTGCACCCCGGAAGCACCCGCCTCGATCATGGCTTTCATCAGCTCGAAGGCGTTGAGCACGCCGCCGAAGCCGGCTTCCGCGTCGGCAACGATCGGCGCAAACCAGTCGATATCGCCGCTGCCTTCCATGTGCTGGATCTGGTCGGCGCGCTGCAGGGTGTTGTTGATGCTCTTGACCACGTTGGGCACCGAGTTGGCGGGATACAGCGACTGGTCCGGGTACATCGCGCCGGCCAGATTGGCATCCCCCGCCACCTGCCACCCGGACAGGTAAATGGCCTTGAGTCCCGCTTTCACCTGCTGCATCGCCTGGTTGCCGGTCAGGGCGCCGAGGGCGTTGACGAACGGCTCTGTGTCGAGCAATTGCCAGAGTTTGTCGGCGCCGTCGCGGGCGAGGGTGTAGTCGATACGTTTGCTGCCGCGCAGACGGACCACGTCGTCGGCCGTGTAGGGGCGGGTGATGCCCCGCCAACGGGGATTCTGGTCCCATTGCTGTCGCAAAGACCGGGTCTGATGTTGCTGCTCGCTGCTCATGTTGAAAACCTCCGTGCCTGCATGGTGGCGTGTCGGCTGTGTGGGTGGTGTCGGTCCGGTTGACGGCAGCCGGGCAAGCCTGTCGCCGGCTTCCGCTGCGATTCCGGACTCTGGTACTCAGGTTACGAGCGGGCGGAGTATTCGACTAGGCTATATTAGTTATATTGACTATTATTTGTCGCAATAGTCGCCAATGGAGGTATCAGCCATGGCCGAGTCGACCGGTGCGTCCAGGCACAACCGCCTGCGCCAGCTGCGGGCATTCTGCCATGCGGCCCTGTTCGAGCGCCGTGGACCGCGGATCGAGTTGACGCCGGCGGGCCAGGTGCTGCTGGAGACGGCGCTGCCGCTCGTGGAGGGCATGGACCATCTGCCGGAGTTGTTTTCCGCCAAAATGGGCCAGATCGAATCGGGATCCCTGGACATCGCCGCGGGCGAGTCCACCATTCTGTATCTGCTGCCGGAGTATGTGAAACGCTTTTCCGACCTCTACCCCCAGGTGACGTTGCACCTGCACAATGTCACCGGACGCGACGGTTTGGCCTTGCTGCGCGGCGGCGAGGTGGACTTCGCCGTCGGGTCCATGATCGATATTCCCCAGGACATCAACTACGACCCGATCTTCACCTACGATCCGATGCTGATTACGGCATTGGATCATCCGCTGGCGAAGCAGGAACAGGTGACGCTGGAGGATATCAGCCACTACGGGCTGATCCTGCCGCCGCGGCACCTGAGTACCTGGCATATTGTCGACCTGGTGTTTCATCAGCACGGGGTGCCCTATGAAGTGGTGCTGGAAGCCGGCGGCTGGGAAGTGATCAAGAAGTTCGTGGAGCTGGGCCTGGGGGTGTCGGTGGTCACCAGCATCTGCCTCAAGGATGACGACAAGCTGGCGGCCATACCGCTGGGCGAGTATTTCCCCCAGCGAACCTACGGCGTGGTGATGCGGCGCGGCCAGTTCCTGTCGCCCCAGGCGCGGATCTTTCTCGAATTGATGGACCCGGAATTTTTCCGGCGTCCCCAGCAGGAGCTTTACCAGGGCCAGCAGACCTCCGCCGTGAAGCGCCGCCGAGGCGCCGGCGGCGGGGGAACCGACTTCACCGGTCACGACAAATCGATGCCTTAGCCGCAGGCCGGCGTGGCCGGCCTGCGGCAGGGGAAAGAGTAAAGGGAAAAGGGCAAAGGCAAGGCGACCGTTCTCTTCTCTTTCCTCGTTTCCCTTTTCACTTGGCTCTGCAGTCATGACAACCACTGAGTGGCTCAAACAGGCTGGTACGCACTCCATCGGGCCGCTGCGCGGCGCCGTGGCCCTGGGCACCGGCGGCGGCGTGCTGCTCATCGCGCAGGCGTGGCTGCTTGCCGGCGTGGTCAACCGCGTGGTGTTCGAGCGGCAGGCGTTGACCGCCGTCATGCCGGTGCTGTGGGGCCTGCTGGCAGTCTACGGTCTGCGTGCGCTCAGCGCCTGGCTGGCTGAATGGGTCGCGTTCCGTGCGGCAGCGGGCATCAAGCTGGCGGTGCGCGAGCAGCTGATGGATCACCTGCGGGCGCTGGGCCCGGTGCACCTGTCCCGGGAACGCAGTGGTGAACTGGCTACGACGGTGGTCGACGGCGTGGAGGCGCTGGAAGCCTACTACGCGCGCTATCTTCCCCAGCTGTCCCTGGCGGCATTGGTGCCGCTGGCGATCCTGGCGGTCGTGTTTCCTTTCGATTGGGTTTCGGGGCTGATCCTGCTGGTGACGGGCCCGTTGATTCCGCTGTTCATGATCCTGATCGGCAAGGGCGCCGAAGCGCTCAACCAGCGCCAGTGGCGCCGGCTGGCGCGGCTGAGCGCCCATTTTCTCGACACCATTCAAGGCCTGCCGGTCCTCAAACTGTTCAACGCCAGCCGGCGCGAGGCCGAGGTGGTCGCGCAACTCTCCGACGAATACCGCAAGAGCACCATGGCCGTGCTTCGCGTGGCCTTTCTCTCCTCGCTGGCCCTGGAGTTCCTGGCCACGGTCAGCATCGCCATGGTCGCGGTGCTGATCGGTTTCCGCCTGTTGTGGGGTGAGTTGGGCTTCCAGTCGGGTTTTCTGATCCTGTTGCTGGCGCCCGAGTTTTATCTGCCCTTGCGGACTTTGGGCACCCACTATCACGCCCGCATGGAAGCCATCGGCGCCGCCGAGCGCATGGTGGAGTTGCTGCAGACGCGGCCCGCGGCCCGTTCGGATGCAAAACAGGAACTGGCACCGGCCGAACGGCTGCGCGTGCAGCTGCGCGACGTTCGCTTTGCTTACGCGGACGGGCCTCCGGCACTGGACGGTGTTTCCTTTACCCTGGAGCCGGGCGAACGGGTGGCATTGGTGGGGCCGTCGGGCGCGGGCAAGACCACGGTGTTCAATCTCCTGCTCGGGTTCGCGCAGCCGCTGGCCGGCGGTATTCTGGTCAACGGCCAGACGCTGGGCGACATTGACCCCGGGCACTGGCGGCGGCACGTGGCGTGGGTGCCGCAGAATCCGCGTATGTTTCACGGCACGGTGGCTGACAACATCTGCATGGGCCGGGACGCGGGCGAACCGGATGCGGTGCGCCGGGCGGCGCGTCTGGCGCTGGCGGACGAGTTCATTGCCGCGCTGCCGGACGGCTACGACACCGTGGTGGGCGAGGGCGGCCGCGGCCTTTCCGGCGGTCAGGCACAGCGGCTGGCGCTGGCGCGGGTGTTTTTCAAGGATGCGCCGCTGGTGCTGCTGGACGAGCCGAGCGCCGGACTGGACCTGGTAAGCGAGCGCAGGCTGACCGCGGCCGTCGAGCGGTTGGCCCAAGGCCGTACGCTGCTGACCATCGCCCACCGCCTGGACACGGTGCGCCGGGCGGACCGGATTCTGGTGCTGGAGCGCGGCCGGCTGGTGGAATCCGGATCCCACGAGGCGCTGCTCGCCGGCGACGGCCTGTACCGGCAGTTCGTGCAGGCCTACGGGGGTGCGGCATGAAAACCCTGCTGCGGTTGACGGGTCTGCTCGGTCCCTATTGGCGCTGGATGACCGCCGGTGCGGCCGTCGCCCTGGTGGTGGTCCTGTCGAACGTGGCGCTGCTCGGCGTCGCCGGCTGGTTCATTGCCGCCATGGCGGCCGCCGGCGCCGCCGGCGGCACCATGAATTATTTCACGCCCGCGGCGGCCATCCGCCTGTTCGCGATCCTGCGCACCGGCGGACGTTATCTGGAACGCCTGATCACCCACGAAGCGACGCTGCGTTTCCTCTCCGGACTGCGGGTCTGGTTCTACCGCCACGTCGAGCCGCTGGCCCCCGCCGCGCTGCAGCACTATCGCGGCGGCGACCTGCTCAGCCGCATGGGCGCGGATATCGACGCCCTGGAGAATTTCTACCTGCGGACTTTGGCGCCGGTGGCCGTCGCTGTGGTCGCGGCGTTGGCGGTGTTCGCTTTTCTCAGCCACTACAGTTGGGCCGTGGCGCTGGCCGACCTGGGCTTCCTCCTGCTGGCCGGGATCGCCGTTCCGGTAATGGCGCACCGCCTGGGGCGAGGACCGGGAAAACGTATGCTGGAGACCTCGTCCCGGCTGCGGGTCAACGTGGTCGACGCGGTGCAGGGCATGGGCGAGCTGGTGGTGTTCGGCGCCATGGAGCGACAGCAGCGGCGCATCGCCGGCCTGAGCCGGACGCTGGTGGATGACCAGGACCGCATGAGCCGCGTGACGGGACTTGGTTCGGCCTTGTCCGGCCTGTTCACCAACCTTGCGGTTTGGCTGGTCACCCTGACGGCGATCGCACTGGTGCGCCAGCAACAGGTGCCGGCAGTGGACCTGCCCATGTTCGCGTTGGTGGCCCTGGGGAGCTTCGAAGCGGTTGCGGGCTTGCCCCAGGCCTATCAATACCTCGGCCATACGTTGGCCGCGGCGCGGCGCATTTTCGCGGTGGTCGATACGCCGCCGGCGATTCACGAGCCGCCGGGCCCCTCGCCGCAGCCGTCCGATTGCGGCTTGCGGCTGGCGGGGGTGCGCCTGCGTTACGGACCTGCCGAGCCCTGGGCTCTGGACGGTATTGATCTCGATGTCGCTCAGGGCCAACGGCTCGCCATCGTGGGGTCCAGCGGCTGCGGCAAGACCAGCCTGGCGAACGCGCTGCTGCGGTTCTGGGAGTATCAGGACGGAGCCATCGAGCTGGGCGGGCGCGATCTCAGCGCCTATCGGACCGATGACGTGCGGCGCCTGATCACCCTGGCCCCGCAACGGGCGCACCTGTTCAACGCCACGGTGCGTGAGAACCTGCTGCTGGCAAAGCCGGCGGCGAACCACGCGGAACTGGTTGCCGCCTGCACGGCCGCGCAGATCCACGACGAAATCGCGGCGCTGCCGCAAGGCTACGATACCTACGTAGGCGAGGCGGGCGCACGCGTGTCCGGCGGCCAGGCGCGGCGCCTGGCGGTGGCCCGTGCGCTGCTGGCCGATACGCCCATCCTGATCCTGGACGAACCGACCGAAGGCCTCGACGCCACTACCGCGGGCCGCTTGATGGACGCGCTGCTGGACCGGCCCGGCGGCCGCACCCTGATCGTCATCACCCACCGCGCCACGGGCCTCGAACGCATGGACCGGATCGCGGTGATGGAAAACGGCCGCATTGTGGAGCGGGGTACCCATGCCGCGCTGCTGGGCGAAGGAACACGCTACCGCGAATTGTACCGGCCCTTAACGTGGCCAACGGCCGTCAGTGAATAACCCGTGGCGAACCGCCAAGCTCTGCGCGGCCCCCAGGCCACGCGTTGCCCTGTCCGCTACCTGCAACACGCCGCCACCGAATCGAAGTAGCCCGGATGAAGCGACGCGCAATCGGGGTGACTGTCATGGCGCTGGACTGTGTTGCACTCCATGCCGGTACCCGCGCTTTGGCGGGCGTGTTCGCCGGTTTCCAATCGCCGCGAAAATCCCGACTTGATCAGTGACCACCGCAGCGGATCGTCGGCATCCCGCGCCGACAGACGCCACGAAAGAAGGGGGACGGAGGACTTGAATTCTGTTCAACAGGACTATGGGAGCGTGCATCGCGGCAAATGGGCTTGGCGGTGCGCGCCTAACAAAGCGGGGTCGGATGGCCCGCGCGCGTCCGAAAAAGGAAAGGGCCGAGGTGGTCAATGAATAATTCCTCGGTCTCCCCTTTTTTTACATCCGGCAAAGGCGACAATTCATTCGGCGGTCATTTGGACTTGAATTCGAGCCGACGACCTCCAATCTCCCTCGCCTCGCATGTTCCAAAAGCATCTTCCTTGCTTGATCCACGGTCAGGGGGAGCTTCGGAAACCGGTATTCGCCGTCTTGTTCCAGTAGCTCGGCCAGACGGGCGACGTAGGGCAGTCGAAGATTATGAGCGCGGATGAATTCCTTCTTGGAGAACACGTCCGCGGTTGAACCCTCCAGCCTGATCTCCCCCTTATCCATCACATAAACCCGGTCGGCCAACAGTGGGACGGCATCGACGTCATGGGTGGCGAAGACGAGTGTGATCCCCAGTTCGCGGTTTATGCGGTTCAAGAGCTCGATAATTTGTTCGACGCCGACGGGATCAAGAGCGCCTGTCGGTTCATCGAGCACCAGGATTTCGGGCCGCATGGCCAGTACGCTGGCCAAGGCCACTCGTTTTTTCTCGCCGCCGCTGAGATTGAACGGACTTCGGTCTTCGTAGCCGGAAAGTCCAACGACTTGCATCGCCCAGGCAACGGCCCGTTCGATGTCATCACGGGAAAGCCGCAGATTTGTCAAACCGTAAGCGATTTCCTGTCGTACGGTACTGCAAAAGATCTGGTCGTCCGGGTCCTGGAATACCATGCCGACCATCTGGCGCACTGTTTTCAGGTAGGATTTCGTGACGCTCCGGCCGTTGATGGTCAAGAGACCGGACGTCGGCGTCAGCAGACCGTTGAACAGCTGGAAAAGGGTGGACTTGCCCGCTCCATTGTGGCCCAGCACGGCAACCCTTTCCCCCGAGCCGACCGAAAAATCTATGTTGGCCAGGGCCTTCGTGCCGTCGGGATAGATATAGGAAACATTCGACAGTTGAATTAGATCCATCTTTGAAACCACCCTTTCAAGCGACTGCGAAATTGGAGATCAGCAACGCGAGCAGAATGAGTCCCGCGCTGATGCCGATTAGGAAATCTTTGGTTGGAACAGGTCGAGAAAAATACGGCAGCATTTGCGCATCTTCGTCGTATCCGCGCGCCAACATGGCCTTGTATATGCCGACACTGCGGTTGAAAGCCTTTATCAGGAGATTTCCCGCCACCATCCCCACGTCCCTGGCCTGTTGCCTCCAGGGTAGCCCTTCTCCTCCCCTGGCGCGCTGCGCCTTGCGCATCGTCGCGGAGGTGTCGCGGAGCAAAAATGCATAGCGGTAAACCATATCGGCAATGTCGAGGATCAGTCCCGGCACTTTAGCCAGGCGGAGTGTCGCCAGGATCTCCACCATAGGAGTCGAGAAGGAAAGCAACATGGCGAAAGACACTGCCGCAAGGATACGCAGCATTATCAGGAAACCCAGCGCCATCCCTTCCCGGTAAACCGGCACCGATACATGCCAGAAACTGATCGTGGCCACAACCGTATGGCCGGTGGTGAATACCAGACTGGCCAACACCAGCCATGCGATGCCGAACGGACCGGCCATGCGCCACAGCACTTTTCTCCATGGCAGCCGCAACGTGGCAATAAGGGTCAGCGCCACGAGCAAAGCGCTGGCCGCGCAATGCCATTTGGTCAGGATGCTTACGATGACTATGGCAGCCAGGAAGACGCAGGTCTTGATTCGCCCATCCAAACGCCGCAGGTAAGTCTCTTCGGAGAGCACAGACAACCGGTCCGCGGAGAATTCCATAACTACGATTACCCTTGTGGCTCTATTTTGTCTCTTTTTCGAACAGCCTCTTCCAGTGGTGCCCCACAATCAAGCCTGAAAAGAAGTTGGCCACGGAAAAGGCTCCCACTTGCGCGTCTCCCGGCAAGTTGATGAACGGATGCGCCTTGGCATGCGCGGCCATGGAAGCCATGGCGTTGACGACATCGTCGGTGCCGCCCCCCGTCATGTTGTGCATGTCCATGTATTTGGCCGCGATGAAAATCGCCGCCAGTAGCACGAACATCGTTATCAACATCCAGCGGGTAAACGGATCGAACCAGGGTTTGTCGCTGGTCGCGGTTGCTTCATCGGGACTCATGGCTGTCGACCTCCGACTTGATCTTGACTTATGCCGCCAAATGCTCTCGGGACGCCCACGGCGGGCAATAGGTCGGGCCTGCGGTTGTACATCGCCTGAAGCACGACTGCGGTGAACACGGCTTCAGCGACTGCGAGCGGAAGCTGGGTGGGCCCGTACCCGGAAAAAAAGATCATCCACTGTTTGACCAGAGGGATGTGTCCGTGCAGGCTCAAAGCCAACTCGAAAGACGATGTCAAATAAGTCATCACATCGCCTACGAAACCGGCTACGCCGCCCGCCAACCATAGGGGAGAATTGAGGCGGCGGAGAAACCACCAACAGAGATAGCCGGAGATGCCACCAACAATGCCCATCGAAAAGTCGTTAGCCCCGATGGTGGTGATCCCTCCGTGTCCCAGAAATACGGCCTGGAAGAACAGAACGACCAGTGAGATTACGGATGTAGCCAAAGGACCGACAATGATCGCCGCGAGCGGCGTACCGCAAGGATGGGAGCAAGAGCCGGTGACCGGTACCGGCAGGTGCATGGCCGAGATCACAAAGACGGCTACACCCACCATGGCCAGAAATGGCTTGTAGGAAAGGTTTTCCTTGATTCGTCGCTTGATTTCGCGGATGCCGGGATACACGAATACAGCCGTGACTCCGTACCACATGCCCCAGGCCCGGAGTGGCAGAATTCCATCTTCTATATGCATTTCGTTGTTCCCCCTCCGGCCCTATGTACAGAAAGCGAGCGCGACAATGATTGGCTGCGTGGCTTAATGGCAGTATGGATAGGTGGAATTTGATAAATCAAATACGAAAATCAACTGCATGAGATAGGAAATAGCTATTGTTGACCCGCGCAGCCAACGGCAGGCAGGCAATCGGACGGCGTGCCGGCCTGGTCTACTGGCCTAACCGGTGGAGTTGGAAGACTGGTGCGGTCCCGTCGCCGCTTGGTTGACCGGCAAGCGCATCCGGGAGAACTGCAGCCATACTGAGAATATGGTTAATGCGGCGAGTCCGTTCCGGACCTCCTTGACGGGCCGGAACACGATTCGGCGCTCCTTCGCCAGCTCCGGCGCCTTCTGCAGGGCGACGACGTTGTTATATGGGCCACCCGGGTCCGATGCCAGGCGTAGTGCATGCCATTCCGGGCCAACGAGAAAGGCCGCGTGCCGATCAATGGGCGAGCGGAATAGGGAAGTGTTTGGTTTGTTTCGTAGGACTATTCTCGCAGGTCAACGGCACTACCCGGGGCCCATCCGGATGCACCCCGGGGCCGAACGCGAGGCCCCGGCGGTGGCCGTCAATTTCTGTGAGCGCGCTGATTATCAGCACCAGTTGGTTCGGCAAGCGCTTCGGGACCGGGAATGGAAATGGTCTCCCGCCACCATTAGGTGCGCGACTGCATGGCATTGCATGATCGTGCCGGCGGCCGCGACTGTCTTCCCCGTATCGCCGACGCCCACCACTCATAAAGCCATCGCCAACAATCGACGGCGACTGCCCGCGCCACCTTGCACGGCACCGACTTCTTCGCTTGGCCGATAGGGGAAGTATCAGCTGCAGGACAGATGCGGATTTTGTGGGCCCAGGTACTCGGCGGGCGTTGGCAGGCGGGCGGACCAACCGATTGGTGGGAAAACAGTGGTTGACGTGACACTACTTGCCCGTCGCCTTCCGGTCCTGCTCCTGGGTGTCCAATAGGGCGCCGCCGGCGGCGGAGATCAGCACGATCATTACCGTGCCGAGCAGCCAGGCGAAATACCAGGCACCTTTCTCGCCGAGCAGGATGACCAGGAACAGCACGATCAGGGATATGACGAAGTACAGCAGCAAGCGCAGGATCAACATGGGCGGCCCCTGATTAATAGGCGTGATCGTCGTCTTCCACATGCTCCGCGGTCACCTTGCCGCGCATGACCCAGAAGGCCCAGCTGGTGTAGGTGACCACGATGGGTACGAAGATAATGGTCCAGGCGAGCATCCACAGCAGTGTCGTCTGGCTGGAGGAAGCGTCCCAGACCGTGAGGCTCTGGGAGGGGTTACTGCTCGACGGCATCAGGAACGGGAACATGGCCGCGCCCACGGTGCCGATGGTGCCGATCCAGCCCAGCGCGCCCAGCCACCAGCCGAAGTGCGACCAGCCGCGGCGCAGCGCCAAGACCCCGATCAGTACCGCGACGTAGGTCAGCGCCGGCACCAGCCACAGCACCGGGTGGGCGCTGAAATTGTGCAGCCACGCGCCGGGGACCATTTCCACTGTCTTGTGCAGCGGGATTGCCGGTCCGCCGGGAGCGTCGCCGGCGGTGACCACGTAGCCGGACAGCTTGGCCACCCAGAATCCGCCGATGGTGAACAGCGCCAGCGCCGCGAGGCCGGACCAGGTCCCGAGCCGGCGCGCGCGTTCCCACACCGCGCCCTCACCGCGGTTCATGACCATGGCCGATCCCTGGTACAGCGCCAGCGCCAGTGACATCAGGCCGCAGAGAATGGCGAACGGGTTGAACAAGTAGATGAAGCTGCCCGTGTACCACGAGGTCATGTCCCAGCTGAAGTGGAACGGAACGCCTTTGAGCATGTTGCCCATGGCGGCCCCGAAGATCACCATGGGCAGCGCACCGCTGATGAACAGGCCCCAGTCCCAGACATTGCGCCAGGTTTGTGAGGGCAGTTTGCTGCGGTACTCGAACCCCAGCGGGCGCACGATCATGCTCCAGAGCAGCAACAGCATCACAACATAAAGCCCCGAGAACGCGGTGGCGTAAATGGTCGGCCAGGCGGCGAACACGGCGCCGCCGCCGAGGATGAACCATACCTGGTTGCCGTCCCAGTGCGGTCCGATCATGTTCAGCACCGCGCGGCGTTCGCCGTCGCTGCGTCCGAAGTAGCGCAGCGCGGCGCCGACGCCCATGTCCATGCCGACCATTACGGCTAGCCCCACCAGCAGCACGCCCAGGAGCAGCCACCAGACGATTTTCAAGATTGCATACAACTCCACGGTCGTATCCTCTCGCGTTACTCAGTGTGCCGCCCCGGCCAGCGCCGGCCCGCCGGCATAATCATCGGCCGTCCCGGTCGGCTCATCCGGGCCTTTGCGGATGAACTTCAGCATCAGGTAGATCTCCACGATGATGAAGGCGGTGTAGATCAGGACGAATCCGGCCAGGGAGAACACCATATAGGCCAGACTGTGGGTGGACGCCGACATCCAGGTGGGCAGCACACCGTACACGGTCCACGGCTGGCGGCCCATTTCCGCCACCAGCCAGCCCACCTCGCAGGCGATGTAGGGTACGGGGATGAACCAGGGTGCGATCTTCAGCAGCCCGCGGCGGTCCTGCACTGTATTTCGCAACGAACAGAAGGCTGCGACGCCGAGATAGATCAGCATCGCGAAGCCGGCCAGGACCATGATGCGGAACGACCAGAAAAGGATCGGTACGTTGGGAATCACGTCCCGGGCCGCGCGCTCGTAATCGGCCGGCGTCGCCTTGTTGAGGTCCGGCGCATAGCGCTGCAACAGCAGCGCATAGCCGAGATCTTTCTCGTGGGCCCTGAACTGGGCCAGGGCCACCTGGTCGTGCGGGTGTTTGCTGAGGGTCTGCAGCGCCAGCGCCGCCGGAATGCCGTTGGCCATGCGCGCCTTGGCCTGCTGTTCCACCGCATCGGCGCCCGGTATCACGGTGTCCATGGTGTGGGTTACCAGCGGCGTCAGCACTTTCGGTACCTGCAGCTGGAACAGATTGCGCTGCTCCTTCTGCGATGGAATGGCGATCAGATTGAAGCCCGCCGGAGGCTGTTCGGTTTTCCACAGTCCTTCCATCGCCACGAGTTTGGCCGGCTGGGCGCTGCCGTCGATGAAGCCCAGCGCGTCGCCGAGGCTGATCACGCCGACGCTGGCGAACACACCGAACAGCACCGCCATGCGAAAGGAGCGTTTGGCCAGCTCCATGTGGCGCCCGCGCAGCATGTACCAGCCGCTGACCCCGGCGACGAAGATGGCGGCGGTCACGTAGCCGGCGATGCTGGTGTGGACGAACTTGGCCTGGGCGTCGTGATTGAAGATCAAAGCCGTAAAGCTGGTGAGTTCCATGCGCATGGTCACGGGATTGAAGGCGGCGCCGTGGGGCGCCTGCATGAAGCCGTTGGCGACCAGGATCCATACCGCCGACAGGTTCGAGCCCAGGGCGACCATGAAGGTGACGAGCAGGTGTTTGCCGCGGCTCATGCGGTCCCAGCCGAACAGCATCAGGCCGACGAACGTCGACTCGAGGAAAAAGGCCATCAACCCTTCGATGGCCAGCGGCGCGCCGAACACGTCGCCGACGAAGTGGGAATAACCGGACCAGTTGGTACCGAACTCGAATTCCATGGTGAGCCCGGTCGCCACGCCCAGGGCGAAGTTGATGGCGAACAGCTTGCCCCAGAAGCGCGCCATGTCCTTGTAGATTTGCCGGCCCGTGGTGACATATACCGTTTCCATTGCCGCCAGGATGAAGCTCAGCCCGAGGGTCAGCGGCACGAACAGAAAGTGGTAGAGGGCGGTTGCGGCGAATTGCCAGCGGGACAGATCCACCACAGCGTGCAAATCATGCATGGTTTCTAACCTCCGTGGAACCGGAACTACTCAACCGTGCGGGGCACGCGGCGCGTGCCGCCCACACCTCTGCAATGCAGTAAACAAACTCCGTGCCATCCGGGCGCGTTCGCATGAACAAGGACTTAGCGGCGCTGCGCCAAACGCGACCGTGTCAATACGCCCAGGTCCGGGTGCTGTCACCCACTCCGTCGCACCGGCGGCGAGTTGACCGAGCCCCCGCATTCCCTGATTCGGATTGCGGTTGCCATTGTCTGGGGGTCACAGAAAGGAATAGTAGTCAGGGGAAAAATCGATTTCACACAGCATCGTGATCGTCGGACTCGCGATCAGTGCTCCGGTGCGCGGCCGACCCGGCGGCCACGGACAGATGGCGCCCACGCGGCAGCCGCGTGCTCCTGACCATATGCCCGTTGTTTGCGAGGTTGGCGCCGCTTGCGAGGCTGATCGGGGCCCGGGTTCCGGGCGGCGTGACGCGGGTGCAGGGTGGTGGGGGAGGCGCCGTTCGGGCGCCGAGTCGGCGGGCGGTAATCTGCTGCTGCCGTGCTTGGGGTCAGGATTCCACGCCCCAGAGCCGGACGGTGTCATGGTCGGACGCATCGGGCGGGGCCACCTTGCGGAACGACTCCTCGATCTGCTCCGGACCGTGTTCGCGTTCAACGGCAATGCAGGTGCCCGGCGGGTACTGGCACAGGTCCACGGTGAACCGCACTTCTTCCTCCGCGGTTTCCCGGGCCGCGGCCTGGCTCGGGGCGCCGTAGTGCTGCAGCAGATGTGCCGTCAGCCGTTCGGTAACGGCATCCAGTTCGGACTCGCTGATTTCGGCGGTGATCACCAGCGTGGTCCAGCCGAAAGTCTCGGTGCCGACGAAACCGCAGCGAAACGCCTGGCGCTGCTTGCCGCGCATCTTATCCGGGTCCACGTCCCACAACGCGAAACTGCCCGGAACGGCCCATTCCCCGGGGCGGGCGGCGCTGGGAAATATTTCCTCGTCGGAGGGATCCAGCCGGATGGCGCGCAGGAACTGCATGGCCGTTCAATCCAGGCCCCAGATGATCTCGCCGGCGCCGCTCAGGTCATAACCGCCGAGGCGTTCGCTGTAGGCGACGGCCTCGGTTGAGCGCAGGGTTTCGAGCAGGTTTTGAAACAGGGTGCGGAAATAGACGCCGCGGCCAAGCGTGAAGTCAAACGCCTCCCACCCGACACTGAAGAACGCCAGTCCGAATTCGCTGGCGCTGGCGCGTATTCCCGGTCCGATATCGGCGCCTCCCATGGCAATCTGGGAGGACGACTCACGTTCGGAGAAACCGGTGCTGACCACGTTCAGATCCGCTTCGCGCATGCCGTGTTCGGCCAGGGTCTCCTGCAGAAAGCGCCGCGTGCCGGCGCCGTCCTGGCGCAGGACCCAGCGCAACGGCGCTTTGAGCAACGTGGCGATGTCAGTGTCGGGCTTCAGCGCGTCGGGCCGCACCATCAATCCCTGTTCGCGCAGAAAGGCGCGCACCAGCACCCAGTGCCGGTGACTCGGATACTGCTGCAACAGCGCCGGGTGGCGCAGGCGGCTTTCCTGTTCCGGACCCCAGTGCACGCAACCGACGTCGGCCCGCGATGCCGACAACAGGTCCAGGCCCAGGCGCGTGCCGGTGGGCGAATAGCTCACCAGCGCCTTGGACTGCACCGAGTTGGCCAGCGCCAGTACCAGGTGGTAGAGCAGCGGATCGTCGCTGCCGGCGATGACCAGGCGGTCGGTCAGCAGGCCGCCGTGGCTCGATTCCAGCAGCCACCGGTCCACCAGGTCGCGCGGGAAAACCCACTTGCCGGTGATCTTGGTCGCGGGGATCTTGTGTTCCCGGACCAGGGCGTAAATCTTCTTTTCATTGAGGTGCAGGTATTCGGCCACCTGCTTTACGCTCATGAACTCGGGCGGGCCGGCGGCGGTTGCGCGGCCGGCTGTATCGTGCAACGTGCGGGGACGTGCGCTCATGTAGCCCGCCGCCTTCCGGTTGCACCCTGGCGGCGGGGATCGGGGGCGGCGTCGAAGTCGATGTTCCCGGCGCCATTGAACACCAGGAAGTGCTGGCCCTTGGCGCGGGCGATCATGGTGACCCCCACTTGCCGCGCCAGGTCGAGTCCCATTTGCGTGACCCCGGAGCGCGACAGCAGAATGGGGATGTTCATTTGCGCCACCTTGATGACCATTTCCGAGGTCAGGCGGCCGGTGGTGTAGAAAATCTTGTCCGCGCCCGGGATATCCTCCAGCCACATGTGGCCGGCAATGGCGTCGACCGCATTGTGGCGGCCCACGTCCTCCACGAAGATGGAAATCTCGGTGCCCCGGCACAGGGCGCATCCGTGAACGGCACCCGCCTGGCGGTAGACCTGGTTGTACTCGGCCAGTGCGTTGAGCAGCCCATAAATGGTCGATTGGGCGAGGCGCGGCTGCTGCAGGTGCAGGCGGTCGAGGTCGTCCATCAGTTTTCCGAACACCGTGCCCTGGCCGCAGCCGGTGGTGACCGTGCGCCGGGACAGCTTCTCCTCCAGGCCGTCGATGTCGCCGCGGGTGACGACGGCCGCCGACTCGGTTTCCCAGTCGACCTGTACCGCCACAATGTCATGCAGGTCCTGGACGAAGCCCTGATTGCGCAGGTAGCCGATGGCCAGCAGTTCGGGATGCCCGCCCAGGGTCATGAGGGTGACCACTTCCCGCTTGTTCAGATACAGGGTCAGGGGCCGCTCGCCGGCGATGCTGGCCTCGCCCGGGTTGCCGTATTCATCGACCACGGCGGCCGCGTGGCAGGGCGCGAGCCCGGCGTCGGTCATTTGCGGTCGGTAGCCCGACTGGGGCTGCGGTTGCGACATGGTCAGCCTCCGGTGGCGTTCATGTGCCGCAGGATCACCGGCTGGCCCTCCAGATTGAAGTCGTGGCCCCTGGGCTTGATGTCCATGGCGGCGTGAATGGCCTGCCGGAGCGCCTCCGGGTCGCCGGGGTGGGCGCGCACTACACGGCGCAGGTCCACCGAGTGTTCCTGGCCCAGGCACAGCAACAGACGACCCTCGGTGGTCAGCCGCACCCGGTTACAGCTTTCACAGAAATTATGGCTGTGGGGCGAGATGAAACCGACGCGGCTGTCGCTGTCGGCGATACGGTAATAGCGCGACGGGCCGCCGGTCGACTCGGTGGTGGCGGCAAGCTCGAAGCGCTCGCGGAGGTCGCGCAGGATTTCGTCGCTGGAATAATAGGCTTCCGCCCGGTCGTGGTCGGTGATGGCGCCCAGGGGCATTTCCTCGATGAAGCTGATATCGAGGCCGTTGTCGACGGCGAACTGCACCAGGCCGGTCACCTCGTCGTGATTGCGGTTCTTGAGCACCACGCTGTTGAGCTTGATGCGGTCGAAGCCGGCGGCGCGGGCGGCGTAAATTCCCTCCAGCACCCGTTTCAGGTCGCCGGTGCGGGTGATAGTGCGAAACCGGTCGGGGCGCAGGCTGTCGAGACTGATGTTGATCCGCTTGACGCCGGCCAGGCGCAGGGAGTTGGCCCATCGCGGCAGCTGGTCGCCGTTGGTGGTCAGGGTCAGTTCCCGCAGTTGCGGCAAGGCGCCCAATTCCCGGAACAGCCAGATGACGTTGCGCCGCACCATGGGTTCGCCACCGGTGATGCGGATCTTGGTGACGCCGCTTTCGGTGAAGACGCGGGCGATGGCGGCGATTTCCTCCAGGGTCAACAACTGGCTGCGGGGCAGAAACGTCATGTCCTCGCTCATGCAGTAGACGCAACGGAAATTGCAGCGGTCGGTAACCGAAATGCGCAAATAGGTGATCTGCCGTCCGAAGCGGTCGACCAGCGGAGAGGATACGTCGGTTTCGGTCATGCGTTGCTCCAGTCAGCACTGCCAGTGCCCGCGGCCCGTGCGGCGTCCCTTTTGGCCGTTTTAGTATCAAGCAAGATCTATTCCCGCCCGAGTTGTCCGCGTTTCGGGCTGGATTTGCCGCGTCGGCAGGCGCCGATCGGACGGCGCTTGCGTAGATTTGGCTATTCCCTGTTCATGATGTGCGTAAATTTGTCCTAGCGTCAACCACGGCCTGGCCCGGCCAGGGCTCACCTCTCCTTCAGACGCGGCATCAACTCGACGAGATTGCAGGGCCGCGTCCGGTAGTCGAGTTGGTGGCAGATCAACCTGTCCCAGGCGGTCTTGCACGCGCCCGACGACCCCGGCACGCAAAAGACATAGGTACCGTTGGCGACGCCGGCCACGGCCCGCGATTGCAGGGTGGAGGTGTTGATTTCCTCATAGGAGAGAAATCGAAACACCTCGCCGAAGCCTTCGATCTCCTTGTCGAACAATACCTTCACCGCTTCCGGCGTGCCGTCCCGGCCGGTGACCCCGGTGCCGCCGGTGGTCAGCACCACCTGCACCTCCGGCTCCGCGATCCAGTGGGCGATGACCGCGCGGATGCGATACACATCATCGGGCACGATGCGCTTTTCATGCAGATGGTGTCCGGCATCCACGAGCCGCGTCACCAGCGCCTTGCCGGAGGCGTCGGTCTGTTCGGTGCGCGTATCGGAAATCGTCAACACCGCAATGTTCAACGGAATGAACGGCCGCTCCTTCCCGCTCCCTTCGGCATGCGCCATCATTGTCTCCCCGCCGGTTGCCGCCTGTGCGCCGCCGCCACCCGGCTATACCAGCCCATCGAAGGGCTGGACTTCCACCAATGCCCCGGGCTCCAGGTCGCCGCTGTCATGGGGCAGGATGATAAAACAGTTGGCCTCGCTCATCGAACGCAGAATGCCCGAGCCCTGGGGACCGGTGGTGCGAACCTCGAATCCACCGTCGGCGCCCGGCTCGATGATGCCGCGCAGGAACTCGGTGCGCCCGGGTTTCTTGCGCAGGCGGCTGCGGCAGGGCAGCTGCAGGCGGCGGCCGGCGTCGGTTTCGGTGATGCCCTGCAGGCGCCGCAAGGCCGGCTGCACCAGCTCGTAAAAGGTCACCATAACCGCCACCGGATTGCCGGGCAGGCCAAAGAACCGGCAGTCGCCGATGCGCCCGCAGGCGAACGGGCGCCCCGGTTTCATGGCGATTTTCCAGAATTCCACCTGGCCCAGCTCTTCGAGAATGCCGCGCACATAGTCGGCTTCGCCAACGGATACCCCGCCCGATGTGAGCAATACGTCCGCCGACTCCGCCGCGCGGGCGAAGGCGGCGCGCAGGGCTTGCGGCTGGTCGCACACCACGCCCAGGTCCACGATGTCGACGTTCAGGCGCCGCAGCATGCCGTGCAGCGTGTAGCGGTTACTGTCGTAAATCTCCCCGGGTCCGAGCGGTTCGCCCACCGAGCGCAGCTCGTCGCCGGTGGAGAAGAAGGCCACCCGCAACGGCCGCCGGATGCGCACCTCCGCCCGGCCCAGTGACGCCAGCAGGCCGATGTGGGCCGGGTGCAACACCGTACCGGATGTCAGGGCCACGGCGCCGCGCTGGATATCTTCGCCAGCCTTGCGGACGTTCTCGCCGGGCCGGCGGCCCGGGGCGATGGACACCCGGTCGCTGTCGATGACGGTGTGCTCCTGCATGATGGCTGTGTCGGTGCCCGCCGGCATGGGGGCACCGGTCATGATCCGCACGCACTGGCCGGGGGCCACACCGCCGGTGAACGGATGGCCCGCAAAGGCATCCCCGCACAGGCGCAGGACAACGGTTTCGCCCTCCCGCAGGTCGTCGCCGCGCACGGCGTAGCCATCGACCGCCGCGTTGGTGTGACTGGGGACATCGACGGGCGCGCGTATCTCTTCGGCGAGCACCATGCCGAGCGTATCGCGCACCGGCCAGGTCACGGTCCCTGGCACCGGCGTGAGCGGATCGAGCATCCGTTGGCGCGCAGCCTCGAACGGCAGCATGGCCGGATCGCCGTCCTGGCAGTTGGGTCGTGTGGGAAATGGATCGCCGTGCATTTATCAGGTTACCTCCGGACTGCCGTTACCCGGGCGGCTGGTCGACCGGCGGTGCGACCTGGGCCGCCACGGCGTCGCGCTCTTCGGGCGTATTGACGTTGATGAACATTTCTCCGGCGTCGCTGAAGTCGGCCAGGGCGACCGTATGTTGAGCGTACCAGCGGTCGATCTTGCGTTCCCCGGCGGCGAGAAACTCCCGCAGATTATCCAGCAACCGCACCGGCAGCAAGGCGAACACCGGCTGCATGCGCTGCCCGTCGTGGGCCACGGCCAGATCGGCTTCCCGCGCGCGCAGCGCTTGTTGCAGTCGTTCGACCAGGTCCGGGGCGATCAGCGGGCTGTCGCAGGGTACGGTCACGACATAGGGCGTGGTGACGATGCTCATGGCGCTGGCCATGCCGGCCAGCGGTCCGCTGTAATCGCCCATCTGATCGGCAATGAGCCGGTAGCCGTATGCCCCGTAGCGGGAATGGTTGCGGTTGGCGTTGATGACGATGTCCGCCACCTGGGGCCGCAGGGCATGCAGCGCATACTCGATCATCGGGCGCCCGTTCAGGGGCACCAGCCCTTTGTCCAGGCCGCCCATGCGCCGGGCCCGGCCGCCAGCCAGGACCACGCCGGTAACGGCGCCCGGATTTCCCGCCGTCACGGGCGGCCTCCGCTGCCCCGCGGCCGGATTCCGGGCGCCACTCGCTCCGCGGCGCGCGGTGGGTTGATCGCTGCCCGGATGGGGGGCATGGGGTGGATCGATGACTTCGGCATGGTCACGGATGGCACGGATGGCTTGCCGGACATCGTAAGCTGTCCGGACGCCGGGAGGCAATTCCGGCGGCCCGGGGCCGGGCGGAATACCGCATCTGCAATACGGGATTGGGCAATCACGGCGACTTTCTCCGACTGGCTTGCTTGTGGCGTAGTGATCAGTAACTATACTGAACGACATGGGCCCCGTGGCCAGATTCCTCCGCCCCGGAGGCCGCAATGGCGCAGGCCCATGCATCATTTTGACGCAGACGCACCGAGCGACGTGTGACCAATTGTCCCACTTCTGCGCTGCGCCGCCACGCCTGAACCGCGTCCAAAAAAGAATAAATTGCTCGGTGGAGGGTGAGTGAATCATGTTGAACTTCAATCCGGATGCCGACCAGATCAGCGCGCCCGACGCGGCCTCGGGGACCGCAGGCCAACAAGGGGCGTCGATCCTCATCGTCGACAACGAGCCCGGTTTGCGTGATGACCTGCGCAAGGCACTGGCCAGCCGCTATGCGCTGGTGGAGATCGCCACCAGCATCGACAGCGCCGAAGCCTTGCGCCAGCGTTGCCATTTTGACCTGTTTGTCGTCAGCATGCGCCTGTCCGGCGAATCCGGTGTGGTATGGCAGCGCAAGCTGCGCGATGCCGGTGTCCGCTCCGATGTCATCTTCATGACCGACTATGCGGATCTGGATACCGCGGTAGCGGCGTTGCGCGCCGGCGCTTCGGACTTGCTGGTCCAGCCGTTCCGCATCGAGCAGATGCTGGCCTCGATCAAGCGCTGTCTCGACCGGCGGGAGATGATGCGCGAGAACTTCCTGCTGCGGCGGCGCAGCGTGCCGCCGCGCACGGCCGAGG
The DNA here is from genome assembly GCA_037385045.1 of Gammaproteobacteria bacterium. Classification (GTDB taxonomy): domain Bacteria; phylum Pseudomonadota; class Gammaproteobacteria; order JASBUN01; family JASBUN01; genus JARRNJ01. Next base: position 25,252 of record JARRNJ010000009.1, on the reverse strand, counting down.
GGCTGATTGGTGACAGCGCCGTGATGCAGGATCTGCACCGCATCGTCAACCGGATCGCCGCCACCGCGTCCACGGTATTGGTGGAAGGCGAGACCGGTACCGGCAAGGAACTGGTGGCGCGGGCCATTCACAAGCAGAGCGGCCGCAAGGGGGCGTTTGTCGCCGTCAACTGCGGTTCGATCTCCTCGGAACTGCTGGAGAGCGAATTGTTCGGGCATACCCGCGGCGCCTTCACCGGCGCCCACGCGGCGCGCGAGGGCCTGTTCGGCTACGCCAATAACGGCACCATCTTTCTCGACGAGATCGGCGAACTGCCGCTGCCGCTGCAGGCCAACCTGCTGCGGGTGTTGGAGGAGAAACGGGTGCGGCCGGTGGGCTCCGACCGGGAAGTGGAGGTCAGCTGCCGTGTTATCGCCGCCACCAACGTACCGCTGGCGGAACAGGTTCAACAGGCCGCGTTCCGCGAAGACCTGTACTACCGCCTGAACGTACTGCGCATCGTCGTTCCGCCCCTGCGCGACCGGCTGGAGGACATTCCGGCGTTGGCCCACTATTTCGCCGAGACGCTGGCATCCGAGATCGGCGTGGCGCCGGTCCCGTTCGGCCACAACGATTTCGTCCACATGCAGGACTACGATTGGCCGGGCAACGTGCGCGAATTGAAGAACGTCATCGAGCGCTCGCTGTTGTTGGGCAGGCTGCCCGGCGACTGTTGCCATGGTGGCACGGGTGTTCCCGCGGGCCGGGGCGGGTCGCAGGATGGCGGCGGATTTCCGCTGGGTTGGACGCTATCGGAGGTGGAAAAGCAGCATATGCTGCGGGTGCTGGACAGCGTCGGCGGGAACAAGTCCGAAGCCGCGCGGCGCCTGGGCATCTCGCGCAAGACGCTCGACCGCAAGCTCCAGGCCTGGGCCCACGGAGGCACGGATTAGCGCAACAGCACAAGCGATTGGTCCGCGAGGCGGACCGGCGCGGGAGGAGCGGGCAGGTGAACGAAGAGGTGTTGACTCAGCAGATCCGGCGTTTTCTGAAGAAGGTCGGGATTACCTCCCAACGGGAGATCGAGAAGGCCGTGCGCGATGCGCTGCAGCGCAACGCCGTGGATGCCGCGGCCCGCCTTCCCGCCGCGATGATGTTGGAGATTCCCGATCTCGGATTGGCCCTGCGTATCGACGGGGAAATCGCCCTCGACGAATGACCGATTTTGCGGCCGTTGCCGCGTTCCATGTGGCCCCGCGCGGCCGCCTCGCGGACCCGGCGTTGGGTGAATCCTTCCCGCTGGCGAACGGACCTGCGTCGGAATGACACAGGCTCTTCCCTTTTGGTTCATTTTGTCCGGGCAGCACGCTCGGCCAGGTCAAATTGCTTTGTTGGTTCAGTCAGTTGCGGGTCGATTACCGGTTGGTATGGGTCTTGCTCGATCCGGGGTCGAGCAGTAGCAGAGCGAATTGCGGGGCAGCAGGCATGAGCGAGAGCGCATCCGTCGGCGACAATTGTTTTCCGGTGTCCGTCATCCTGGAACGGCGTCCGGCGAAGGACACCACCCCCTGGGCCCGTCCGCAGTGGGGTGTGGTGGGCGTGGTTGCCGGCGACCGGCTCAGCGCCGGCGAAACGGCCGCTCCGGTGCTGGTGCATTCCCACGACGGCTGCGACCAATTCCTGCACCAAGGTTACGCGGTGCAGCTGCATCGCGACAGCGCCGAGAGCTACTGGTACAACCTGGTGGGCCAGTCGCCGTCGTTGTTCGTGGTTTGCCGGGAGAACGATGCCGGCGATCCGGAACCCTTCGTGGTGACGGCCAACTACGACGAGGCCGGGGCGTACATGGAGGCCGACGGCATCGTTTACTCCACTCCGGTGCCGCCGGAAATCTATCAGTGGCTGGAACGCTATGTGGTGGAGAACTTCAAGCCGGCCGAGCGCAAGAAACGCAAACGCGAGAACTGGTTCCAGGAGTCTGAGCGTGGCTGATGATCGCGACAACGCCGGGCCCGGGTTGGAGCGGGCCGGGGATCCGGGCGAGGGGTTTGTGTCGCGCTGGTCGCGGCGCAAACGCCAGGTGCGCGCCGGGCTGAATCCACCTGAGCCGTCCGGGGATCCCGCGCCGGCGCCGGTGGCCGAACCCGAACCGCCGCCGGCGCTGACCGACGCCGACATGCCTCCGGTCGAGTCCCTGCACGAGTCCAGCGATTACAGTCCGTTCCTGGCGCCCGGCGTAAGCGAGCAGCTGCGCAAGCGGGCGCTGCGCAAGCTGTTCGGGTTTTCCGCGTTCAATTTTCGCGACGGCCTCGATGATTACGACGACGACTACACGGTGTTCGAGCCTCTTGGCGACATCATCACCGCCGACATGCGGGCCCAGTTCGAGCGCGAGGCCCGCCGCCGCGGCGAGGCGGAGCTGGCGCAAGCGGAGGCCGCAGGCCCGGCCGCCGAGCTGTCCGAATCCCACCCGCCGGCTGCCGCACCAGCGGCCGAGGGCGACACCGCGTCGTCGAGCGCCGGGAACGGCACAGATATCCCGTGGGCCGATGATGATCCACAACACGGTTGAGCGCCGCGCCGCCGTGAGGCGAGGGCGTACAGGCGGGCGGGGCGAGCCCCCGGAGTACTGGTTATGACCGCATCGAACGATCAGCCGGCGGTTGCGCTGCCGGCTCTGACCCAGGACGGCCGGGCCCGTGCCGAGGCCCGCCAAGGTGCTGCATCCGGCGGCCGGCAGGCCGCCTCGGTGATCGATTTCCACTCCCTCGGCCGACTGCTGGTGCTCGGCGGCCCGGCGCGGGCCCAGCGTGCCGTGCGCATGCTGGCGCCGGACCTGCAGATTGTATGGCTGCGTCCGCCGGCAGCCGCGGCGGGCGATGAAGCGGATGCGGCGGCGCCGGAGGGGGTGATTCTCGCTGCCGGCCGGTTGACACGCCTGGACGGTTACCTGGGCCGCTTCTCGGCGGCGGTGGCGGTGGACGACCAGGAATTGAATCCGGCACAGCTGCTCGGGCAGGCAAACCGGTATTTCGATCTGGTTCTGGACCTGCAGCCGCAACCGGCGATTCCGCGGGAGGTGCCGCCGCTGGGCTATTTCGCGCCCGGCGACGATGAGCAGGCATTGCGGCGCGCGCTGGAACAGCTTCCGGAGCTGGTCGGTGAATTCGAGAAGCCGAAGTTTTTCGAATACGACCCGGCCATCTGTGCCCACGGCGCCAGCGGCTTGAGCGGCTGCTCGCGCTGCCTCGACGCCTGTCCGACGGTGGCGATACGCTCCATCGGCGACAGGATCGAGGTGGACGCGAACCTCTGCCAGGGGGGTGGAAGCTGCGCCACCGCGTGTCCCACCGGTGCCATTCGCTATGTATATCCGGCCGTCAATGATTTCCTCGATTCGCTGCGCCAGGCGCTGCAGCGCTACCGCGGGTATGGCGGTGCAAGCCCGGCGGTGGTGTTTCACGACGCCGAGGCGGGTGCCGAGGCTTTTCGCTCCGTGGCCGCCGCGCTGCCTGAGCGGGTGCTGCCGTTCGAGGTCGAGGAGGCGGGTTCGTTGGGAATGGACGCCTGGTTGACCGCATTGGCCTATGGCGCCGATCAAGTGTTGATCCTGGTGACCGGGGCGACCCCGCCGTCGGTGCTGCGCGAGCTGTCGCTGCAGTTGTCCTACGCCTGGGCCATTCTCGAAGGAATGGGCTATGCGCGGGAACGGCTGCAGTTGTTCGGCTATCGCGACCCGGACGAGAGCTGGCCGATTCACGCGGCCGGTGCGATCGGAGACGGCGCCGCGATGGTGCCCGGCACGTTTGCCGCCTTCGACGAGAAGCGGACCATGATTCGTCTGGCGGTCGATCACCTGCATGAGCACGCGCCGCAGGCCCGGCCGTTGGCGGCCCTGCCGGCGGGTGCGCCGTTTGGAGAGGTGTGGGTGGACGCCCAGAACTGCACGCTTTGTATGGCCTGTGCGTCACAATGTCCCACCGGTGCGTTGCTGGCCGGAGACGGGCGGCCGCAGCTGCGCTTTCTGGAACAGAACTGCGTGCAATGCGGACTGTGCGCCCGCAGCTGTCCCGAGGACGCCATCGGGCCGTCGCCCCGTTACCTCTACGATGCCGGGCAGCGGGCCCGGATCCGGGTGCTGTATGAAGAGGAGCCGTTTCGCTGTGTCAGCTGCGGCAAACCCTTTGCCAGCCAGAAAGTGGTCGCCCGCATGACCCAGAAGCTGCACAACCATTGGATGTTCCAGGACGAGGCCGCCCTGCGGCGCCTCAAGATGTGCGAAGAGTGCCGCGTGATCGATCTGTTCGAGCACGGCAACCCGGACGCCTATGGCCGGCCGCAATGACCGCACGCGGGGTGGTCATGAGGTAACAACGCGGGAAGCGTTGGGTCATTTTGTCGCTCTTGGGCCGGGACGCCTGATTGGGGCGGGTACGGGAGCCGGCAGATAGCGCCGTTTGTTCTGTTCTGTTTTCGCGCCGAACGGCACAGGTTTTGCTTTCGTTTGCCTGGCAAACGGGAACCATGACTGGAAAAGGTTTATGCAGGCTATGGAACCAGAGGCTTTTTCGGCGGACGCCGCGTCGGAGGACGAAGCGGCGCCAGTGGGGCCGGAAGACGAGAAGCGGGCCAGCACCTACGGCCTCCTCGGCGCATTGCTGGCGCGGCCGCCGGGGGCCGAGGTGCTCGAGGCGCTGCGGGGCATTGAGGCCGGCGGGCAGGCCGAGGGCGACATGGCGCCGACCTGGGACATGCTCAGACTCGCCGCCGGCTACGCCACCACCGAAGGACTGGACGACGAGTACCATGAGCTGTTCATCGGCATTTCCCGTGGCGAGCTGGTTCCGTACGGGTCCTGGTACCTGACCGGATTCATGATGGACCGGCCGCTGGCTTACCTGCGCCGCGACCTTCAGCAGTTGGGGATCGAACGCCAGGCCGGGGTGGCGGAACCCGAGGATCATGCCAGCGCGCTGTGCGAGGCCATGGCGGTGATTATCAGCAGCGCTCCGGAGCTCGATGCCGGCGCGCAGCGCGAATTCTTCCAACAGCACGTGGCGCCGTGGATGGGTTTGTTCTTCAAGGATCTGCAGCAGGCGCGGGCGGCGAACTTCTACCGCGCCGTCGGGCGGTTAGGCGAGCAGTTCATCGAATTCGAGCGCCGCTATCTCGCCATGTCGGGGTGAGTGCGGCCGCGCAGGGGCTGGTCAAATAGACAACGGGCAAGGCAGATGAAAGAGGAGTGCGACATGGGCAAAGAGGCGGATAAATTGCAGCGCAGCCGCCGCACCTTTCTCAAGGGGATGGCGGTGGCGGGCGGAACCACGGTGCTGGTGTCCGTTGCGGCGGGAGGCCCGGCCAGTTTACCGGCGGAGGCGCAGGACCAGAGTGAGGTCAAGCCGGATTCGCGCGGCTATCACGTTACACCCCATATCCGCACCTACTACGACAAGGCGGGTTTCTAGCCGGGGCGTAACGGGATGGGACTACTGAACGCGTAAACGGGAGATCAAGCGATGAAGCTCATCAGGAAGCGGAACCAGTGTTCCACTGACCGCACGACAAGCGGGCAGTCGACATTCGGTGTTTCCCGGGAAGCAATCGATCGACGCACGTTCCTGCGCCGGTCCGGTCTTGCGGCAGGCGGTTCGGCCATCGCCGGTATGCTGCCGTTGACCATGATGCGCAAGGCCCGGGCGGCCGAAGACAAGTACGCTCCCAAGCCGGGTGTGCCGACCGTGACGCGGCGTTCGGTCTGCACGCACTGCTCGGTTGGTTGCGGCGTCATAGCCAAGATTCAGAACGGAATCTGGACCGGACAGGAACCGGACTTCGAGTCGCCGTTCAATCTGGGCTCGCACTGCGCCAAGGGCGCTTCCGTGCGTGAACACGGCATGGGCGACAAGCGGGTGAAATATCCCATGAAGCTGGAAGGCGGCAAGTGGAAGCGCATCAGCTGGGATCAGGCGGTCGAGGAGATCGGCAACAAGTTCCTGGAGATCCGCAAGAAGTCCGGACCCGACGCGATCTTCTGGTGCGGCTCGTCGAAGGCCAGCAACGAAGGCTCCTACCTGCAGCGCAAGTTCGCCGGTTTCTGGGGTTCGAACAACATCGATCACCAGGCGCGCATCTGCCATTCGACCACAGTAGCCGGGGTGGCCAACACCTGGGGCTACGGCGCGATGACCAACTCCTTCAACGATATCCACAACTCCAAAGCGATGTTGTTTGTCGGCAGCAATGCCGCCGAAGCGCACCCGGTGGGCATGCAGCACATCCTCCGCGGCAAGGAAAACGGCGGCAAAATGATCGTCGTCGACCCGCGCTTCACGCGTACTGCGGCCCATGCCGATCAATATCTGCGGCTGCGCCCCGGCACCGACGTGCCGTTCATCTGGGGGCTGTTGTGGCACATCTTCGAGAACGGCTGGGAGGACAAGAAGTACATCAAGGAGCGCGTCTACGGCCTCGACCAGGTGCGCGAAGAAGTGAAGAAATGGGATCCCAAGACGGTGGAGAATGTCACCGGGATTCCCGAGAACGAAATGCATCAGGCGGCCAAGACGCTGGCCGAGAACCGGCCCGGCACCATCGTCTGGTGCATGGGCGGCACCCAGCACCATATCGGCAACAACAACACCCGCGCCTACTGCATCCTGCAGCTGGCGCTGGGCAACATCGGCACCAGCGGCGGCGGGGCGAACATCTTCCGCGGCCATGACAACGTCCAGGGCGCCACCGACATCGGACCCAACTGCCACACGCTGCCGGGATACTACGGCCTGTCTGAAGGGGCCTGGAAGCACTGGTGCCGGGTCTGGGACGTGGACTATGAGTGGTTGAAGAACCGCTTTGACATGTCCAAGAAGTACGATGCCGGCCACGGCAAGATGGCCTACACCATGAATATCCCGGGTGTGCCGGTGTCGCGCTGGATCGACGGCATCATGGAGGAAAACCAGAACTTCCAGCAGAAGGACAACTTCCACGCCATCTTCTTCCAGGGGCACGCGGTAAACAGCCAGACCCGCGGCAACCAGATGGCGAAGGCGTTGGAGCAGTTGGATATGGTGGTGATCTCCGATCCCTATCCGACGCACCTGGCGGTGATGAGCAACCGCAAGGACAACACTTATCTGCTCCCCACCTGCACCCAGTTCGAGCAGGACGGCTCGGTGACGGCTTCCAACCGCTCGCTGCAGTGGCGCGAAAAGGTGATCGACCCGCTGTTCGAGTCGAAGACGGACGCGGAGATTCTCTACCTGTTCGCCAAAAAGTTCGGCTTCGCCGACCAGATGTTCAAGCACATCAAGGTCGAGAACAACATTCCGAACACCGAAGATGTCCTGCGCGAGGTCAACCGCGGCACCTGGACCATCGGCTACACCGGCCAGAGCCCCGAGCGCCTGAAGAAGCAGGCCAAGAACCGCCATACGTTCAACACCACCACGCTCAAGGCCGAGGGCGGCCCATGCAACGGTGAGTATTACGGCCTGCCGTGGCCATGCTGGGGCACCCCGGAGCTCAACCATCCGGGTACGCCGGTGCTGTACGACCCGAGCAAGCCGGTGGCCGAGGGCGGCCTGACCTTCCGGGCGCGGTTCGGGACCGAGCACAACGGCGTCAGTATTCTGGCCGACGGCTCCTACAGCGTCGGTTCGGAGATCAAGGACGGCTACCCCGAGTTCACCGCCGACATGCTGAAGAAGCTCGGCTGGTGGAGCGACCTCACGCCTGCGGAAATGAAGGCCGCGGAGGGCCGCAACTGGAAAACCGACCTGTCGGGCGGCATTCAGCGTGTGGCCATCAAGCACGGCTGCGCGCCGTTCGGCAACGCCAAGGCGCGCTGCGTCGTGTGGCAATTCCCCGACCCGGTGCCGGTGCACCGCGAGCCGCTGTACACGCCGCGCTACGACCTGGTGAAAACCTACCCGACCTACCAGGACCGCAAGGCGTTCTGGCGCCTGCCGACCCGCTATGCGTCGATCCAGGACAAGGATTACTCAGGCGATTTCCCGCTGGTGTTCATCAGCGGCCGCCTGGTGGAGTACGAGGGCGGCGGCGCGGAAACCCGCTCCAACAAATGGCTGGCCGAACTGCAGCAGCACATGTTCGTGGAGATCAATCCGGCCGACGCCAACGACCGCAACGTCAAGGACGGTCACATGGTGTGGCTGGAAGGTCCCGAGGGCGGCAAGATCCTGGTCATGGCCATGGTCACACCGCGAGTGGGCCGCGGGGTGATCTTCACGCCGTTCCATTTCGGCGGCTGGTTCGAGGGTCAGGACCTCAAGGATCGTTATCCCGAAGGAACGGCGCCGTACGTGCGCGGTGAAGCGTGCAACACGGCCACCACCTACGGCTACGACGCGGTGACCCAGATGCAGGAAACCAAAGCCACCCTGTGCCAGATCAGGCCAGCCTGAGAGGAGTGACGAACCATGGCACGAATGAAATTTCTCTGCGACGCTGAACGCTGCATCGAGTGCAACGGCTGTGTGGTGGCGTGCAAGAACGAAAACGAGGTCCCCTGGGGGGTGAACCGCCGGCGCGTGATCACGCTCAAGGACGGCGTGCCGGGCGAGAAATCCATCTCGGTGGCCTGCATGCACTGCACCGACGCGCCTTGTGCGGCCGTCTGCCCGGTGGACTGCTTTTACACCACCGCTGACGGCATCGTGCTGCACGACAAGGACCTGTGCATCGGCTGCGGCTACTGCTTCTACGCCTGTCCCTTCGGAGCGCCCCAGTACCCGCAGAAGGAGGCCTTCGGCGTGCGCGGCAAGATGGACAAGTGCACCTTCTGCGCCGGCGGTCCGCTGCCGGACAACTCCGCCGAGGAATACGAGAAGTACGGCAGTAACCGCATCGCCGAGGGCAAACTGCCCGCTTGCGCCGAGATGTGCTCGACGAAGGCGCTGCTGGCCGGCGATGGCGATCTGGTGGCGGATATCTACCGCAAGCGGGTCCTGAAGCGCGGCGGCCGCCCCAAGACCTGGGGCTGGGAGACGGCGTACCCGAGCTGATACGACGGGACCGGCCGGGTCACGGCGGGCCTGGCTATCGTGGACATGCCTACACGTGGCGGGAGAACCAGCATGAAGCGACGAGTGGCACTGACGGTGCTTGCAGCAATCACGACGGCCGGGGTTGCCGGCTGCTACCAATCGCCCGACGTCAGCATGCACGAGCCCGGCGTCTACAAAGGTGGCCGGGATCCGCTGCAGGCGCTGGAAAAGAAACCGGAGCAGCAAAAGAAACTGCAAGAACGGTTCAACCTGGTGCAGGTTGACCGGTGAGCGGTGAAGGAGGCACGGGGATGGGCGTCACGTCGGTTAGCCGGACCACAGCCAGAACAATCATCTGGTGCGGGTTGTTGCTGTTGACATCAACCACGCTCAGTGCCTGCCAGCATGTCCAGGAACCCTGGGTGACCGTGGGCAAGCAGTACAAGGAGCAGAAGTTCAAGTCCGACGTGTCCAACCAGAAGCTGGATCACCGGATCATGTACACACAGGTCGATCGTTAGATCGGAGGCGCGATCATGTCAGAGACTAATGCGAGCGCGGGTCGTCGGGCAAAGCGTAGACGCATCATGCTGTGGAGCCTGCTGGTCATGGCGATCGCCACTATGACCCTGCCGCTCGGCGGCTACCTGTATGTCAGCCTGACGCCGGCGCAGGCAGCCGACGCGGGCCGTGCCGCAGCCAATCCACACGCCAATTACTGGCGTGCCGTACGCGAGGGTGACCAGGGCTATACGGCCGCGAGCGGACCATACACGACCGACCGGCTGATCAACAACGGCGGCGAGAATTACCGCAACCTGCGCAACGGGCCGGTGTCCAGCATCGCGCCGTGGGTGTTGGCGGTGGTGGTGGCGCTGATCCTGCTGTTCTTTCTGTTCCGCGGCCGCACGCGCGTGGAGGCGCCGTCCTCGGGGCGTATGGTGGAACGCTGGAGCGGGGGGGAACGATTCGTGCACTGGTATGTGGCCATATTTTTCATCATTCTGGCCATCACCGGCATGAGCCTGCTGTTTGGCCGCGCGGTGCTGATTCCCATACTGGGACTGCCGGGTTTCGCCGCCTATGCGAGTTTCGCCAAGGTGGTGCACAACTACTCCGGACCTTTGTTTATGGTCGGTGTCATCGTGCAGTTCCTGGCCTGGGTGCGTTACAACACCTTCAAGGGCTACGACTGGGAGTGGCTGAAGAAGGGCGGCGGCATGTTCAAACGCGGGGTCCATCCGCCCGCCGGGCGCGCCAACGCCGGGGAGAAGATCTGGTTCTGGATCATCGCCACCGTTGGCCTGATCGGCGTCTGCGTCACCGGTCTGATCTATGATTTCCCCAATTTCGGCCAGAGCCGGGAATTGATGCAGACCGTGGCCTTGCTGCACGCGTCCTTCGCCATGCTGTGGATCGCCATTTCCCTGGGCCACATTTATCTGGGCACCCTGGGCGTGGAAGGCGCTTTCAAGGGCATGGCATATGGTCAGGTGAGCGAGGAATGGATGAAACAGCACCACAGCGTTTGGTGGGAGGAGATGCAGCGGGGAAGCGGCGCACCGCAGGCGGCCGGCGAGCAGGCCGGCGGCAAGAGCGCGCCGGGCCCGGCATCGACCTGACTGCATGGGCGGCGCACTCGGTAGCCACCGCGAAACGCCCGGCATCCGCCGGGCGTTTTCTTGTGCGCGTGATTGCTTGCAGCCGACCATCAATGTAACGGATCATCGGAAGTGGGCGGTTTTCGACGGTCTGCCGGCCGCCCGGGTATACTGTTGCTTCGCGTGGGGCGGGCTTTGCGCAGGCCCGGCCGCTTCAATAACGATAATCCAGGTGTGCTGCCGCTCATGACAGATCAATCCAGTTACGTATCTTCGAATCCGCTCGAACCGCAAGCGGCGGTGCTGAGGGGCGACGGCCTGGGGCGTACGGCCAAGCGCCTGCTGCTTGCGACCCGGCCGATGTTTTTCCCGGCCTCGGTGCTGCCGGTGCTGCTGGGCAGTTGCCTCGGATATCGCCTCAGCGGCGCGTTCGAGCCGTGGATTTTCGCCGTCGCGCTGGTCTGCGTCATGTGCGTGCACGCCGGCGCCAATGTGCTCAATGATGTGTTCGATGAGTTGATCGGCGCCGACGGTCCCAACGACCGCCGTATCTTTCCCTACACGGGCGGTTCGCGTTTCATCCAGAACCGGGTCATGAGCGTGCGGGAGATGGGGGTGTGGGGCGTCTTGCTGCTTCTGTTGGGTGTTGTTTGCGGGCTGTTGCTGCTCAGGGCCTGCGGCTGGCCGGTGCTGGGATTCGGGCTGGTGGGCGTGGCACTGGCGGTCGCCTACTCCATGCCGCCGCTGCAGCTCAGCGCCCATGGCGTTGGCGAGCTTGCGGTGGCTGTCGGGTTCGGCGTGCTGCCGGTCTCCGGCGCGGCCTGGCTGCAAAATACTGACGTCAGCGCGACGGTGCTGTTGGTTTCCATTCCCATAAGCTTGTGGGTGGCTGCGATCCTGCTGGCCAACGAGGTCCCGGACGCACAAGCGGATGCCGCCGCGGGGAAGCGAACGCTGGTGGTGCGTATGGGCGAGTCCGGCAGCGCCGGGCTGTATCTCGGGCTCCACGCGTTGGCGCTGGCGGTTCAATGGCTGATCTGGCGGCATTTCGACTTTGCGCCCTGGGGCCTTTGGGTGCCGGCGTTGTTGCTGGCGACGGCCGTTGTGGCGGCCGCTTTCATGCGCCGCGGGGAAGCGGGCCGGCGACGGGGTATCGAGATGACGCTGGCGGTGCACACGGTCGGCGCGCTGTGGCTGTGTGGCTGGTTGTTGTGGGGCGGAGCTTGAACGGTGGAGCGCCACCAGGCTCATCGCCGGGTGTCCTTTTCCGCGCCGCAGATGTTCGATCTGGTGTTGGACGTGGAGCGCTATCCGGAGTTCGTGCCCGGCTACCGGGCGGCGAAGGTGTTGCGGCGGGAGGCCAATTTCCTCGAGGCCGAGCAAGTGGTGACTCTGGCGGGCATGCAAGGCCGCATCGTTTCGTCGGCCACCTACGAACGTCCCCGCTGTATCGAAATTCAAAGCCAGGACGAGCCGTTTTCCCGTTTGCGCATTGAATGGGACTTCCAGGGCATCGACCGTGGCAGCTGCGAAGCCCACCTGTCGGTGTTTTTCGACCTGGAATTCTCCTGGATCGAGAGCCTGGTTGACGGCGCCGTTCAGCCTTTTCTTTCCCGGGTGCTGGCCACATTCGACCAACGCGCCGAGAGCGTGTACGGGGACGGCCGCGGTTAGATGGCCCCTCTGGAGCCCGGTCGGAGGGCGAGCCTATGCATACGAAATCCCAACGTCACAGCGGATGTGCGGCACTGGTGGCCGCGTTATGCGGGCTGTTGGCGTGCTCCTTGCCGGCGGCGGCCGGCGAGCGCTGGCTGCAGGCGCTGAAGCAGCGGGATATCGTCCAGTTGCAGCGCCTGGCGGCCAGCGGGGCGGATGTCAACCAATGCACACCCGACGGCAAGTCGGCGTTGATGATCGCCGCGGGACGCGGCGCCGCGCCCTTTATCAAGGACTTGCTCGAAGCGGGTGCCCGGGTTAACGCCCGCAACCGCAATGGCGGCACGGCGCTGATGTACGGGGCGGTGCCGGGAGACGTTGTGACCCTGCGGCTGTTGTTGAACGCGGGTGCGGACGTCAACGCCGTAAGCAGCAACGGATGGACGGCGCTGATGATCGCTGCCGTCAAGGGCCACGCGGCGGCGGTGGCGTTGCTGTTGCACCGGCACGCCGATCCCAACCTTGCGGATGTCTTCGGCGCCACGCCGCTGATGCGGGCGGTCCGCGAAGGGCGCACCGCGGTCGTGCGGACACTCCTTCAGGACGCCGCAGTGCAGGTGAACCGGCGGAATGATCACGGTCTCACGGCGCTGCACTTTGCCGCTCTGCGCGGCAGTACCGTACTCACGCGCCTGCTGTTGGACCACGGAGCGGATCCGGGCGTCCGGGATGGGCGGGGGCGCACGGCAGCCGATGTGGCGCGGCTTGCCGGGCACACGGCAGTGGTTCGCGACCTGGCGGCGCGCAACGGCCCGGTGCGGCGGTGAACGTCGCGGTTGGCTGCCCGCGCCGGTCAGCAAAGGATCTGGTTGCGGGTGTAATCCTCGAGCGGCACCACCGGTGTCGTGCCAGTCACCGGCTCGCGAATGTTTTCGATCTGGTACTCGAGGGAAAGGTGAAAACCGAACTTGTCGAAAAACCGTTCGAACAACTCCCCGCCCTGCGTGCCCAGCGCATGCAGCGAACCGTCCGCGGAATCATGCTGCAGCGAGATTGCCGCCAGGGGTTGCGGTGCCGGCCCGCCGAGGACCTTGGCACCCCGCAGCGCGTCGTAGACGCTGCGCTCGGAACAGCAGAAGATCACGTGGCTCTGATGTTCCACATGATCCTGCTCGTCGACGAACGCCACGGTCCCGGGCCGGTAATTGATAAAGCTGACCTGATGTGCCGGATAGCTCATGCGGTGGGAACAGATGGCCGAAAACGCGACCACCGAACGCCTGGGTCCTACGCCTCCGGTCCATTCATAGCGCTGTCCGGCTTTGGTCTCCAGCACCGTCGGCCGGACCGCGACATCGCCCAGATTGAGCAGAAAACACGGTGTCGTGGCATAGGGATAGTGAAAGACGTAATTTTTGCCCACCTCCAGGTCCTGGAGGCGTATGGGGTTGCCGTCGGGGTCGATGAGCTTGACCCGGTTGTACCGGTGCACCGGGCCCCGGCTGCGGGCCAGAGCCTGGGGATTGGCGCTGACCAGCGCGGCCGACGTCGCGCACAGCTTCATGAAGCGACGACGTGAGATTCCCGGCCCGTTGTTCATGGCTGTACCCTCGTTCAGCCCGCGCCCAGAATCTAATCTAGCATACGTCCGCCAACCGCGCCGCGGGCAGCGCGCCGACAGGTGGAGGATGGCCCCCACGGCCGTGGGGATCCGGACCCTCGGCGGGGCGCGCGGTGTCCGAGCTTCGAAGCGGGGCGCCGGGCCGCCCACCGGCGGTCGCATCCCCAGCTGCGCTGGGGCCCCTGCTCTTCGCCTCGGACGGCCGGTCCACGCGGCGGCCCGGCTACGCTCCCGGCGGGTTCGGCCCGAGGGGCGGCAGGGACAGGCGACGGGCGCCCGCATCGGTTTCCACTACCAGCCGGCCATCGGCATCCAGATCCGTCAGCGTGCCCGCCAGCGTGCCATCGGCAATGGGTACCTCCACCGGCTGACCAGCGCCGCCGGCGCGGTGCAGCCAGGCGGTGCGGATAGAAGCGAAGCCTTCGTTGGCCCAGCGGTCGAGCCAAGTGAGGAATTCGCGGCTGAACTGCTCCAGCAACTGCTGCGGCGTTACGTCGCAGTGGCCGTCGAATTGCAGGTACACGTGGCTGAGATCCACTTGGTCCACCGGCGCCCGAACGTTGACCTCGACGAGCACGTTGAGCCATTTCACGTCACCGGCGTCGCCGACCGCTGCATCGAGCGTTACCTGACCGGCCTTACGGCCTCCCAGAACGATGTCGCCTGGCCAGCCGCAGTGCAGCGTGGTCATGGGGGCCACCAACTCCGCGACGGCATTGGTCAGCGCGACCGTTGCAACCAGGCCGATCTGGGCCGCGACCGGGGCCGGATCTTCGGGGCGCAGTATGAACGCGCACGCCAACCCGCCCGGTTGCGGCGTCCAGCCGCCGTCAGGGTTGGGCGCGCGCGCGTCCTGCTCGAGGGCCCAGACCACCGTGCCTTCGTCGGCTCCGGCGCGAGCCATGCGTCGCGCCTCCAGCAGCAGGCTGTCCACGTGCTCATGGGCGGTCAGTTCGTAGAGCCGGGGGAGGTCCGCTTGGGGCATGAATCTCCTCATCGTGCAGCCGACGTTTGTGGTTGTGTCCGGTCTGGTCTTTAAGTCCAAGTGTAACGCGGTAATTCCATCGCAATGTAGCGATAACCGAACCTCGCCCGCCGGTTTCGCATGCCGAAATACCACACAATAATCGCCTTTTCCGCTGGACGAGTCTGCTACCATAGCGGGCAGAATAAACCGAAGGCGGAGGATCGATGGTGATTTTGCAGCGGCTACTTGCGGGACTCACGTTGACGGTCGGTTGGGCCTCGGTTGCCCATGCGTCGGAATCGGCCGGCACGCCGTTGGATTTGACGCATAGTCAGATCGGGTTCGCGGCACTGGCCATTTTCGTCGTCGCGTACCTGTTGGTTATGGCTGAAGAATTCACCCACCTGCGCAAATCCAAGCCGGTGATTCTCGCCGCCGGGGTGATCTGGGCGCTGATCGCCGCGGCCTACCTCGGCCATCCGCAGCGCGAGTTGGTCGAACCGGCGCTGCGCCACGATATCCTCGAGTACGCCGAGCTGTTTCTGTTTCTACTGGTGGCGATGACCTATATCAACGCCATGGAGGAGCGCCTGGTGTTCGACGCGCTGCGTTCCTGGCTGGTGCGCAAAGGATTCGGCTACCGCAGATTGTTCTGGCTCACCGGCTGGCTGGCGTTTTTTATTTCGCCGGTTGCCGACAACCTCACCACTGCGCTGTTGATGTGCGCCGTGGTCATGGCGGTGGGCGTCGACAGGCCGCGCTTCGTTGCGCTGTCGTGCATCAACATTGTGGTGGCGGCCAACGCCGGCGGCGCCTTCAGTCCGTTCGGCGACATCACCACCCTGATGGTATGGCAGAAAGGAACGGTCGAGTTCTTTCAGTTCTTTTCCCTGTTTCTGCCGTCGGTTATCAATTTCGTCGTTCCGGCGGCGTTGATGCATTTCGCGGTTCCCAACGACAAGCCGAAGCCGGTCGAGGACCGCGTGGTGATGAAACGCGGGGCCCGGCGCATCATGGTGCTGTTCCTTTTGACCATTACCACGGCAGTGAGCTTTCACCAGTTCCTCGGCTTGCCGCCGGTTATGGGTATGATGACGGGATTGGCGTACCTGCAGTTTTTCGGCTACTACCTGCGCAAGACCCACACCAATCATAAGACCTATTCGCTGGAGAAGGCCGAGGCCATGGTCGGCGATCCGGTTCCGTTCGACATCTTCCGTAACGTGGCGCGGGCGGAGTGGGATACGTTGTTCTTCTTCTTCGGCGTGGTTGTGTGCGTCGGCGGCCTTGGTTTCCTCGGCTACCTGACGCTGCTTTCGGATGTCATGTATCATCAATGGGGTCCCAGCGCCGCCAATATTTCCGTCGGCGTGCTGTCGGCGATCATCGACAACATACCCATCATGTTCGCTGTATTGACCATGCAGCCGGACATGAGCCTGGGACACTGGCTGTTGGTGACCCTGACGGCGGGCGTGGGCGGCAGCTTGCTCTCCATCGGCTCGGCGGCGGGCGTTGCGCTCATGGGGCAGGCACGCGGGGTCTATACCTTTTTCGGCCACCTCAAGTGGACACCGGCCATCGCCTTGGGCTATGCGGCGAGCATCGCGTTGCACATGTGGCTGAACGCCCGTTTGTTCGTGTGAAGGCGCCGCAAATCGCTCGACGACCGCAGACGGAGGGACGATCAGTATGCCCGCGCAGCGGGCAGGCGAACCCGTACCCTCAGGCCGTGCAGATCCGGCGAGCGGTCGAACCCGAGATCACCGCCGTATTGGCGGACGATGTCGCTGACGATGGACAATCCCAGCCCGTGGCCGGCCGCCGATTCGTCGAGGCGAACGCCGCGCCGGATGAGCTGGTCCAGCTGCCCGGAGGAAACGCCGGGCCCGTCATCCTCGATGGCCACGGCGAGGCCCGGCGCCGTTTCCACCGTAAGGCGGACGTGGCTGCGGGCCCATTTGCATGCGTTGTCGAGCAGATTGCCGATCAGCTCCAGCATATCCTCGCGATCGCCGGCGAAGCTGTGGGCGGCGGGAATGCGCGATTCCAGTTGGAGGTTCTTTTCACGGTACATATGCCGCAGCGCGTCCATCAACGGCGGCACCTCGCTTTCCACCAGAAAGCGGGCGCCCGATGGTCCTTCGCCTGCCAGCCGCGCACGCTTCAACTCGCGGTCGATCATACGGCGCATGGCGCCAATCTGGGTTTCGAGGGTTTGCCGCCGCTCGGGGTCGTCGCCGGCAGCGGATTCTCGAGATAGCTGGGTGAGGACCGTCAGCGGCGTTTTCAGTGCATGGGCCAGATTGCCCACGGCGTTGCGCGAACGGGTCAGACGCTGGACCGTCACCTGCACCAGCCGGTTGATTTCCTGCACCAACGGGCGGATCTCACGGGGTACGGCCTCGTCCATTTCCTGGGCCGCGCCGCTTTCCAGGCGGGCCAGGTTCTCCCGCGCCTGTTCCAGCGGGCGCAGGCTTCGGCGCACCAGGACCCGCTGGGCAATGACCAGTGCAATGAGCACGGCGCCGGTAAGCAGGGCGTAGCTGATCTGGAACCAGCGGATGTCGGCCAGAACCGGCGAGATGTCTTCCGCCGCGGCAATGGTTACCGCGACGCCCTGCTTGCGGTAGCCCTCGGCCAGGACCAGCAGTTCCTGATGCTGGGGTCCCCGGGTATAGATGCGGGTGTGGGTCCCGGGCGCCTGGTTGGGTATGTTCAGGTCGCGGTCCCAGAGCGAGCGCGAGCGCAGAACGTGTTCGGTGGTGGCGACCCGGAAATAGTGACCGGAGAACGGTCGGTGGTAGACCTGTCCGAGCCTGGAGGTATCGAGCACCGGGGCGCCGGCGGCGTTGAACGACAGCGCCGACAACACGTTTTCGTTTTCGTGGTCCAGCCGGGAGACGACATAGTTTTCCGTGACCTTGCGGATCGCCAGGCTGACCAGCATCAACTGGAGAACGAACACGACGATCAGACTGGTAAGCAGGCCAACCGTCAGGCGCCCCTGAAGCGAGTTCATTTGTCCTGTTCACCGAACACGTAGCCTTGCCCGCGGCGCGTGCGAATGATTTCCTTGCCGAGTTTGTGCCGCAACCGGTTGACATAGACCTCGATGACGTTGCTGTCTTTGTCGGAGTCGAAGTCGTAGACATTTTCCGCGAGCACCGACTTTGACAATATGCTCCCGGAGTGGAGCATGAAATAGCGCAGCAGCCGGAATTCGGTTCCGGTGAGGTCGATCGCCTCGCCGCCGCCCTGGGTGACCTGTTGTCGCTCTTCGTCCAGCGTCAGGTCCTGGGTCTGGATCGTGCCGCCGGCCTGGCCATGGCCGCGGCGCACCACCGCCTGCAGGCGCGCAATCAACTCCTCCATATGGAAGGGCTTGGCGAGGTAATCGTCGGCGCCGGCCTTGAAACCGTCGACTTTCTCGTGCCAGGCGTCGCGGGACGTGAGAATGATGACGGGCACCGAATTTCCCCTGGCACGCCAGTTGCGCAGCACCTGCAGGCCCGGGCGTCCGGGCAGGCCCAGGTCCAGGATCACGGCCTCGTAGGTGCCCTCGTCGCCGAGGTATTCCGCCTCGACGCCGTCGGCGGAGCTGTCCACGGCGTAGCCTGCCTGCATCAACGTCTGGCGCAGCTTGCGGTTTAGATCGCTGTCATCTTCGACCACGAGGATCCGCATGGTCCTTCTCTCGTCGGTTCTTCACAGTGTCGGACACCGGCTGCCCGGTGTGTGCGTCGTAGCGCAGCTTGTGGACAATGCCATCGGGACCGACCAGCTCGATTTCGTAAGTATAATGCCCGTCGTGTTCTTCGAGCTCCGATTCGATCAGCCTCCCTTGGTACTGTTCGCGCGCCTTGCGGATGATGGTCTCCAGGGGCAGGATTTTTCCCTGCCGGCGCAGGTATAGCGCTTCGTCCTGGTCCCGCTCATGCGCGAACGCGGGCCCGGACAACGTGACAGCCAGTCCACAGGCGGCCAAGAGGGCGGTTACCGGGCGCATGCCGCGTTTCGTGATCATTGCACGTCTGCCTGCGGCGATTCGCCTAGCGGGCCCGCTTTCGGCCGGTGAACATCGAACGCACGAGATTTTCCCGGTGCAGCAGACTCTCGACCGCCACCCCGAGCAGATGGACGACGACCAGGAATACCGTGAAGTTGGCGAAGAACTCGTGCACTTCCTTCAGGGAATGGGCCAGCGACTTGTCGCTGCTCACGAACCAGCCGGCCAGCGGGCCGGCGTGTTTGTGCGCGCCGTAGGTCATAAGGCCGGTGAAAGTGGTCACCAGCAGGCTGACCAGCAGGGCGACGATCATCAGGCCGCCGGCGGGGTTGTGCCCCAGGTAACGGCGCGCGCCGCCGCGCAGCACGTCTTTCGTGTAAGCCCAGGCGGTACGGGGGCCGGCAACGAAATCCGTGAAACGGGCGTGACGGGTGCCCACCAAGCCCCAAAGGACACGAAACAGTACCAGCCCCAACACCGTGTAGCCGGCCACCACATGCACGTCCAGCAACTCGTCCTCGGTAAAGTAGGCGGTGGCAAAAGCCAGCACAAGGGACCAGTGAAACACGCGGACCAAAGGGTCCCAGACCTTTTCTTCAGCAATGGCGTTCATCAAATCCGTCTCCCGGTTTGCACTGCGGGACACTTTATCGGCATTACCTGAAATCAACCTGAACGCCGTGCAGTACACCGGCCGTCGTGTGGCCGGTGGTTATATTTCTGTTCTTTGGGGGCATCAGCGGCTCGGTGCGGGAGCCGGTCTCACCTGCTGCCGGCGCGATCGGCCACCTCGTCCTGGCGCAGCTGTTCCAAGCGGTAACCGTGGTGGTAGATGCCGGTCAGGGTCCAGCCGTTTTCGGGCAGCAAGCGGAGCTTGTTGCGCAGGCGGCTGACATGGGTGTCCACGGTACGCGTGTTCATACCGGGCTTGTGCCCCCAAACATTCTCGAGGATATAGTCGCGGGACAGGATACGGCCTCTGTTGCGAAACAGGAACAGGGCCAGATCGAGTTCCTTCTGAGTCAGCTTGGTGCTGGTGCCGTTCCAGGCGACGACCTGGCGCGCGGGGTCGAAGCGGTACGGCTCGAACTCGATGAGCTTGTCGTCGGAGCCGCGGCTGCGGCGTGCCAGGGCGGTGATGCGGGCCATGAGTTCGCGTCGGCGCACCGGCTTGGCGAGATAGTCGTCAGCGCCCTGGAGCAGGATCTGCACCACGTCCTCTTCGCGGTCCCGTTGCGTGACGAAGATGACCGGAACCGGCCAGTGCACATGGGCGCGCACCCAGGCCAGCACTTCAGCCCCGTCCATGTCGGGCACGATCCAGTCCAGCAGCAACAGGTCGTGGGTTTCCCGCTGCAAGGCGTTGATCAGCTCCCGGCCGCTGGCGAACGCGGTGACCTGGTGGCCGCGGTCCTCCAGCCAGGCGCGGTAGAGATCGGACATTTGCGGATCATCTTCGAGGACGGCGATATGCACGGCACGGGTTCCCGTTTACATTTGTTCACCAATTTTCGCATATCGCGTCATTAACTCAATGTTTCGGCGTCAATAGATTGCGTAAGAAATTGATTTATATTGGATCGCCAGCGGAATCCCGACCTTCCGCGGGCGCGCGTGGCGTTGCGCTCATTCGTTGATCAGGCATTCGTAGACATAGCCGTGGAGGATGACGGTGTCGCGCTGGTCGATTTCGACGAATTCAATGCCGGTGGACGACTCCAGGTGATCGTCGCAGGTTTCCTCATGCACGTTGCGCACCACGGCCGGCAGGTCGAGATACTGCTGCACCTCGCCGACCGTTACGCGCGTGCTCACGGTGATCAGATCGCCGATGTCGCCGATGGGCTCCTCCGATTTGAGCAGGGCGCCGGTGGTGCTGACGTCGACCATTACCACGGAGACCGATGGTGCGTCGTTGGCGTCGGCGTCCCGGTGTTGCACCGAGGCGACCAAATGGGTCCGGGCGCGGTGCGCCTTGCGCACCACGATCATTTCCAGGTCTTTCGGGTAGCTGAGATGGAGGTAAGGAAAGGGCCGCACGTTGGACGCGAGAATGCTGGTGGTGAAGGCATACACGCTGGTTCCCGACAGCATCCGCACGACCATGGTCTGGCCTTCGCGCAACAGCAAGACTTTGCCGTCGCGCAGCGGCGTGGTGACGAGCAGGCTTCTTTCCGGCAGATAGCCGATTACCCGGGTGTAATAGCGCCGCCGGGCGTCGTCGCCCACGAACTGAATCTGTAGCGTATCGCCGATGTCGAGGTCGAGACCGCGGTGACCGTTGGTGTCCATTACGCCGATACTCCACGAAAATCCGCTTTTGCAAGGTGGCGTGTCACGCTACCGTCCCCACCGCAGCGGGCTGCTCCACGCCTGCAATGGTAGTCGCCGACCGAGACCCATGCAAAAACATGGACTTCGTCCGTCGGGCCGCAATCAGCCGGCACTTAGCGGCAGCCACACCGTAAAGCGTGCGCCTTCGACATCGGTGCGGTTGCCGGCCACCACCGCACCGCCATGGAACTCGGCGATCAACCGCACGATATACAGGCCCAATCCGAGGTGCGGCTCCGCCTCGCGCCCGGCGCGGATCGACACCATGGAGTCGAACAGACTGCCCTGCATTTCATCGGGCAGCGCTGGGCCCTGGTTCGCCACTTCCAGGCGGGCCCGGCCGTTGGCCTGTTCCACGGTCACGGTGATGGGTGTGTTGTCGGCACCGAAGTCCACGGCATTGCCGATGAACTTGTCGAGCAGTTGCGCGATCAGATCGGGTACTCCGTGGATCGGCAGGGGCGTGTCGCCGGCGTTCAACTCGAATACCCGGGTGGGATAGGCGGCGCCGTAGCCCGCAACGCAGCCCGAGACGACCGTGCGCAGATCGAAGTCCTCCCGTTCGGCCTGTTGCAGGGATTGTTCCAGGCGCGTGGCCTCGCTCATGCGGCCAAGTATGTTCTCGAGCCGCTCGATGCCGTCGCGGGCGCGCGCGGTATAGGTCCGCGCCTGCTGCTCGAGTTCCCCCATCTCCAGGTTGTCCAGGGAGGAGCGCACCACGGCCAGCGGCGTGCGCAGTTCGTGGGACAGCTTGCCCGCCATGGATTCCAGATAGCGGGTGTATTGACCCAGCCGGTCGAGCACATCGGCGTAGCTGCGCGACAGGTCGCCGATTTCGTCGCGGGCGCGGGAGACCCGGACGGTTCCGGTGACGCGTCCGTCGGCGCCGATGGCGCCTTCGGCATCGTTGCGCAACCGCCGTACGCGCGCCGACAGACGGGTGGCGAATATCAGCAGCGCGGCCGCCGCCAGCAACAGGGTCGTCAGGCTGGTGTTGAACAGATCCTCCATGGCGCGGTTCTGCAGCAGCAGGATGCTGTTGCTGGTTCGTTCGGCGACCACGGCGCCGAGCACATGGCCGCCGGACCATACCGGATAGCTGGCCGCGAGAATGGCCACCCGCCGGTCCGGGGTCCGCCGCCATTTGATGCCCGGCTTGCCGGACAGCGCACTCTCGATCTCGGGCCCGTCGAGGCGCGAAGCGGCGGAAAGATCGTCCTGAAACTCGGTGGCCGGCTGCTTCAGGATCATCCGGTAGACCGTATGCATCAGCCCGCTCAGAAACGACCGGCGGCTGTCCCCGGACGCGTCCACGGCGTCCGGATCGGTCAACTTGCCCGCCAGCGCCAGCACCCGGTGGTTGCGGTCAATGACCCAGATGCGGCTGTCGCTGTGCTCCAGACCTTTCAAGAGCTGCTCGATGTGCGGTGACGGCACCATCACAGTACCCAGTTGATCCAGGCGCTGGGTGCCGGCGGTGCCGATTACCGTGTCCACCTGGCGGGTGTTCGGATTGTCCACATCGGCGACGGCGAACGCCAGCTTGTCGCCGATCATCGACAGCGGGATGCGGATTTCGAGCATGTAGCCGTGCGCGGTTTCCTGCCACTCGCCCTTGATGCGGATTTCCGGCGCCAGGGGACGATTGTCACGGGGATCGGCGGGCATGCGGTGGGCGTTGACCCAGCCCGGCGCCGTCGTGGCGAGAAAGTAGCGCTTGAACTCACCGTCCGGCGCCTGCAGGGCGATTTCCAGGTGGTCGCATTGGTCCAGGCGCAGACTGTTGGGGTCTCGGTAGACGATGTGATCGTCGGTGACGTCGAACAGGACATACAGATAGCCGTCGTAGCTGCCCACCATCTGGGTGAATGAAAGGGATCGGGGATTGTAGGGAACCCGGCTTTCGAGGATGTGGTGGGCGCCGAAGTACCGCTTCCGATTGCGGTAGCTGCGCCAGTCCTCGGCGTAGCCGTCCAGCTGAATCGGCGTATCCAGCGGGCGGACGTAAAGGTGCGGGCTTTCCTTGGCCGAGCTCAGGACATCGGCCTGGCGTTCAAACAGGTCGGGCTGCTCATGCAGCACCGTGGCGACGGCACGGGCGGTGGCCAGCACCGACCGTTCCTGGCCATGACGCAGGTAGGCTTCCATTGCCTGCACGTAGCGATAGCCGATCCAGGGTATCACCAGCAGCACCAGCGACACCGCGAGCAGCTTGGCGCGCAGGCTCAAGCCGATACGGTAGGGTTTTTTCCGTGGGCGGTCGGTCATGGTTTCAAGGGCGCGGCGCCGGCAAGGCGCAGTCGCGCGCCGGGCCGGTCTCGCCGTTCGGGAAGCGTTTCCCCACGGCGATCACGAGGCCGAGTCCGGCACCCAGCGATAGCCCATGCCGTAGACCGTTTCGATGCCGTTGAATTGCTCGTCCAGGGCCGCGAATTTCTTGCGGATCCGTTTGATGTGCGAGGTGATGGTGCTGTCATCCACCACCACGTTGGCTTCCTGCATGAGCTGATCGCGGTTTTTGACGTGGCCGGGAAAGCGCGCCAGCGCGTGCACCAGCCAGAATTCGGTCAGGGTCAGATCGACGGTCTGCCCGCGCCAGCGGACCAGGAAACGGTGCATGTCCATGACCAGGGGGCCGGCCTGCACCAGCGCTTCTTCCCGGGGCGGGGTGCGCAACGCGTCCTGGCGCCGGAACAGGGCGCCGATGCGGGCGCTGAGATGGGGCAGGCTGACGTCCTTGGTGAGGTAGTCGTCGGCGCCGAGCCGCAGTCCGGAGATGGCGTCGAAGTCGCTGTCGCGGGCGGTGAGGAAAATGATCGGCAGGGTAGCCGAGCGGGCCCGCAGCTCGCGGCAAAGCTCAAAACCGCCGTCGATTTCGTCTTCCAGGCCGATGTCCAGCAGCACCAGATCGGGCAGGCGACTCTGAAACGCCGACAGGGCCTGGGGCCGGTTGGCGTAGGCCTGCACCTCGTAACCCTGCCGGTGGAGGGCGTCGGCGTAATTCTGCCGGATAGCCGGTTCGTCTTCGACGATGGCGATTCTTCTGGCCAAGTTCAATCTCCCCGTCGTACCGCCTGCGGGTCGCGCTGACGTCATAAGCTACCACAGCCGCGGGTCGAAGTGGTCGGCGCGGGGCAATTGCCAGATTGTCGCCACATTTGATCGCCGGATTTCCACGATTCGGCAACCGCTCCCGCATCTGGCGGTCCTGTAATAACTCCCGTAGCCAGGAAGATTCCGGCGCAGACCAGCGGACGGTCCGGGCCTTCGGCCCGCCAGCCACGGACGGCGCGCTGGGCCAATAGCCGCAACCAAGACAAGGTAAGGAGGTACCCATGAAAATCTCGAAGCCGATTCTACGCACTGCCGTCGCCTGCGCCCTGGTGGGCGCGGTGGCCGGAACCGCCTGGGCCGGGCCGGCCAAGGATCCGTCGGCGTCGGCGCAACCGACCCGGGAGGAGAACATCGGCACCGGCACCGGAGCGGTGATCGGCGCGCTGATCGGCGGTCCGCCGGGTTTCATCATCGGTGCGGTGGGTGGAAATTTCGTCGGCCGTAACGCCGCCCAGCGCCGGGAGCTCGACCAGGCCCATCAGCAGATCGCCGAGCTGCGCCAGGCGCTGGCGGATCAAAAGCAAAAACTGGCCCGGACCAACGCCGACACGACCACCCCCCAACGCGGGATCCAGGTGGCGAGCGCCGCCCCGGTACCGCTGAGTTCCGGCATCGACGCGGCGGCGGTGGTACGCGACGGCTTTGCCCTGACGGTTCAGTTCCGCAGCGACAGCGCCCGGCTGGAGAACCAGTACGCACCACGTCTGCGCAATCTGGCCGTGGCACTGACCCGGCTGCCGGAACTGAAAGTGGTGCTGTCAGGATACGCCGACCGCCGCGGCTCGGATCAATACAACCTTGGGCTTTCCCGGAGGCGCGCCGACGCGGTGCGCGACGCGTTGATCGGCGGCGGCCTGCCGGCCGGGCGCATCCATGTCGCGGCCTATGGCGAACGTCAGCCGGTCGCGGCCGGTACGGACCCGGAGAGTTACGGCTTTGACCGCCGGGTGGTCATTCGTTTCA
>JARRNJ010000008.1:0-45641 GCA_037385045.1 Gammaproteobacteria bacterium | reverse complement strand
CCGCTCAACTGAATGGCCCAGATCCAATAGTCGACCCCGCTCCCCGGGCTGTAGCGCAGCTCGCTCAGCGGCGGGTAGCCGGTCCACCCGGCCTGGGAAAAGTCGCCGACGCCCAGCGACACCATCACCAGCATGGCGCTGACCACGGTCAACCACAGACTGACCGAGTTCATGAACGGAAATGCCACGTCACGGGCGCCGATCTGCAGCGGCACGGCGATGTTCATCAGGCCGACCAAAAACGGCATCGCCATGAAAAAGATCATGATGGTCCCGTGAGCGCTGAATATCTGGTCGTAGTGGTGAGGCGGCAGGTAGCCGTGGGAGGCGCCGAGCGCCAGCGCCTGCTGGGAGCGCATCATGATGGCATCAATGAGCCCCCGGAGGAGCATGACCAGGGCCAGGATGATGTACATGACGCCGATGCGCTTGTGATCGACCGAGGTCAGCCATTCACGCCAGAGATACGTCCATTTGCGGCGGTAAGTGATGAATCCGAGCACCACGGCGGCCACTAACAACATTAAGCCGACCCCACCCATAATGATGGGATTCTGATACGGAATGTCGGCAAGCGTCAGTTTGCCCAGCATTTCAGGCTCCGCGATGGACGTTGGAGGGGGGCCGCGCCGCGTTCGCGGTCCTGTATTGGCGCATGATGTAATCGAACAAATGCGGCCGCACCGACGCATAGTAGGTAACCGCATGGCCGACCGAGGGCGTCGCGAGCCGCTTGAATGCGGCGACGTTCAGCTTGCGCTGCGACTGTCTGACCCGGCTGACCCAGTTGCGGAACCCGGCCTTCGACGTGGCAACGGCCTTGAAGTGCATGGCCGAGTAACCGCGGCCGCTGAACTGGAAATTACGCCCGGTGTAGGTTCCCGGTTTGTCCGCCAGCAGGTGCAGCTTGGTGCGCATGCCGGGCATGGCGTAGATCTGGCTGCCCAGGCGCGGAATGAAGAACGACGTCATCACGGTGTCCGAGGTCAGGCGGAGACTCAACGGCGCCTTGGCCGGAAACACCAGCCGGTTGACGCTGGCGATATGCTGCTGCGGATAGATGAACAGCCATTTCCAGTCCATCGCCACCGCCTCGACCTTGACCGGTTTCTGCGTCGAAGCCAGGGGCCGATAGGGACTCAGCTCGTGGGTGGTTTTCCACAGCAGGATGCCCAGCGAGATGACGATCACCGCCGGCACGAGCCAGACCACCAACTCGATCTTTTTCGAATACCCCCAGTTTGGAGTGTAGGTGGCGCGTGTATTGGATGCACGATAGCGCCACGCAAACAGAAACGTCATCACGAACACGGGGATGACGACGATCAGCATCAGCGCAAACGCGATGCCGATCACCCATACCTCATGGGCGCCGATCGGACCTTCCGGGTGAAGCAGGGACAGGTGGCTGCTGCAACCGCTGATCAGGGTCACAACGGACAAAGTCAGAATTCTCGCAACACCGCCGTGCTTGTTTCGCATCATCGACAAACGCCTGCGTTGGACAGTTCCATGTGTCCGTAGCAAGCGCTGTGCCAAACGCTAAGCCGCTGATTCGTGTTTTGGCGAATGGCAATGGTATGGGCAGGCGGGGGTAATGCCCCAGCGGACGGGTCCATTGCACGAATGCGTTGGTCGTCGGCGCAATCCGCTGACCGCGCATTGTCATAGCACGGCAACCGCGCGACTGAACGGGACAACAGCAGCCGCCGATGCGTGATCCGTTACTGAGCGCGCAGCATCAATGCGCGCGCCACGACGCCGTGCAGCGCCGATGCCGGCGGACGCGGGCGGGCCGCAGCCCGCCTCGCTGCCCGCGCGGTGCACACAGCGGTGACTGAACAGGAGTCGCCCCGCGCGTGTTTCACCAACGACCACGACCGGCGCATACGCCGGTCGTGGTCAGCGGTCGACGTGGTGTTTGGACATCCAGTCCGCCCACACCAACAGCACGACACCCACTACAAGCGTTGTTATCTCCGGCAGTGATGGACCGTCGACCACACTCAGAAACAGGCCCAGCAGCACCATCGGAACACCGATCAAAAGTACGGGCACGGACATTGACATCGCATTTCCTCCCACCTCAGGCGACGGTGCGGCCGCACTTCGCACCCGGCGGGGAACACTGCGTTGCCAAAAACGGCTGGCGCCCAACGGCAACGCATCGTCGCAGTAAGTGACGCCGATCCGGCCGGGGCGTGGTGGCAGCACCCCGGCGCGAGGTCGATTGGCACCCGGAACCGACTGCAGAAACGCAAACGGGCGGGCGCTGCCCCAAGCATAGCCCGAAACCCGACGCCCGGTTTGGGGGCCGCCCTGCGGCCCGCCGGCCGGTGCCCGTGACGGGCATTTCCCCGCCGCGGGGTCGGGTTTTGTGAACCGGTTCCTGTCCATCCATGTCCCGCTGAGCTATCAACAGAGTCTCCCGGGGAAGCGTCCATAACTATTGGACCGGTATCGGCCGCCCGCAAAGCGGCGCCGTAAGGAGCTTGACCATGAGCCTGTCCGACATCCTGAACCTCTGGCCCGCGCAGCCGGCGCTGTCCGCCCTCACCTGGATAGTGGTGCTGATCGGGCTGCTGTACGTGGCGCGTGCGCCGGCCCACCGCGCCATTCAGACCTTCAGCCGCGCGCTGTCCACTGCCATGCGCCTGGCCGCCCAGTCGGTGATGTCCGCCGAGCGGCGCCTGAAGCACCGCAACCGCGAGGTGCTGCTGGCCGCCGGCGCCGAAGCCCAGGAACGCTTCGCCGAGCGGGAATTCGAGCGGGTCGAGGACAACCTGCGCCGCAACCTCGAAACCTACCCCACCGTACACCGCCGATTGTCCGAACTGGCGACGGAAATCGAGGACGATTACCACAGCAGCGCCGATGTGCCCGAATCGCTGCCGGCCTGGTCGAAGGCCATCGAGGCCATCGCCAAACTGGGGGGCGGCAAGGATCCGGCGGTGGGCGCCATCCTCGAGGACATCCATGCCACCATGGAAACCTCCCACCGCCGCACCCTGACCGAATACCGCAAGACCAGCGCCGAGCGCCACCGCGTCCTGCGCCGGCTGCGTCCGCAATGGCGCCGCGTGGCCCGCTCCCTGGGTGAGTTCGAACAGCGGCTCGACGGGCTCATGGAACGCGCCCACGTCATCGACAAGCACATGGCGCGGTTCGAGGAAATCCGTCGCGGCAGCGAAACGGCGCTGCGCACCCTGTCGTCCTCGTCACTGGTGCAGTTCTTCGTTTCGTCACTGGTGCTGCTGATCGCCATCGGCGGCGCGGTGATCAACTTCCAACTGATCGCCCGCCCCATGGCCGAGATGGTCGGCGGCGCCAGCCACATCATGGGTTTCCCCACCTCCAGCGTGGCCGCCCTGGTGATCATCTTCGTCGAAGTGGCCATGGGCCTGTTCCTGATGGAACTGCTGCGCATCACGCGCCTGTTCCCGGTGATCCGCGCCCTCGACGACAATGTGCGCCGCCGGCTGATGTGGGTGTGCTTTGCCATTCTATTGTCCCTGGCCTGCATCGAATCGTCCCTGGCCTATATGCGCGATTACCTGGCCGCCCAGGACGAGGCGCTGCAACAGTACCTCACCGGCACTGCTGGCGTCGGCTACATCCACCGTTGGATCCCCACGGTGGCGCAAATGGTGATGGGCTTCGTGCTGCCGTTCGCGCTGGTGTTCGTCGCCATCCCCCTGGAGACTTTCATCCACTCGTTTCGCACCGTGCTCGGCGTGAGCCTGGAATTTCTGTTGCGGTTCACTGCGCTGGCGTTGCGCATCGCCGCCCGCACCTTCGCCTACCTGGGCGTCATCGTGGTACAGCTCTACGACGTGCTGATCTTTGCGCCGCTGTGGCTCGAGCATCGCCTGCAGCACCGCGGCACCGAAGACGAGTTGAACACGGCCGACCGCAGCGACAGCGAGCAAAGCAGTTCCCACCCGGGGCTGAACCTGTGAAGCGGCTGCTCGTCACCCTGGTGGCCGCGGCCCTGCTGGTGGGCGGTTGCGCCGACCAGCACGCTTACAGCCGCTCGGTTTATATGCTGGTGGATACGTCCGGCACCTACACCGCGGAGCTGAACAAGGCCGGACAGATCATCAATTATGTCCTCGCCCGTCTGCATCCCGGCGATTCCTTCGCCGTCGCCAAGATCGACAGCGCCAGCTTCACCGAAAAGGACATCGTCGCCAAGGCGCAGTTCGACTCGCGCCCGTCGCGCGCCAATGCCGAAAAGCGCGCCTTCCATCAGCAGATCGGCAACTTCATCGCTTCGGTCAACAAAGGCAGCGCCTACACCGACATCAGCGGCGGCATGCTGCAGGCGGTGGAGTGGCTGCGCGAAACCCAGGCCGGCGAGAAAACCATCCTGATCTTCTCGGACCTGAAGGAAGACCTTCCCAAGGGGCATGTGCGCAAATTTCCCCTCAAGCTGAAAGGCATCGACGTGGTGGCCATCAACGTCACCAAGCTGCGCAGCGACAATGTCGACCCGCGCCGCTACATCGAACGCCTGGCCCAATGGCGTAAGAAAGTAGAAAGCGGCGGCGGCCACTGGCGGGTGGTCAATGACCTGGACCGCCTCGACGGACTGCTCAAGCCGCTTTAGCCGCCCAACGACACCGCAGGCACGAACCGATCCCGCCGGCACCCGGCGGCCGCTGTCCCTGGCGGCGGTTCACTGTTCCACTTCCTCCCGCAAATTGGTGGCCTCACGCAGGTTCTCGGCCACCTCGGGGACGATGCCCTTTTCCACGAAAACCGGCCACGCCTGCCGGCGCAAAGCGGGCAGTCTGCGTCCGAAGGCGGCGGCGCCCAGCATGCAGATCAGTCCACCGCCCATCAGCGTCAGCGGCGCACCCACGACGCCGGCAACGGCGCCGGCCAGAAGGCTGCCAAAAGTGGCCATGCCCATGAACGCCATGGTGTAGAGAGACATGACCCGCCCGCGCATATCCTCGCGCACCAGGGTCTGGATCAACGTATTGCTGGCGGCCAGGTGAATCATGAAGCCGATCCCGGTCGCCACCATGATCAACAGCGACAGCGGCAAGGATCTCGACAGGCCGAGGCCGATCAAGCTGGCCCCGAACGTGGCGGATGCCAGGGGGATGAGCCGCCCGAGGCCCAACACCGACTCCCGCGACGCCAGGTACAGGGCCCCGATCAGGGCGCCGACGCCCATGGCGCCCATCAGGAAACCGAGGGTGTGCGCTCCCCCGTGCAGCGTCTGCGCGGCAATCACCGGCATCAACACCCGGTAGGGTATCCCCACCAGCCCCAAAACGGCGAGCAACAGCAGGATGGCGCCGATGGGCGCGAAGCCGAAAGCGTAATCCAAGCCATCGCGCAGCTCGTGGAACAGCCGCTTGCCCCGGCTCACGCGCGGACGCAGCGCCACCCGCATGGCCAGCAGTGAAGCGATGACGGCCAGATAACTCACCCCGTCGGCGAAGAAACACCAGCCTTCCCCCGCCGATGCGATCAGCAGCCCCGCCACACTCGGGCCGATGAGGCGCGCGCCGTTGACCATGGACGAGTTGAGCGCCACCGCATTGGGCAGGTCGCTGCGGTCCTCGATCAGGTCGATCAGCAGCGACTGCCGGGTCGGCATGTCGAAGGCGTTGACCACGCCCTGCAACACCTGCAAGGCAAAGATCTCCCACACCTGGATCGTTCCCGACAACACCAGCGCGGCCAGGGCGAACGACTGCAGCATCGCCAACGTCTGGGTCGACACCAGCAGCCGGTGCCGATTGAGGCGGTCGACCCACACCCCGGCCACCGAGGCGAACAGAAAGGTCGGCACCTGGCCGGCGAAGCCCAGCAGCCCCAGCATCTCGGCGGAATGGGTCAGCCGCCACAGCAGCCAGCTGGTGGCCAGGCGCGTCATCCAGGTCCCGACCAGGGATACCCCCTGGCCGGCGAAATAAAGCCGGTAGTTGCGGTGGCGCAATGCCCGCAGCATTACCGGCAGCGCTCGTGTTCCCATGAGTTACCGTTCCCGCACCTGCCGAAGCGGTGCTGCAAATGGCCGGCGACGACCGAGCGGCGAGTTGCCCCTCGGTCTAACCCTTTGAAAATAGCGGTTTGTACCGGGTCATTGAAACGCTGCATACTTGAAAGCGGCACCCTGGCACCCCAAATCTAGGTACGGATCCAAGACAATCCTGAAGGTCGACCCAGATGAATTCAGTACGCACCACCCTGTTGCTTGCGGCCCTTACCGCACTGCTCATGCTGGCCGGCAAGGCCATCGGCGGCAATGCCGGCATGGCCGTGGCGCTGGTATTCGCGGCGGTGATGAACATCGGCAGCTATTGGTACTCGGACAAGCTGGTGCTGTCCATGTACCGGGCGCAGCCGGTCGGACCCGATGACCAGCCGGAGTTGTACTCGGTGGTGCAGGAACTGGCCCGGCGCGGCCAGATGGCCATGCCGCGGGTCTATGTGGTGGAAAACGACACCCCCAACGCCTTCGCCACCGGGCGCAACCCCGAGCACGCGGCCGTGGCCGCCACCACCGGGCTGCTGCGGCTGATGAACCGCCAGGAGCTGACCGGCGTGCTGGCCCACGAGCTGACCCACGTGCGCCACCGCGACACGCTGATCAGCGCCGTTGCCGCCACCCTGGCCGGCGCCATTGCCATGCTCGCCAACCTGGCCCAATGGGCGCTGATCTTCGGCATGGGCGGACAGGACAACGAGGAAGGCGGCGGCATGCTGGGCGCCATCGCCACCATGATTCTAGCACCCATCGCCGCCATGCTGATCCAGATGGCGGTGTCGCGCTCGCGCGAATACGGCGCCGACGCCGGCGGCGCGGAGCTCTCCGGCCATCCCTTGTGGCTGGCCAGCGCGCTGCGCAAACTGGAGCGGGCCAATCAGGCGGTGCCCATGGACACCGCCGCCCAGCATCCGGCCACCGCCCACCTGTTCATCGTCAACCCGCTCACCGGCCACAATCTGGCGAACCTGTTCGCCACCCATCCGCCGACCGAAGAGCGCATCCGCCGCCTGGAGGAAATGGCCCGGCGCTGACCGCCCGCGGCCATCGCGCTCCGGATCGCCATTCGGCCGTCAGTACACCGGCACCAGATCGTAGCCCTGGGCCTGGTAACCGATAGCCGAGATGAAACCGTTGCCCACCGGGTGCACGTCGTCGATGACATCGGACGGCTTCACGTCCATGCCCTTCATCGCCACGCCGCAGGCCTCCGTGCGCACACCCATCTTGGCCAGCTTGTGAATCTCGTGGTGGACGCCGGAAACGGCACGCTCATCCAGGTAGGAGATGCCGCGCCGGTCCCTGGTGAGAAACGCTACGCCGCGGCCGATGATGACGACGATGAGGTGGGGCTTCACCCCCTGCTCGCGCATGCCGGTGTAGGTTTTCTCCACCACCTTGAGCACGTGGCCCATGCGGCCGGGGCTGTCCACGTCCAGCATGAACACGCCCTTGGCGCTGCTCAACCCCTTCAGTGCCTCGGTGTCCTTCAGCTTGGCGGCCTGGGCCACGCCGGCATAGCCGGCCAGCACCAAAATGGCGGCCGCCAGCGCCGCTAACGCCCGGTTGATTCTCATGACTCGACTCCTCGTGTTGTTGGCAGTACCCGCCCCCTCAGCGCTATGAACCGTCCCCGGGCAGTCGCTCGGGGCGGTCTCGGCGCGGACTGTGGTGGAACCGGAAACGCGGTTCATTGGGAGACAAAACGAGTCCCAAGCATAGCAACCGCGGTGGCGATCAAAAGAAACGTTAAGAGTCGGTAATCTGGGCACGCCGCACGCGGTGCGCCACCTTCGGTCGGCGCACCCTACCCGGCGCGTAGGGTGCGTTCGACGCCGCAGGCGGCAACGCACCGTTTGCCCGCACCGGCATGGCCCCATGGGTCGCGCGGGTGGCCACGTCGCACGCGGTGCGCCACCTTCGGTCGGCGCACCCCTACCGGACCGAACTTTCAATCCAGCGGCGCAGGCGGTTGGAATCGCCGAACGGCGTCAGCTTGCCGAAGGAATCCAGCAGCACGATGTACAATGATTTGTCCGCGATCGCCGCCTCCATCACCAGGCAACGCCCCGCTTCGTTGATGTAGCCGGTCTTGCTCAGGCCGATGTCCCAACTCGCCCGGCGCACCAGGCGGTTCGTATTTCCAAAGCGCAGCGGGCCGCGGTGCTTGTAGGGGCGCACGGTCATGAACCCGGAGGTGGTCGCCTGGCGGATCAGCGGATACTTCTGCGCCGCGCGGATCATTTTCACCAGGTCCCGCGCCGAAGCCACGGTGGCGGGATCCAGGCCGGCCGGCCCGGCGAAATGGCTGTCATGCATGCCCAACGCGCGGGCCTTGCGGTTCATGGCGGCGACGAAGGCCTTGCGGCCGCCGGGATAGGTTCGGGCCAGGGCATTGGCGGCGCGATTTTCCGACGCCAGCAGCGCCAGGCGCAGCATGCGCCCGCGGGGCAGGGTGGCACCGTAGCGCAACCGCGAACCGGTCAGTTTGATCAGGTCCCGGTCGGCCTTGGTAATGGTGATCGGCTGCTTCAGGGATAAGCCGCTATCGAGAATGACCATGGCGGTCATCAGCTTGGTGATGGAGGCGATGGGACGGGGCTGGCGCGCGTCCTTGGAATAAACGACGTGACCGGCGCGGTCGACCACCATCACCGACGCCGAGCGCAGGCGGAGCGCGTCGGGATCCAGGTCATCCCAGGCGCTGGCGGCCGGTTCGGCAACCGAATGCCTGCCGGCGGACTGGAGGCTTACGTGTGCAAGCCGGTCCTCCGCGGCCGCGCCGCCGGTAAACAAGACCATCGACACGCAGACCGCCAGCGCCAGATTCTTCATACACCCGCTCCTTTTTTCTTTTCGCGCATTTCACCCTTTCCTGCGACAGATGTAAAGAGTCACTGCATCGACGGGCGGGCGCTTTCAAACCGCCGCCGGCGGACATCCGCCGCCGCGCCCGCAGCTTGCTCCGCGTGCGTGCGCTTCCGGAACAAACGGGCCGGTACACCGGCCGCGCCGGCATACGTCGAATAGTCGTCACCAATGGAATTACAGCAAACTCCGTGCCCAATCCGCTGGCCGTCCCTCGCGAGCGACCGGACTGTGGTAATACGGCGGGCCGGAATCCGGGCCGCAATTGCGCCGTTGCCGGCTTCAGTTGGCCAGCTCGCGCAGCGAGGTTTTGTCGATGAGTTCGATCGGCACCGGCTCCACCGCCCAGATCTCCCGGCAGTACTCGGCAATCGTCCGGTCGGAGGAAAACAGCCCGCTGCGCGCCGTATTGAGGATGGACATGCGGCTCCAGTGCTCCTTGTCCCGGTAGGCCTGGCCCACCTGTTCCTGGCACTCGGCATACGATTGGAAATCCGCCAGCAGCAGATACGGGTCGTGGTGCACCAGGTTGTCGACGATGGGACGGAACAGTTCCTTGTCGCCGCGGGAGAAGCTGCCGTCACGGATCCGGTCCAGCACCGCCTGCAGCTCCGGGTTGCTGCCCACCAAGTCCATCGGATGGTAGCCTTCGGCCTCGAGCGTCTGCACCTCCCGCGCGTTCAGGCCGAACAGGAAAAAATTCTCAGCCCCCACCTGCTCGCGGATTTCCACATTGGCGCCGTCGAGCGTGCCGATGGTGAGGGCGCCGTTCATACAGAACTTCATGTTGCCGGTGCCCGACGCCTCCTTGCCGGCGGTGGAGATCTGCTCAGACAACTCGGCGGCCGGATAGACCCATTGGCCGTTGCTGACGTTGAAGTTGGGCAGAAACACCACTTTGATCTGGTCGCGCACGTCCGGGTCGTTGTTGATCACTTCGCCCACGCCGTTGATCAGCCGGATCATGAGCTTGGCCATGTGATAGCCGGGCGCCGCCTTGCCGCCGAATATGAACGTGCGCGGCGTGATCTCCAGCCGCGGGTCGTTCTTGAGCCGCAGGTACAGGGCGATGATGTGCAACGCGTTCAGGTGCTGGCGCTTGTATTCGTGGATGCGCTTGACCTGCACGTCGAACAGGCTTTGGGGATCGACCACGACGCCGGTGCGCCGGCGCAGGAACGAGGCGAAGCTTTCCTTGACGTTGCGCTTGACGTAGCGCCAGTCGCGCCGGAAGGCGGCGTCTTCGGCAAACGGCTCCAGCCGCCGCAGCTGGTCCAGGTCCTTGACCCAGCCGTCGCCGATGGCCTGGTGCAACAACGTGCTCAAACGCGGGTTGGCCAGGGCCAGCCAACGCCGCGGAGTGACGCCGTTGGTCTTGCTGCTGAATTTCTCCGGCCACATGGCATGGAAGTCGGCCAGCACGTCGCGCTGCAATAGATCGGTGTGCAGTGCCGCCACGCCGTTGATGGCATAGCTGCCGACGCAGGCCAGGTGGGCCATGCGTACCGACCGCTCCCCTTGTTCGTTGATCAACGACATGCGCGCCAGGCGGGCATGATCGCCCAGGAACCGGGTGCGCACCTGATCCAGGAACCGCGCATTGATCTCGTAGATGATCTCCAGGTGCCGGGGCAGCACCCGGGCGAACAGCTCCAGGGACCATTCCTCCAGGGCTTCGGGCAGCAGCGTGTGGTTGGTGTAGGCGATGGCGTTGCGGGTGATGCGCCAGGCGCGGTCCCAGTCCATATCGTGCTCGTCCACCAGCAGCCGCATCAGCTCGGCGACCGCCACGGCGGGATGGGTGTCGTTGAGCTGCACCGCGAACTTGTCGTGAAACTGCTGCAACGGGATTTCCTGCACCTGCAGAATGCGCAGCATGTCCTGCAGCGAGCAGGAGACGAAAAAGTACTGCTGCTGCAGGCGCAGCTCCTTGCCCTGGGCCTGTTCGTCGCCGGGGTACAGCACCTTGGTGATGTTCTCCGAAATGACCTTCTGGTTCACTGCACCCCAGTAGTCGCCGCGGTTGAACGTGGTCAGATCGAACGACTCCGGCGCCTCGGCCTGCCACAGCCGCAGGGTGTTGGCGGTGTTGTTGCGGTACCCGAGAATGGGTGTGTCGTAGGGAATGCCGTTTACGGTCCAGGCCGGCTGCCAGTGGGCCCGGTGACGGCCGTCGCGGTCGGTGTAGTGATGTACGCGCCCTCCGAGCTTGACGCCAACCGTCCACTCCGGGCGGCGGATCTCCCACGGGTTACCCCGGCTCAGCCACTTGTCGGTGCGCTCCACCTGCCCGCCCTCGACGATGTCCTGGGCGAAGATGCCGAACTCGTAGCGGATGCCGTAACCGATCGCCGGAATCTCCAGGGTGGCCAGCGAGTCGAGAAAGCACGCCGCCAGCCGTCCCAGGCCGCCGTTGCCGAGCCCCGGCTCGGGTTCGTGGCCGATGAGCTCAACCAGGGTCAGGCCCAATTCGCGCACCGTGTCGCGCACCTGTTCGTAAATGCCCAGGTTGAGCAGATTGTTGCCGAGATGGGGGCCGAGCAGAAATTCAGCGGACAGATAAGCCACCGTGCGCGAACGCAGGCGGGTATAGGTCTCCGCCGTGCTGACCCAGCGCTGCAGCAGGCGGTCGCGCACCGTGTAGGCCAGAGCCATATAGTAATCGTTCATGGTGGCCAGCGCCGGAAACTTGCCCTGGGCGTAGAACAGGTTGTCCAGCAGCGCTTTCTTGAGGGCATCCTTGTCCAGGCCGGTGCGATGATCAGCCGCGGCGGTGACGGGCGAAATTGGCGGGAAATCGGGTCTGGACATGGCGGTGGCCGGCCGGGTCGGGATCGTGCCTGAATCCCGAGCAAGAACGGTGCCCACCGCGGCGCCATGGATCGCGTCGGAAAACCCGCTTCATTTCAGTGGCTAACGTGGCAGCGGCAAAAACCGGGCGCCGGCCCTGGTCCGCCGGGACCCCGAATTGGTGCGCCCGGCAGGCGCCGCG
Organism: Gammaproteobacteria bacterium; assembly: GCA_037385045.1. Taxonomy (GTDB): domain Bacteria; phylum Pseudomonadota; class Gammaproteobacteria; order JASBUN01; family JASBUN01; genus JARRNJ01. Next base: position 33,774 of record JARRNJ010000008.1, on the reverse strand, counting down.
CACCTGCTTGGAACATCCGGGGCCCGATGACGGGTCGGCGGGCCTGGGGAAGATCTGCCACGGTCGCGCCAGGATCTCGCGTGGGTTAAGCCCTGCTCAACGCTGCCCAAGCCCCTGCTGCGGGCGGGTTGGGCCCGAGAGCTTTGCCTGCCACCACCCGCCGCCAAGCGCGACGAACAGTTGGGCGCTATCCTGCAACCGCTGGGCGCGGGCGCGGGCAAACCCCAGGCGGGCCTGCTGGTAGGCCCGCTGGGCATCGATCAGGCTGAGGATATTGGACTTTCCGGCAGCATAGCTGGCGCGCTGCAATTGCAGCGCCTCACCGGCGGTGTCCATCAGCACCCGCTGCGCGGCCACCAATTGCGCGTCATGGTCCAGGGCGCGGAGCGTATCGGCGACCTGCTGCAGGCCCTGCAGCACCGTCTGTTCGTAGTCCGCCAGCGAGGCGCGGTAGGTATCGACGGCGGCGCGGCGCTGCGCCCGCAGCGTGCCGCCATGGACGATGGGCGCGAGCAGATCGCCCGACAGGCTCCACAGGCGGTTGGCGCTGTTGAACAGCGTGGCGCTGTCCAGGGATTGCTGTTCGATGGAAGCCGACAGGGTGATGCTCGGATACAGCTGCGCCGTGGCGACGCCGATGGCGGCGCTGTCGGCATGCAGCCGGGCCTCGGCGGCCAGGATGTCGGGGCGCTGGCGCACCAGGGCGGACGGCAGGCTCAGCGGAAGATCCCGTGGCAGCGTGAAATTCTCCAGCTCGAAGTCCGGCGCCGACCAGGCCGCCGGCGAGCGGCCCACCAGGATCGACAGGGCGTGCCGGGCGCTGCTGAGCTGCTGGCGAAGCGGTGGCAGCAGGGTGCGGTCGCTGGCGAGCTGGGTCTCGGCCGTCAACACGTCGGTGCGCGCCGCCTTGCCACCCTCGAACTTGTCGCGCACCAACGACAGGTTGCGCGCGTCCTCGGCAATGATGTCCTGGGTCGCGCGGATCTGCGCCCGCAGCGAAGCAATGGTGATGGCCTGGTTCACGGCGTTGCCGGTCAGGCTCAGGTACGCCGCGGCGAGCTGATAGCCCTGGTACTCCGCCAGCGCCTGCTGCTGCTCCACTTGGCGCCGCGTGCCGCCGAATGCATCCAGGGAGTAACTGACCGTGGGACCGACGGTATAGAGATTGGAAACGCCGGCGCCGCCGGTCGGCTGGCCGGCGTTGTTGCGCCGCCGGGCGCCGGCGGAGACGTCCACCTGCGGATAGTAGCCGCCCCGTGCCGCCGCCGCGTTTTCCCGCGCGGCCGCCAACGTGGCCCGTGCCGCCGCCACGCTCCGGTTCCCGGCAACCGCCTGGCGGACCACCTGTTCGAGCTGCGGCGAGTGGAACAGGTCCCACCACTGCGCCGAGATCTCGCGCTGCAGGTGCAGGCGCTGCCCCGGCTGTCCCTGGGTCGAGCGGATGGCCGCCGGCATCTTGCCCGAAGTGTAACCGTCGGCTTTGGGCGGCGCCGGGCGCACGAAGTCCGGTCCCACCGTGCAGCCGCTGAGCACCAGCACCAGCGAAACACCCGCCAGCACGCCGTACCGTCGGCGCACCCCCCCGACTGCGCGTCGAGCCCGTTCCGTCGCCTTGGGTTCGCCGCTATTCATAACGCAGTGCATCGATGGGGTTGAGCAGCGACGCCCGGCGCGCCGGATAGTAGCCGAAGAATATGCCGACGATGGCCGAGAACAAAAAGCCGCCGACAATGGCCAGGGGCGAAATCAGCGTCGGCCACCCGGCCACCACGGAGACGAATTCCGAAACCCCGATGCCGACGACAATGCCGGCGACGCCGCCCACGGCGCTCAGCAGCACCGCTTCGACCAGAAACTGCAACAGCACGTGAATGCGGCGCGCGCCGATGGCCATGCGGATGCCGATCTCGCGGGTGCGCTCGGTAACCGACACCAGCAGGATGTTCATGATGCCGATCCCGCCCACCAGCAGCGAAATGGACGCCACCGCCGCCAGCAGCAGCGCCATGGTATGACTGCTCCCTTCCATCGCCTGGGTGATGTCGCTGATGTTGCGCACGTCGAAATCCTTCGGCTGACCCGGCTCGATGCGGTGGCGCTGCTTGAGAATGGCTGTGATCTGTTTCTTGGCGGTCGGCACCAGCGCGGTGGTGCGCGCCTGCACGTAAACGATATTGACGTAACCGATCAGTTTGGGCTGGATGCCGAACGGATTGGGTGCGGTGACGTAGATGGAATTCTCGCCCGACTGGGATTCCGTCGGCGCCGCGACGCCGAGCACTTTGTTCTGTGCCGTGGTGAAAGGTACGAACACCACATCGTCCTGGTCGCGGCCGAAGCCGGTCTGCCCCCTGCCCTGGAGAAGGCCGATCACCTCCATCGGCACGTTCTTGACCAGGATCGTGGTGCCGACCGGATTCTCATAGGGGCCGAACAGGTTCTGGTACACGGTCTGTCCGATCAGGCATACGCGCCTGCCATTCAACTCGTCGTCTTCGCTCATCTTTTGGCCGGCCACCACCGGCCAGTTGCGGATGGTGAAGTAGCTGGGGTTCACACCCTCGACCCGGGTGCTCCAGTTCTTGTCCCCGTACTGGACCTGCGCCTGCTGGCGGATCATGAAGCTGACGTTGGCCACCGCCGGCGCCTGGTCGCGGATCGCATGGGCGTCGGCCACCGTCAGCGTCGAGGCGCTGCCGAAGCCGCCGCGCCTGCCGCCCGCCGACCTCGAGCCCGGCAAGACGATCAGCAGGTTGGTGCCGAGGCTCTCGATGCGGGCCGTAACCGCGGCGTTGGCTCCCTGCCCCACCGCCACCATGGTGATCAACGCGGCGACGCCGACGAAAATGCCGAGCATGGTCAGCGCCGAGCGCAGCTTGTTGCGGGCGATGGCACGCCCGGCGACCGCCAGGGCCATGCCGAGAAACGACACCAGCGAATCGGTGCCGAGCACGGCGGCGGGAGCCGCGGGTGCGGTGATCGCGGCCGGCGCGTGGGCCGCCGGCCCGGCGCCTTCGACCTTCGGACTGGGTTGGTCGGCGACGACGACACCGTCGCGCATGGTAATGATGCGGTCGGCGAAGGCGGCGATATCGGGCTCGTGGGTGACCAGCACCACCGTCAGGCCCTGCTCCCGGTTCAGGGTCCGCACCGTGGTAATGATGTCGTGCGCCGTCTGCGTGTCGAGATTGCCGGTCGGCTCGTCGGCGAGAAGAATGGCCGGATCATTGACCAGCGCCCGGGCGATGGCCACCCGTTGCTGCTGACCGCCGGAAAGCTGGGCCGGATGGTTCCGTTCCCGGCCCTCCAGCCCCAGGGAGCGCAGCAAATCATTGGCCCGCTCGGCGGTGTCCCGGGTGCGCCCGGCGTAGAACAGCGGCAGCACCACGTTGTCGGTGGCGCTGGTGCGCGGCAGCAGGTTGAAATTCTGGAACACAAAGCCGATACGGCGGCTGCGGACCAGGGCCAGCGACGGCTCGTCCCGGGCGGTGATATCGGCGCCCTCGAGCAGGTAGCGGCCGTCGGTCGGGCGGTCCAGGCAGCCGATGATGTTCATCAGGGTGGATTTGCCCGAGCCCGATGCGCCCATGATGGCCACGAACTCGCCGCGCCGGATGGTCAGGTCCACGCCCCTCAACGCATGGACCTCGATGTCGCCGACGACATAGGTCTTGGTCAGTCCGTGCACTTCGATGACAGGGTCGGACATCGCTGAGGCCTCGCCGGCGGTCACCGGATATGGAACGGCGAGCGGCTCGACCGGCCGCTGCCGCGCCCGCCGCCGTTGCGGATCTCACCGGTGATGACCCGGTCACCGGCCTTGAGGGCGCTGCCGGTGATTTCCGCGGCCCTCGCCCCCTTGATGCCGACCTTGACCGGCAACCGCACGGCCTGGCCGGCGCGCAACACCCAGACGTGACTCTTGCCCCGCGCCGCCGGGTTCGCGGTGATGCCGTTGGGCGCGAACCGCAGGGCCGGCAACGGGACCGTCAGCACATCGTTCCGTTGCCGGGTAACGATGCGCGCGGTCGCCGTCATGCCGGGGAACAGCAGCAGATCGGCGTTGCGGACGCTGATCACCGCGTCGTAGGTCACCACGTTCTGGACCGTGATCGGCGCCCGGCGCACTTGCGACACCGTGCCCCAGAACGTCTTGTCGGGATAGGCGTCGACCGTGAACGAGGCCTTCTGGCCCACGTGCACGGCGCCGATATCGGATTCACTGACATTGGTGTCGACCTGCATCTTGGTCAGGTCCTGGGCGATCAGAAACAACGTCGGCGTCTGAAAGCTCGCCGCCACCGTCTGTCCCACATTGACATTGCGCGACACCACGGTGCCGTCCACCGGCGAGACGATGTCGGTGTAGTGCAGGTTGACCTGCGCGCCCTCCAGCGCCGCCTGGCGCTGCAGAATCGTGGCCTGATCGAGCTTCACCTGCGCCGCGCTCTGCTCGTAGGCGCTCTTGTCGCTGTCGACGGTGTCCTGGGAGACGATGCCGCGCTTCAGCAGGCCGCGATCGCGCTCGTAGTTGATCTTGGCGTAGGCGAGGCTGGCGCGGTCCTTGGCCAATTGCGCCTTGGCGCTGGCCAGACTGGCCTTGGCCTGATCCAGCGCCACTTTGAACGATTTCGGATCGATCTTGGCGCAAAGCTGGCCGGCCTTGACCTTGGTGTTGTAGTCACAATAGATCGACTTGATGGGCCCGGACACGTAGGTGCCCACCTGCACCGTCACCACCGGATTGACGTTGCCGGTGGCGACAATGTAGCGGGAGACGTCACCCTTGGTGACCGCGGTGGTGACATATCGCGGCGGCTCGGGTCGGCGCAGCCACCATACCGCCGCCCCGATTACGGCGGCCGCCACCACAAGTGTAATCAGCCAGCGTGCCTTCACTCCGATACCCCTCCCGATTCGACCAAATCACCGCTGACGGTGCCGGCGCCCCGACTTCCCATCGCCGCGCGCACCGTCCGGCGTTGCGCCGGGATGAAGTGAGGGGCTTCCTGGTCCGCCGGCCCCGGCCGGGTCGCTGACGCGGATTTCCAGGCGGTTCGCGAGCCTGCCTTCAACACCGGGAATCTATCGCCAGGTCGTTGAATCCGCGTCCGCGCCGGAACCATCGGACAGCAGCGCCTCGTCCGTCCCTGCCAACCGTGCGTGCCGCCGCTGCCGCCTGGGACGTACTGCCCGTGTGGCGCAGCGCTTCGGTTACGGCCGACGGAAAATAGTATACGGCCACGCCTGTTAGGGTGGGCACAGATCAGGTAAAACTGTGTAAAGGCGGCAAAAAGCCGACAAAACGGCGGGAAGTGTCGATGGCCCGGATACAGCGAAACGCAATCCAGGGTGATGGCGACCGCCCCCTGTTTGGCACTGCCGCGTTCGGTCTGCGTCCGGGCGTTGTGCGCCTTCGCACGAACCCCGTTGGCCCGGACGCGGTGCAACGGAATCCGCGGCAACGGCGCCATCCGGGATTCCGCGCCGTTGTCTTCGGACGACTTCGCTGCCCGCGCTTTCACCGCCCACCCCGGCGGATGTTGCCCGCCCGTGCCAGGAATGCAACTTCAACCAACCGCAACCGGCGTCCCGTGTGCCAGGCGCGCGCATCAATCCCCGGCCAGCTTGCGCAGGCGCTTGAGCATGGCCGGGGCGTCCCAGTCGCGACTGCCCACCGCGCGATGGGTGATGTAACCCTTGGCGTTGATGATATAAGTCGTCGGCAGCCCGACCACGGGATATTCCTTGACCACCTTGCCCTTGCGGTCGAGCAGCAGCGGGAACCGCACCGGAAAATCGGCGGTGAACTTGAACACGGTATCCTCGTCTTCGCCCACGTCGACCGCCAGGATCACGATTTTGTCGCCTTTGAGCGCCCGCCGCGCCCGCTCCATGGACGGCATCTCCCGGCGGCAGGGCGGGCACCAGGTCGCCCAGAAGTTGAGCACCACCAGCTTGCCACGGTAATCGGACAGCCGGTGGCGGTGGCCGTCGACGTCGGGCAGATCGAAGTCCGGCGCGGGCCGGTTGCCGAAAGCGGGCAGCGTCTGGGTGGCGGCGCCCGCGGGCATGGCGCCGCCGAGCAACAATGCCCATGCCAGCAGGCCGCACGCGAACCGGTGGCCGGCGCAGGTACTCATTGCCGCCCGGGCGTGGGATGAATATCGGGAGCGCATTGGATCTCCTTGATGCGGACGGTTCGTGTTTTTCCATACTGGTGCCAGACCACGTCCAGATCGAACTTCGCGCCCGGCTCGAGCCCGAACACCGACATACCCCAGTTGAAGTCGCCGGGCTGGTAGCGCTGGCGGGTGGGCAGCAGGGCCCAGTTCAAGGCAATCTGCGCCGGCTGGGACGGCGCCTTACCGCGCCACATATGCGGCCAGGCCTGCCGGGTCAGCATGGCCCGCCGCCGCCCGCGGTAGTGCACCACCCACTCGTGCAGGTCGTAGGAAAGCGGGCTCGGCGCAGTGCCCTTGGAGGTGTTCCTGAATACGGTCTGGAACACGCAGCGCTGGGCAATCACCTCCGCCTGCGGCGGGGTGAAGCCGCGCGCCATGAAGAAGGCCCGGGTCTGGTCCGGCAGCCGCTGCACCAGCCGCAGGGACATGCCGCGATCGGCGACCTGCCAGTAGGGCAGCTGCGCCTGGGCATCGACGCCCTTCGTCACCCGGGCGCTGCCGGCGCCCGAAGAGCTCCCCGGCAGCAGGCACACCGCCGCGGCCAGCAGCCACAACGCCGCGGACCACCGGACCGGAGACGCACGCACCCCCGCCCGCTCGCGCCCGGCTCGGCCCCACGCCGCCACCGCGCCAATTCCGTGCTGACTCGAAAAATCAGGCATACCAGATGCACGCTTCCAACCACCAGGCCGCTGCTCAGCCGCGGGGCCGCAGTCGCCGCCGGGGGGCACTGCCAGATCTGCCCTGCCGGAGCGGCAGCATATATCACCGCGCCGGCCGCGAGTGGGTCCGCCAGGGCAGGGGTTGCCGGTTTGCTTTGTCATTTGCCGGGCCGGCCGGCCGCCCGCTGACAACAGCCCGCCCATATGTAGTCACCCTTATGGAAAATCCGTCCGCGTGCGCTATGCTCTTATCCTGCCCCACGAGGGGGGAAGGCAGTTATGAGCACGCAGAGCTTACATGTGTTACAAGATTTGGCCGCCTACCGCAAGGTATTGACGAACGACGACCAGCCGAGCATCGCCGCAACCATCGAAGCCGTGCACGAGCAACAGCGCATGACCAATCGGCTGTTGCTCTCCATAATGGGGATATTGGTGGCAGTGCTGGCCGTAACCGGGGCCGCCGCGCTGGTGGTGGGGGTGATCGGCATTCTGGCCTGAGCCCGGCCGGCTAGTTCCCGGCCCAGCCCTGAAACGCCTCCGATTTGGCGAACTCGTTGAATCCGGCCAATTTCGCCACGGCCTTCGGGTCGAGGCGGTGGCGGAATTTGCTGTGCAGAATCCGCAGCACCAGCACTGCATCCCGGTAGTGCCGCTCCTTGACCAACACGTTCAGCACCGTCCAGTAGGAATCTTCGTAGTCGGGATCCTCCTGGATCGCCCGCCGGCAATGGACAATGGCCGACTTCATGTGGCCGGCCCGGTAATCGATGCTGGCGTGAAGGGCCTGCAGGGCGGCGTCACCGCCGATCATCTTCGATACCTGGTCGATGAGGGAGTGGGCGCGGGCGTAGTCCTTGGTGAAGATATAATGATCCACCAGCGACAACGACATGCGAGTGTCGCTGCCGTAATTCCTGGCCAGTTCCGCAAGCACCTTCTTGTAAGTGTCGCCCCCCACTTCCTTGGCCGCTTCCATGCGGTTGATCTGCAGGTAGCGGTCCTTCCGCATCCACTGCGGCAGTGCGTCAAACAGTGACAGCGCGGTTTCGTAGTGGCCTTTGCGCGCGGCGGACAGAAATCCCATCAGCAGCCAGCGGTTGCCCGCCCGGGCGCCGGCCGCCGGCTCCGGATCGCTCCCCAGCATCAGGTCGAACACGTCGCCGATGCCTGCGCTGGCGGAAGTGCCCGTCGTGTAGTTGGTCCAGTCCACGATCCGGATCCGGTCCGGTGCCCGCCCCTGCAGTTGGAACTGCAGATAATTGAGGCCCTTGTTGCCGAAGTCCACCCGGAACAGGCTGGTGACCGCGCCGGGCGGCGCGTGCCCGCTGGAAGGCTGCAGGCGCAGGAACTTTACCCGGCCCGCCTCGCCGAGCTTGCGCACGATGACCTGGCCCATCTTTCCGGCCGCGCTGCGCGCATACGCCGCCGCCATCGCCCGCCGCGCCGGCGGCACGTGCATCCCCTGGATCACCCGATCGGCGAAATCGCCGCGGTCGAAGTCCTGCATAAACGCCGCCGCATCGCCCTTGTTCAGTGCCTTGGCCAGGCTTTCGCTGAAATCGATGTATTGCTGCCGCGTCACCCGAGCCGCCTGCGCCGTGCCGGCTGCGGCCAGCACCACGCCCAGCGCCACGGCTGCGCCGAGTGCCCGCAACTTCCGCATGCCCGCCCTGCTCATCGGCTGTAGACCTCCAACCGTTGCAGCAGCTTCCCGATCAGCACCGACGGCTTTTCCGGCACCCCGACCCAGGCGGAGTAGGAAAGGTCGCCACGGATCGTGCGTAAATCGGCAAAATAGCGCTCCAAATGGGACGGCAGCACCGCATCGCGCTTGGACCGGTACAGGTGCTCCACCGACAGCCGCCGGCCCTGATGGGCGATGATGCGGGTGTAGACGATGGCGTTATCCTCGATCGTGTTGCGCCGGCCCTTGTTGCGGAAGTTGATCTTGCGGGGAAACACCAGCGTGGTCTTGTGCCGGATGCGGATCGGATAGGTGAGGGCCAGGGGCATGGTACGGGCCACCGTGCGCGGCAGCCGCGTATAGGGCGAAAGGGTCGAGCCGTCCAGCTCGAAGTCGAGCTTGTCGCCACGCCGGGTCCAGAAGTGCGGCAACTGATACGCTTCTTCCACCACCACCCGGTTGTGGGCCTTGTCGTCGCGCATGCGCACCGGGCGCAACGCCGTGATGCCGGGGTGGCTGTGGCGGTAGTAATTGAGATAGTTGCGTTCGATCCTGGCGCGGGTGTTGTTGCTGAAGTAGTAGCGCTGGAATTCCGCCTCACGGCCGGTGAACGTCGACTTGACCGTGAAGCGCACCGGCTTGTCGTAGCTGCTGACCGTGAGGCGCTCTTCGACGTCGATGGTGGGCGTTGCCTGCCGCGGCGCGGTGATGGGCACCAGCCCGGTCACCGAACGCGCGACCGGCAGCGCGACGCCGAATTTGGGATAGGCAATGAGGTCCAAGGGACCGTCCTGGTACGAGCGCGTTGGATCGAGCCAATAACGCCGGCCGTTCACCTCGGCCATGACGATGACGTGATCGAACAGCCCGGGGCTCGGCAGCCATTGGGCAATGCCTTTGCCGAAATCAGTCGACACCAGGGCCGGGTGTGCGTCGACGCCCAGACCCTTGAGCAGGGTCGACAACAGCAGCGCCTTGTCCTTGCAGTCGCCGTAGCGGTTGCGATAGACCTCGTTGGGATCATGGGGCCGATGGGAATTCTGCCCCAGCTCGACGCCGAAGTAGCGCACCTTCTGCTGCACGAAATGCAGCGCGTCCGCCGTCGCCTGCTCGGTGGGCAGAGATTTCCAGGCCTGCACCTTGGCGCGCAGGTCGGCGTGCAGCCCGCCCTTGACCCGATACAACGTCCGCGCCCAGCGCGCCACCTCGGCCCAGTCCTGGTATTCGGTAATTTGCAGCCACGGATAGGGCTGGTACCAGCGCGGATAGTCACCGTCGTCCGTCAGCCCCGGCTGGTGGCGCACCGACCAGGTCAGTTCCCGGTAACCGTTGATGCGCCGCACTGCAGGCTTGAGATGCATGTTGTAAACGCGCCAGCGCAGCTTGCGGCCGGCGGGCGCCAGCAGCCGCACCGAGACCCGATCCACCGGCACCGACCAGCCGAGGGAAAAGGAGTCGAAGAACCTGTCGCCGAACACCGGGTTGCTGCCCTTGATTGAGTAGGAATACTCGATCACATCGCCGATCCGCACGTCGCCCAGGGCCAGAAACGCCGTCACCGCCCCGTCGTAGAGCTGACGGTCGATGTCGGTTTCGCGTTGGATCAGCTTGATCTTGCTGTGCGCCAGCTTATGGATGCGCCGGCCGTTGCGGATGACGTCAATGGCATGGATGGTCAGGGTCTGGTAGTCGGGGTTGAAGACGATCTTGATGTTGGCACTGTCGGCCAGGCCGTCTTCATTGAGCGGCTGGGACGCGGAGTGGCGGTAGATCGTTTGCCCGTCGGGCCCGACGCGCACCTGGCGATCGCTGAGCAGATAACGTACCGACTGGCCGGAGCTGTCGCCGCGGCGTGCCGGCTCCTGCAGTGGCAGCGGGTGAACCCAGGCCGGCGCCGGCCCGACGAAGTAATGGGAGCCGCCCGATTCAATTTTCTGCGCCCCGGCGGCCACTTGGGCGAACACGAGCGCGACAGTCAGAACTACATGGACCGGTTTCATTGTCACTTAATCGGCTCGTGCGTCCGCAACTTTATATGTTCTTGTTCGATGGCGTTATTTCGTGCCAATCGTCCTCGGGAGGGACGGCAACTGTCCGGCCCCTTTCCAGCGAAGCTCGGTGCTTCCGCAGCGCCGCCGGTCGCCCGTTCCCGGCGCCGGCACCGGCTCTCTCCAGTCCGGATCCTACCATGTACGATCGGATCGCCGTACGACAACAGCCAGGTCTCCAGGCTGCTTCTGAGACATGCGGTGGGAATGCGCATCCGAGCACAGGGAGAATGCCATGAACGTCATTGTCGATTCGAAATCACTCCTGACAATCCTGCTCGCAGGTTCTCCGATTGCATCGGCCCCGGCGGTGTATCCGGATGAAGTGCTCCAAACGCCGCCCGACGTCATCAACCCGCAGTCAGCTTACCTGTTCCTTCTACACGGGCGCATTGCGGAAATGAAGGGCGCCGCCTCGGCAGTGTCAGCCGAGCATGGCTTCCATCAGTACAAGAAGATGCCTGCCACCCTGGCCGGCCGCGGCTTGACCGTCATCGGTGAAGCCCGCGGCTCTGACACAAAATCACGCCCTATGCCAAGAAGATCCGCGGCGAGATAACCATCCCGCTCCAACACGGCGTGCCGGCACACCGCATCAGGGTCGTCGGTCTTTCCACAGGTGGGAAAACCACGTTGGTTACCTCGTCCTTGGTCGCCAATGCGCACGTGAACTGCGTCGTGTCGCCAGGTTGCAATCGCAGGCCGAGGCAATTCATCAGGAAATTCGATCCCAACCTGGTAGGCCATGTACGTTCCATTGTGGACCACAAGGACGACTCGTTTGGCGCCTGCGGGCCGATGTTCGAGGCCTCCGCCGGCGGACTCGAGCACAAGGAGATCGTGCTGTGAGACGGCCGGGGGCACGGGGTCTTTTATTCGCCGGAGCCTTTATGGATCGATCCCCTGATGGATTGGATCAAGCAATAACGGCTGCGATCTGCCTCGATCCGTTCCGTTGTCATCGAAATTCACCCCAGCAGCGGCGCGAGCTTCGCCAGCACGCCTTCCACCTGCCCCAGGACTTCGACCGCCTTTTCCGCGCGCTTGATGTCGTGCTCGATATCGCGAATGCGGCGCTGCACCCGCGCCCCGGCGTTGCTCAGCTCCCGGCGGACTTCGGCCGCGGCGCCCTGCCAATCCTGTTGCAGCGCCGTGCGCAGCGTCTGAATCTCGTCTTCCAGCTTCTGTTCGGCGGTCTCCAGGTCGGTTGCGTCCTCGCCATTGAGCTTCATGGTCATCGACGCCTGCAGCACTTTGCTGCGCATCCTGATCAACTCGTTGATGATGGCAAGCTTGTCGTCGTCGGTCATATGTCCTCTCCCCGATCAGGGCGAATCGCCGGCGTTGAGCTGCTGCTCCCCGGCGGTCCGCAGGCGTTTGTAGAGATCGCGCAATTGCTGCCCATTATCAATCAGGCGCCGAAAGTCGACTCTGCCGCCGGTGCCGACGCTGTTGGCCAGTTCCGCATGTTTCTTCGCCAGCAGCAGATAGCTGTCGTGGATCTTGCGCAGCGCGTCCAGCTGGGCAATAGTGCGCTCGTTCAGCGCCAACTGTTCCTCGATGAGTTTGCCCCGTTTGGACGCAGCCGCCTTCACGTACCGCTCCACCCAGCGCTTGGTGTCGTTCTGGTACTCGGTCTTTATGCCGACGGCGGAGATCCGTGCCGCGTCCGCGCCCAGCTTCGCGAACGCGTCAACCGCCGGCTGGTTGGCGCGCAGCACCGCCTGCAGGCTGGTGCGGCGCCGGTGGTTCACGTAGGCCTGGGCGGCGGAAGTGGCGGCGGCGCTGAACAGCGCCACAGGCTTGGCGTCCGGCTTCATCCCCAGGGCCCGCGCGGCGCTGAGCGAGTTCTTGTTCAGCGCTTCACCCAAACCCGTGATGCGCCCGGCATCGTTGGCGGTGGCTCCGGACAGCTCCACCAACAGTGAACTGTAATCCGAGAACAGTTTGTTGAGCTCCGCCAGGCGCGCCTCGGTATCCTGGATGGCTATGTACTGGGGGGCATCGGACAACGTCCAGGCGAACGGTGCGCCCGGTCCGTCCGGGAAGTCCAGGATCACGGCGGCCGGGTTGGCCGCCCCACCCTCGGTGAACGACGCCAGATAGTTGCGGTAGGTCCATTCGCGCTCGTAGGCGAGCGCCGCGGCGCTGCCCGCGCTCAAGCTCTCGACGGCGTCGTGGTAGGCGACGAAGTCGTCGGTTTTAACGGGTGCCGTGGCTGCACAGCCGCCGAGCGCTACGGCGAGCAGCCACAACCACAGGGCGTGGCGGATCGTGTTCATGGTTCGACTCCCCTCGAATCGGTCGTTCACATCGTTTGTAGTTGCGTCCGTCGGACGCCGGGCTCAATGACCCAGGTCGGCTTCCAGCCGATGCCACTCCGGTCCGTGGACGCGATCCTTGCAGATCCATTTCCAAACGGCCCGCAGACGCGGGTCGGGCATGGCGGCGATGCGCGCACAGGGGTCACGCTCGACGCTATGCAGCTGGTCGATAATGGTCCGGACCTGCTCGCCGCTCAACACCACCGACGGCGGCTCCGAAGCGTCGGGATCGGCGATCACCGCGTCGCGCAGCCGGACGGTATTGGGCAGAATCCAATGGGTACCAAGCCCGCCGCGGGCCCGCAGGCTGAGCGGCATGGCCAGATAGTACATGCGCAGGTTGTCCGACTTCCCGCCGAGCGCCTGGTAACGCGCCTTGATGTCCCGCCACAGAACGGCGCTCAACTGGGTGGCGAACTTTTCCGCCGCACCCGACTTGGCGCCGATGCCGCGGTCCTGCTTGAAATCAAACCCCTCCTTGGATGCTTCGGCGACCACCACGTAAAGCGCCGGCAGCGGTCCGCGCCGCGGCGCCTGCCCCAGCTTCACCAACGCATGGCGCAGCGCATAGAGCAGCGACACCAGGCCGCGGTTGTCGGCGGCACCGCCGTCGGTCACCCAGTAGCGGTCCCGCTCCTTCACGTCCACGGCGGCGTCGGCGAACACCGGCGGGAAGTTGGCGCTGAGCGCCGCGGCGGTGGTCAGCGGAATTCCCGGCTGGTCAACGACGACGTATTTCAGATGCGCCGGCGGCAACGAGGCGACCTTCTTCTCCGGAAAATAGTGCACGTCATCGAGGTTGGTCAGCACCAGGCGCCCGCCGGCGTTGTCGGCGCGGGTCAGGCGCTTGAACTTGGCGTCCCAGCGCGCCAGCGGCATCCCGGTGGCTGTGTTGCGGTGCAGCTCCCCGGCCAGCGTGGTGTTGAAAATCAGTCCGATCTGGTCCGGGCCGGCCAGGGTGCGGTGGTCCTTGGGCGGCTGCATCCGGCGTTTGAAGCTCTCCGCCAGCACCGTACCCAGCCGCGTGCCGCCGGCGATGCGCCACTCCACCACGCCGCGCAGCACGTCGCGAATATAGGCGCCCGACATCACCTGCATGTAGCGGGACCACGCCTGCGGATTTCCATTGATCAGGGTGTCGCGGTGGGCGGCAAAATAGGCCAGCGCGGCGCTGCCGCCGGACACGCCGCTGGCGAGCACCACGTCCTGCAAGGCGCCGAGCCGGTCCAGGCCGTGGAGAACCGACGCGGTGTAGAGTGCCGCCCGGGTGCCGCCGCCGGAGGCGGCCACCAGCACCACGGGCTGCGGCGCCGGCTGCCCGTTGCCACTGATAAGTCCTGCCAGGTCGATCCGTTCGCCATGGGCCGCACCGGGCGGCACCGGCGTCACACAGCCCGCGGGCGCCGCCTCACCGGACGGGGCAACGCACAGCTCGGCGGCCTGGGGCAGACCGTTCAACACAAGCCAGGCCGCCGCCAGGGCGACGACCAGCGCCGCGTTGAGCGCCAGGAAGTAGTACTGGATCTTGCGTTCGAGCACGTGCCCGAGCCGCTTCGCGTCCTTGAAATCAAGCAGCTTGCTGCGCGCCGCCCAGGCAAAAATCCGCCGGAACAGCTCCAGCCGGCCGTAGAACTGAAACGCCTCCGTCGGCCCGTCCGGCCGCGGCTTGGTGAGCATGCCGACGGCGACGAAGCGCTCGGAGCCGTGGATCTGGATGATCCGATGCTCCGACTTGACATGGATTTCGTCGGGAATCACCGCCGGGTCGACCGGATAGTTGATGCGTGCATCGGTGCGCCCGGTGGTACCGTCCAACGTACCGAGCATCGCCTCGCTCAGCATGCGGTTGATCCAGTACTCGTAGAACCAGAACGTGAAATAGGCGGCGAACACCAGCACCGCGACGATCGGGCCGGCGGCGGAATCAAGCAGAATCGCGATATAACTGAAATCCGTGATGCGGCCGATGGCGAGGCCGATGATCACCAGTGACACCACCAGTTGCCCGCCGACGAAAAACACCCGCCGCGGCATGCCGACCAGGAACTGCAACCGTTCGTGGAAACTGGCCAGGGTCAGCGCCGACCAGGAGACCAGCAGCAGGGCCCCGCTCCACCACCACATGGCGCGGGCATCCTGCACCACGAGCACCACGAAGGCGGGAAACAGCAGCAGCTGCAGCGGATGGCGCACCGGCACCGTGAGGAAGCTCCATACGATGCTGCCACTGGTGACGCTGGTCGGCGCTTCGGGTTTGACGAACAGCTCGGCCTTGTGCAGGTAGTCGGTGAACCGGCCCTGATAGGCGCGGAACATGCGCCGCGACAGCCAGCGGGCGAGCAGCATGGCCGCGAGCAGCACCCACAGCGCCGGCGCCAGCACATGCCGGTAGAGCAGATCGTCCGGCTCACGGCTCGCCGGCGCGGCGAACACAAAGAACACCGCGGCGGAAATCAACAGGACGGTGACGAATTCGGCCAGCCACAGGCGGTAGGCGCCGAGGAAATAAACGAGGATGGCGAGCAGAATCGGCGCGGCGACGAATAGCGCGACCGCAATCAGCCCGCCGCGCCAGCCCAGGCTCGGGCCCAGGATCTGGAACACCAGCGCCACCGCGAACACCAGCAGCGCCAGCGGCGAGTAGCCGTCAACCCCGAAGAACCGCTTCGACGGGCCGTCGAAGCTGCGCTGCGCCGCCCAATCGAGCAACCGCAACCGGCGATCCAGCCGCACGGCCACGTTGACAAACCACTTGACGAGCCTGTTTCCCTGTTCGCCCATGCTACGTTCCATGTCGTACACCGCACCAACGCGAAGGGGTCATCCGGGCGCTTACCCGCGGCCCCCGACATCGCTCACTGGATTGATAGTAGTTGTTTTTCCGGTGTCTGCCAGAACCGCCCCGATGCGCATCGCGCATGGACCCGCCCATTCCGCGCCCGGCGCACGTCCGTTCCCGGCACGCCCGCCTGAATCGAGCGACATCGCTTCACAATGGACTAGGCTCTGCGGTATAGACTCCACCTTGCTAAAGGAGACCCCCATGGCGACGCTCGCCAAACGCCTGGCGGTGATGCTGGGACTGTTCGCACTGGCGCCGCTGGCGGCGGCGGTGCAACCGCCCCGGGACGTGAGCTTCCCGAGCGCCGACGGCGGCCTGGTGGACGCCGATTTGTACGGCACCGGCGCCCGCGGGGTGGTGTTCGCCCACGGCGCCGTCTTCAACAAACAGAGCTGGGCGCCGCTGGCCGGGATTATCGCCGCACGCGGATTCCGGGCCCTTGCCATCGACTTCCGCGGCTACGGCCGCTCCCGCGCAGGCAGCGATCCCAATGCGCTCGATCAGGACGTGGTCGCGGCGGTGCGCTGGCTGCACGCCCAGGGGGTGCAGTCGGTATCGGTGGTGGGCGGCAGCATGGGAGGCGGCGCCGCCGCGCAGGCGGCCACCGAGGTTGCGCCGGGCGAGATCGACAAACTGGTGCTGCTCTCGCCGGTGCCCATCGCGCATCCCGAGCGACTCAAGGCGGCGTCGACCCTCTACATCGCCAGCCGCAACGAAGGCCTGGCGCCGGACGTAAGACGGCAATACGCCCGCGCACCGCAACCGAAGCGGCTGATCCTGCTCGACGGCGGCGCCCATGCGCAACACATCTTCAACACCGACCAGGCGCAGCGCCTCACCGAGGCCATCGTGCAGTTTCTGGTGGATGACAAATAGATCCCGGCAGATGGAACGCCCGGCACGCTGGCGCCGGCTGTCGCACGTTTACGCCCGAAGCCGTCGCCGTGGCGACCCGTAGTCCCCCTTTATTGAGCGTCCGCTCGGTAGATCCGTCAGTTTTTCTTACACTGCTCCAAGTTGAACGTCGGCAGCCGAAACCGGGAATCCCGTACGATTACATTTCGTTGCTTCTGTTTCCTTCGAGTTGGCACGGTTATCGCTATCAAACGTGGCCATTGGTACGGCGCAATGATTGGTTGCCCGAGAGCACTGAGCGTAAAGGCGTAAAGGAAGGTCCAGAACGTTTTCGACACCCTGATTCAAGGAGGACAGCCGCCATGCACACCCCACCTGCACGGCCTGGATCCCGACATGTAGCCGGCGGCGCAGTACGCCCATCGCGCAGCAAGCATCCTTGTCCCCGCTGCAGAATCGTATCGCCCGCTCAGCACCGACCCGCCACGCAACGGCTGTTCATGACGGGCTTGCTGGCACCCCTGCTAACCCTCGTCGCGCCTGACGTAACGGCGGTCCCTATCATCAACGTCGTTCCGACGACACAAAGCAATGAAAGCGACCAGAACGGCGAGCCGAGCATCGCTGTAAATCCAGCCGACACCAAGCAGGCGATCATCAGCGCGTTTTCCATTGTCTCCCAAGCGGGCGGAGCACCAACCGTTGCGGCCAGCCCCTACTATTCGACGCAGAATGCGGGCACAACCTGGGCCAACACGCAGAACATCTCCCACAGTGACACCACCATCGAATGGAGCCCCGGGGGAACAGCCTACATGGCTGCGCTGAACCCCCCCGGGACGGCCAACACCATCCGCGTCTACAGGTCACCGGCCCCGAACACTCCCCCGAACTTCACGGCGATTGCGGGCAGCGACTATACGACGACGAGTACCCCCGACCAACCCTGGCTCGAAGTGGCGCGTGTTGGCGCAACTGACCGGCTCTACGTCGGATTCAACGATCTGAGCCAACCCACGAGTAATACTGCAAGCGTTCGATTCTCTACGGACGGCGGCGCGACATGGCAGAACGAATTGATTGATCGCGCCCAGCCGCCGGGACCGCCTCCACCTCCCTCACCGCAGGATGGCCCTCCCATCCGCGTCGCTGCGGCCGGGGACACAGTGTATGCGGTCTTCGCACGCTGGGCCGGGGCAGCGGGCGGCGGCGACCGCGTTGGCGACATCGTTGTGGTCCGTGACGACAAGGGCGTCACCGGCGCGGCCGGGACGCGTTTCCGCGGTCTTGGCGCCAACGGCAGCCCGGTTGCGACCGCGATAACCATCCCTGAGTCGTTGCCTTCGGGTGCCGGGGGCACGTCGCTGGGTGCGGAGCGCCTCGGCTCCGATCTCTCCATAGCCGTTGATCCCAACGACCCGAAGAAGGTGTTCGTAGCGTACGTCGACGTGCTGAACAACCAACCTCGCGTGAACGTGTCTGTTTCCCGGGACGGCGGCAAGTCCTGGCATCCAATGCTGACCAGGACCAACGCCGCGCTGCCGGCTTTGGCGGTAACCGGCAATGGCGCAGTCGGGCTGCTTTACACCTCACTCACCAATACGGGCAATCTGGAAACCAACTTTGTCAGCACTCGGGCAGGACAGTCGGTGTTGGCGACGTTTCCGAACAACGTCCCTGCGATTCCTGGAACTTGCGGCGGCCCGTGCCAGCCCTATATTGGCGACTACCAGGACCTCGAAACGGTAGGGAAAAATTTCTACGGCACATTCTCGGCCTCCAATGACCCGAATCCGGGCCATTTTCCCCAGGGCGTCATCTTTCAGCGAAACGTGCAGGTGGACGGTGTCGTCAAAAACAATTTTCTGCTCAACAAACAAGGCACGCTCGTCGATGCAGCCGGACACGCCGTGCCGATTTCCATCGACCCGTATTTCTTCAGCGACACAGCCCGCGAGGAGTCCAAAACGGGCGCGGTTTCCTTCTCGGTGGACGGCGGCGCCTTGAATCCGCTCCGGGTCGCACCCAATCCCGCTGAAGGCATCGAAAGCGCGGTCGGCGGCGCCTTCCCGAACGACGTGTATGTACTTGGAACCGCGCCGGGCGGACACGCTCTGCCGACCGAAGGGGAGGTCTTCGTCTCGGGCACTTCGGCCTTCAACGCCAATCCGGATGGCACGAATGTCGATCGTCTCAGCGGCGCATTGGGCAACGTGCCACGCATCGGTCCGCACCTACCCGTGCCCGCTGCCGGGCCGGCGACCGGCAATGGTGTCCTCGGTCTTCAGCCCGGTGACAACATGAACTCCTTGTCCTACGGACTGGATAGCGGCGACGTGTTGTACTTTTCTGTGGACCCGGCGTCGACAGGTGTCCCGGGGACGGACGTGCATTTCCAATCCACGCTGTCGCCCGGCCCTGCACCGCTGCCGATCCTTCCGCTGCCCTTGAACCCTGGGGGCGGTGATCCGGGGCACGAGGCTGCGGGCGACATTTACGCATCCCAGGTACTCGATCGTTTCGGCAGTTACCGCGATTTGCACTTGGCCCTGGTTAAAGACGCCCCGCTCGTCGCTCCCCCGGGTGGCAATCTCCTGTTCCTGGACGAACAGCGATTGGGTCTACAGGCACCCGCCGTCAACGGATCAGCGCTCGGTCCGCCGGAGGACGACCTCAATGCCCTGGAACTCGCGGATCCAAGCGATCCGGTATGGGGCGTAGACTACAATCAAAATGGCGTGCTTGATCCGGGCGAGCATCCCGTGTGGTTCTCGTTGACCCCGGATTCGCCATCGATTGGCCTGCAGACCCTTCCATTCGGTGGTCCGATCCCGTTGTACACGCCGTCAGTCGACCAATTCGTCAGCGCCGATGACATCCTGGAGGCGTTTCCGGGCGTGGGTGAAGATGCAAACGGCAACGGTATCCTTGACCCCGGGGAAGACAATAACGGTAACGGCATACTCGATTCGTTCACGTTCGGCATCTATGCCAGCGGTATTCTCGACATGAACCTGTTGCAGAACGATATCCTTGACGCACTTGCCCTTTCCGATACCGATCAAATCGGATTGCTCGACAAAGGCCTCGACGAAGCGCTGTTTTCGTTAGCCCCGGGCTCTCCGTCCCTGCTCGCGTTCGGCGTGTCCGCTGCCGATGTGTTCTTTACGGATTTTGCCCGTCCGTTTAACCCGCTGGTGGATTGGAGACAGGGCGGCAGTCTCTATGCGCGATACGATCAGTTGGGCCTACAGTTTGGCGACAACCTGGACGCTTTGGACGTCCGCCCGGTTCCAGCGCCGCCGACGCTCCTGCTCGCGTTGACAGGCCTGTTGGTCATGGCCGCATACCGCGGTTCCCATCCCAAACGATCGACCAAACACTGCGCGGAATTCGTCGCTACTACGAAAGAGCGGGGCACACAGGTCTCCGGACGTGGAATATAAAGGCGGGGCCGGAGGCAACCGAGGACCATCGTCGGTTGTGAGCAGTATCGCTGCGTCTTCGGTCCCCTGCGCAACCGTGTGCTATCCGGTACGCGCGACAGCTGTGGGCCGCTCGATCCAGATATGAACCTATCCTTGCCGAGATAGTGCCTGCGTGCTCCCACGTCGCGCACCAAAGTGAACCCTCTGGCAGCCTGACCCGCCAACCCTCGAACTCTACCGGTGATGCCCGCCACGGGAACAACAGCACCCAGCCAACCGCTGCGTGTTCACGCCCAAGCGCGACGGAGGAGGAAGATACCGCCTGAATACAAATAGTTCCCATTTATCACCGGTCCCCCATCGCGTTCTTTTCACTCCGTAATTTCCCTTTGGTGTCGCCTCTTTTCCACTGATGAAAGTGTGGTTTCTGCGGCCTATACTTCCGCCACGCTGACCGGCCGCCGCGCCAACGCTGGCGCCTTGCCGCCACCGCCCGCCGGGCCGGCCCGCCGTGTTTCACCGATCCCACCTTGCGACAACCATGGAACAGAAGGAGTAGAGCATGGACATGAAGACGTTTGCCGCCGCACTGCTCGTCCTCGGCGCCGCCGCGGCGCCGAGCGCCCACGCCCTGGACGTACCGTCGGCGGTGGTCGACGCCGCCTGGGTCAACGCCCATAAAGGCGAACTCACCATCCTCCAGGTTTCCGGCCCGCTGAAGGCCTTCACCACGGCCCCGGAGATCAAGACCGAAAAGGGCAAATTGATGGTACTGCGTGTATCCGGCCACGTGCCGGGGGCGCACTTCGTCGACTTCAAGACCGTGCGCGTCGACCGCACCATCGCCGGCAAGAAGGTCAAGGGCCTGATCCCGCCCAAGCAGGAGTTCGAAAAGCTGGTGCGCTCCTGGGGCGTGAACAACAACGCCGCCCTCGTTATCGTGCCCGCCGGCCGGAACACCGGTGACGTCGGCGCCGCCACCCGCCTCTACTGGCAGCTCAAGTATTACGGCCACAACAACATGGCCATCCTCGACGGCGGCATGGCCGCGTGGCTGGCGGCCGGGCTGCCCGCCGCCACCGACGCGCCGACCCACGGCGCGGGCGACTGGACCGCGCGCGGCGAGGACAAAAGCATCCTCGCCACCTACCAGGAAGTGAAGTCCGACCTGGGCCGCAAGGGCATGCAGTTTGTCGACGCGCGCCCGCAGAACCAATACATGGGCGTATTCACCAAACCCGGGGAGCTGTCCGGCCACTTGCCCGGCGCCAGGGATTTCTCCCCGGACCTGGTCACCACCGCCGGCGGCAACGGCGCCCGCTTCCTGCCGGCCGCCAGCTACCGCTCACTCATGAAGGCCAAGCACATCAACCCGGCCGCGGCGACGGTGACCTACTGCAACACCGGCCACCTGGCCTCCGGCGTCTGGTTCGTGGCCCACGAGATCGTCGGCAACAAGCGGGCCAGGCTCTACGACGGCTCCATGGTCGAGTACAGCGCGCTCGGCGGCAAGACCGTCAATCCCGCGCGCCTGAACTGACCGGCGGCCGCGGCGCGGACCGACAGGACACGGCGAAACAGGCCGGTGACCCACAGCGTGCGTCACCGGCCCCGCGCCCGGCGGGCGGCAGTGGCCCGGGAGCCGCCCGCCAACGATTCCAACCGGCACACTGGCGCGGATCATGGCGCCGGACGGATCGTGCGGGTATCCCCTGCGGCAGACGCCAGGTCATGGCGCCGGGAGGGTCTTGCCGCCCGAAAGCCGCCCGTTGCGAGCCCGATGCCTCTCAGCCCCGCCGCCGCGCCACGGCCGGCCCGCCTGCCGCGACAATCGACCCAGGTTGTCTTTTGGGTGGAGAAATGCTAGATCTGAAGAGTCCACATCTTTTTTGCGTGTATTTGAGACACTGTTCCAACTTCAACAAAAAAAGGCCAGGAGGATAATAAGTTATGAATAAATCCGTGCGGTTGTGCTCGCCCGGCAACGCGCTGTTGCGCCTGGTTGCCGTACTGGGGATGGCGTCGCTACTGTGGTTCGCACCGGGGGTCCGGGCCGCGCAGGAGCCCACGCTGGTTACCAAGGTCACCCCTGAGCAATGGAAAAACATCATGACCGGCGAGGGCTATGCGGTCTCGACCACCGGCAACGAGGGGCAGCTCCTGTGGAAGATCGAAGGTTTCAGCACTTACGTTTACGTGCAGAACGATGGCCAGATCATCCTGTTCCGCAAGCGGTTCGCCGGCAACGTACCCGAGAAAGCAATCAACGAGTGGAACCGCACCAAGCGGTTCTCGACCTCTTACCTCGATTCCCGCGGCCGCCCGAACCTGAAGATCTATCTGGTGCTGAAGGGCGGGGTCGGCAGGGACCGGATCATCGACTACCTGAAGACCTGCCACACGTCGTTCATCCTCTGGGTGCGGCACTTGCGGGCGTCGGTGAAGAAGTGAGTTGCTGGGGGCGGCCACGGCTGGATTGGTTCCGGCCTGCCGAACCTTCAGGTCGAAAGCAAATGCAACTTCATTAGAGCCCGCTTGTTCGGTCGTTGAAACAAAAAGCCCGATGCGTTGACTGCATCGGGCTTTTTGTTGACTTGCCGGGTTAACTGGATCAGCGTTGGCGGCGCTTCCGGAAAACGCCGAGGCCGGCCAGCCCGAGGCCGAGCAGAGCCAGGGTCCCCGGTTCCGGCACCGTTGGGTTCACGACCGGATTCGTGCTGCCCAGGTAAGCTGCGCCGGAGATATCACCGATGCCCGCGTTAAACAGCAAGGTAGCGGCCGCGTTAGCCGGGTTAAGGCGGTAAAGCTCGGGTCCGATCGCAGCGATGAAGTCTCCATCGGCGACCACCAACCCCGCCAGCGCCGAACTGTCGATGCCCGTGCTGCCAATAAGTGTAGTGCTGCCGGTGGTCGGGTCGATCGTATAGAGCGCGGAGCCTCCCGGCGTAGTCGGGCTCTGGGTCAGGCCATAGAGCGTACCGTTGGGCGCGTAGTCGACGCCATCGAACGAAATGCCGGTGCCAATGTTGGTGGCTGTGTTGGTATTCAGATTGAATGTCCAATAGGTGCCAACGCTACCCGCGCTACTCGACACGAAGCCGGTCATGTCGGAGTTCATGGCGAAGGTGCCCTCGCCGGTTACGTCGACACCGAGAGCGCCGAGGTCGAAAGTATTCAAAGTACTGCCCGTGACCGGATCGAGCTGCGAAACGACATCATTGGTCTGATCGAAGACATAAAGGTCGTTGCCGATGCCTTCCATGCCGCTGATCCGCGAAAAACCGCCCACCAAAGGAGTGGTAGTCTGGGTGTTCAGGTCGACCGAATAGACGGTGCTGGTGTTCCACCCGCCAATGTAAAGGGTCCCAGCTCGGGCGCCGGCGCTGACGACGAGGCCCAGGATCGCCGCTGCCAGGGCTGAAATGAGGCGATTTCTGTGTTGCTGCATCACTTGCTCCTCGGACTATTTCATTAATCCAGTTTCTGCTCTCGAAGGAACAGAAATACCATGATATTCATAAGCATAAACTGCGCCAATGATTGTAAGTTACTGAATTGCTGATCAATCAGCCGCATTTCCGTACAGGTTTTCAAGCAGTGCGGGGGGGCTGTAAAATTTCTCGACACGGACAAGCCAAGATACGCGTCCGCCAATTGATCCGCTGCCGGTCCGCGCGTTCTTTGGCGTGGTCTTCAGGGAGGCCAATCCGCACGGGCTGGGTGGGATTCGGGGATCCAACGCAATGCGCCGGGGCGGTTCGTGCGCCAATCCCGTGACGGGGCCGGACAGGCCCTCGGTCACCCGCGGACCGCTGGACGTGCGCGCGCAGGCGCGCTGAGCCCCGCCGCCGGTGTCTGCCTGTCGGCCATCCCGTGTCCCGTACGTCAGGGTCGACGGCACCCTCTGCAAGTGACCTGACACAAGCGCCGATTCGAGCAGTAGGTTGCGTCAAGGCCAAAGGCCGGACGCAACAGCAGTACCCGCCTCCCCACCTACTGCTTCAACCGATACCCGGTCTTGAACATCCAAAACACGATGCCCAGGCAGGCGCTCAGAAACAGCACGATCATGCCGATACTCAACCCCACGCTCACGTCCGCCACTTCGTAAAAACTCCAGCGAAAGCCGCTGACCAGATAGAGCACCGGGTTGAAGCGGGTGACCGTCTGCCAGGCGGGCGGCAGCATGTCGATGGAGTAGAACGTGCCGCCCAGGAACACCAGCGGCGTGATCACCAGCAGCGGGATGAGCTGCAGCTTCTCGAAGTTGGTGGCCCACAGCCCGATGATGAACCCGAACAGCGCGAACGAAATGCAGGTCAGCAGCAGGAAGCCCACCATCCACACCGGATGGGCCACGTGCAGGGGCACGAAGAAGCCCGCCGTCGCCAGGATGATCAGGCCGATCATAAACGACTTGGTCGCCGCCGCCCCGACGTAGCCGATCAGGATCTCCACGAACGACACCGGCGCCGACAGCAGCTCGTAGATGGCGCCGGTGAACTTGGGAAAGAATATCCCGAACGAGGCGTTGGCCAGGCTCTGGGTCAGGACCGCCAGCATGATCAGGCCGGGCACGATGAACGAGCCGTAGGACACGCCGCCCACGGATGCGATGCGCGAACCGATGGCCGAACCGAACACGACGAAGTACAGCGCCGTGGACAGCACCGGCGAGGCGAAACTCTGCAGCGCGGTCTCGAAGGCGCGCCGCATTTCGTATTTGTAGATGACGCGGATGGCGTAGATATTCATGGCTTGGCGCCGACCAGGTTGACGAAAATCTCCTCCAGCGAGGTCGTGACCGTATTGACGTCCTTGATCACCAGCCCGGCCTCGCGGATGGCCTCGAGCAGCTCGTGGATGCCGGTGTGCGCCTTGCGCGGGTCGTAGGTCAACACCAGCCGCGCGCCGTTCTCCGCGAGTTCCAGGTCCCAGGCGCCCAGCGCCTCCGGCAGGGCCGCGAGCGGGGTTTCCAGCTCGATCACAAGCTGGCGCTTGCCCAGCTTGTGCATCAACGCGTCCTTGTCGTCCACCAGCAGCAACGCCCCGTGGTCGATGATCCCCACGCGGTCGGCAATCGCCTCGGCCTCCTCGATGTAATGAGTGGTGAGGATAATGGTGACCCCCGAGGCGCGCAGCCGGCGCACCAGTGCCCACATATCCTTGCGCAGCTCCACGTCCACGCCCGCCGTCGGCTCGTCGAGGAACAGCACCGTCGGCTCATGGGCCAGCGCCTTGGCGATCAGCACGCGCCGCTTCATCCCGCCCGAAAGGGCCATGAGCGGGCTGTACTTCTTGTCCCACAGCGTCAGGTCTTTCAGCAATTGCTCCAGATAACCGGGGTTCGGCTTCCTGCCGAACAGCCCGCGGCTGAAACACAGGCTGTTCCACACCTTCTCGAAAGCGCCGAGGGTGAGCTCCTGGGGCACCAGGCCGATGCGGCTGCGCGTGACGCGATAATCGGCGACGATGTCATGACCGTCGACGGTAACGCTGCCGGCAGTCGCATTCACGATGCCGCAGATAATCGAGATGAGCGTCGTCTTGCCGGCCCCGTTGGGGCCGAGCAGCGCCAGAATCTCGCCCGGCTGGATGTCCAGGTTGACGTTCTTCAGCGCCTGATAGCCGCCGGCGTAGGTCTTCGACAGGTTGGATATGGATACGATGGGCTGCATCGCAGCCACTATACTCAACGGCGTTGGGTTTACAAGTATGCCCTGTTAAGCCCGTGTGCCGCCTGGCACAAACCTGCGCACGGCTGGTGGAATATCCCTGAGTTTTGCCGCCCGAGTCAAGGAGGGAAGGTCGACGACAGGCATCCTGTGCCCGCGTTTCCGTGTTTGATAACTCAAAGTGGGCGGTGACAAATGATCCTCGGTGGTCACCGACTACTTATTGCACGACCCTGGTGAACTACACTTGGCGTGAGTCACCCAGCGGCCGGAGGCGATGTCGGATGGGACACTGTTCACGGCAGACTCCGGCGCTCGGACAATTCGAGTGACGCAGACCCCTCGGGGACCGAACGCGCAATGATGACCGACCAGGACAAGCTCAAAATCATTCGCCTGAGCTCCTTCCTGTCCATGGCGCCGGCGAACCTATTGAGCGCCATGGCCCGCAACGCCGAGGTACGCTCCTACGAACGGGGCGACTTCATATATTCGAAGGAAGATCCCGCGGACGCAGTCTACGTACTGGTCGACGGCAAGATCGGCTACCCTGAAATCCAGGAAACGGAGTCACAGTTCCCGGTGGCCAGTGAAGTGTCCGCGCCGGGTCAGTTGTTCGGATTCGCTGCCCTGGTGCCGGGTCCGCCGCACCGCGTCATGTCGGCGCGCTGTGTACGAGCAACCCGTGTTCTCGCCATCGAGGGTCAATGGATGCAGTCGCTTTGCCGGCGGCACGGGCACGAAGGCCACGAGCTGCTGCAGCAACTGACCCGCGCCTTCGCCGGTCACGAACGTGCAGTCGCCCAGCGCTCCGGCTGGCTCTCCATCCGCAACGCCACCAAAGTGTATGGCCGCCCCGGAACAGCGATGCGCGTCCTCGACGACGTTTCCATCGAGATCAGGCCGGGTGAATTCTGCGCCGTGGTCGGACCGCCCGGCTGCGGCAAGTCCACCTTGATCAATGCGATCGCGGGCTTCGAGTCGCTCACCGAAGGGATCGTGTATCTCGACGGAGAGTGCATCAATCGACCGGGATACAAGCCGCATCCAAGCTCCGACCGCGTGGTGGTCCGCAACGTCCGCACGCTGTCTCCCTGGGCAAGCGTTCGCAAGAACCTGATCCGCGGCTCTGTGGCTCAGGGGCGTATGAGCGAAGAATCGGCCCTGACGAAGGCACGCGAGCTGCTCGAGCGATTCGGTCTCAGCGGTGTCGAGGACCGCTATCCCCGCGCGCTTTCTCCAGCCAGCTGCCGCCGGGTGGAAATCGCTCGGGCGTTGCTCGATGACCCTCGTGTGATTCTCTTGGACGACCCGCTCCGCGAGCTTGATGAATCCACCAGGAGCGCGATTCACGACGAAATTCTGGACGTGTTCGCGCCGGCCGAAACCACGGTCCTGTTCGCAACCCGGAATCTGGACGAGGCCCTCTACCTCGCCGATCGGGTGTTGATCATGGCAGCGCGGCCCGGCCGCATCCGCCAGACCCTGCTCATCGATCTGCCCCGCAGCCGCGATGCTCGCTCCTCGCACGCGCTTCGTGATCTAAAGGCCGCTGCCAGGAGCGTCGTTCACGACGAGGACATGCGGACCGCCGAGCCGGGCGAACCAGCAGCCGCTTCCTCCCCTGCCGACGCGCCACGGCTCGCGCCCGAGAGCGGGCTCGACTCGGGAGACAAGAGCCCGCGCCCCGGCCGAGTGGAAAAACAGCGACCACCCAGCACGTCCGCCCCGACGTTGCAGCCCACCGGCATCAATGCGTTCGGGGCCGCTCTTCGGGACCGCCGATTTCTCTGGACCATCGAATTCATTCCGTCGCGGGACAAGATCCTGCGCGATGAGCTGCACAAGCTCGGCGGCATCGCAGACGTGATGCGCGAGCACGCCCTGCTCACGGCGTTTTCGGTCACCGACCGTGTGGTGTCCGACCACGACCCCGATCCCGTTGCCGCGGCTGCCCACCTGCTCGACCACAGCGGCAAGCAACCCCTGGTGCACTTCTCGGGCAAGGGCCGCGACATTCGCGCACTGCCCGCCTGGCTGGAGCGCCTGCGGGAGGACAGACTCAACAACGTGCTCTTCCTCACCGGGGATGCGGTCAAGAACCCGATTCCGGGCAGACGGGCACGGTATCTCGAATCGGTCGCCGCGCTGGCGGAGGCCAAGCTTCGTGATCCCCTGCTGCTCGCCGGCTGCGCCCTCAACCCCTTCAAGTACCGGGAAGAGGATGCGATGGCGCAGTACCTCAAGCTCGGCAAGAAAGTCGCTGCAGGCGCCGACTTCGTCATCACCCAGATCGGCTACGATCCCCACAAGTACGCCGAAGCCGCGTACTGGGTCGACAGCCGCAACTACGGCGTCCCTCTGATCGCCAACGTCATGCCGTTGACGGCGGCGCGGGCCCGCTACATGCGCCATCACCAGCTGCCCGGCGTCACCATCACCGACTCCCTGCTCGCGCTGCTGGAAACCGAGGAACGCACCCTCGCCGATCGGGGTAGAGCTCGCGTCCTGCGCAGGCTCGCCCTCCAGATCGTCGGTGTACGGCTGCTCGGTTACGCGGGCGTACAGATCACCGGGCTGCACTCCACCGAACAGCTCCAGCGGCTGGAACGGCACTATCGCGAAGTCCAGGACCTGTGCACGGACCGGATCGTCTGGAAACAGGCGTGGGCCGAGGCCATGAGCTTGCCGGAAGGCGGACAGGCCGACCCGAGCCCCACCCGTGAGCCCTGGTACCTGATCAATCCTCACCACGCCCGGCCGGACCGACGCGCCCGCGCCAAGTACCGGGTGATGGACAAGGTACACGACTTGGCGTTCAACCGTGGGCCGCTTGCCGGTCTCATCGGGCTGACGGTACGTTCGGTCCGGCGCCACACTACCGCCGACCGCATGCTCGAACGCCTCGAACGCGGTATCAAGGCACCCTTGTTCGGCTGCGAGACCTGCGGCATGTGCCGCCTGGCCGCCACCCAGTACGTCTGTCCGGAAACCTGCCCAAAAGGGCTGGCCAACGGCGCCTGCGGAGGGACCAGCGAGAACCTGTGCGAGTTTCGCGACCGCGAATGCATCCACAGCTACAAGTACCGGCTCGCCAAGGAACTCGGGCTGCTGGAGCAGATCGAGGCGTGGCTGGTGCCGGCGGTTCCGGCCGACATCCGCTACACCTCGTCCTGGCCGCCGCACTTTCGGGGAGAAGGACCCAGAATCCGGATCGGTGCACCCGGCAGGCCCACCACCGTCGGCGAGACAACGCAGTCGCCGCCCGCCGACGCCGGCACAGTGGAGTCCCAGCCGCCGACCCCCGCCCGGCAGCGACCACCGAGCACAAGGTGAGCATGGGCCCCTTTCAGAAAATAAATCTGTCCCCTTTTCGGTCCAATTTCGATACATCCCCGGCTTAACGTCCATTCAATGGAGCGGTAGACTGGCGCGATCGAAGCCACTCCACCGGGCCGCCCCGCCATGAAACGCCTTGCCTTCGTCCTGGACGCCCGGTGCTTGCGTGCGCCGGCGGTGGCGCTATTGCTGCTCTGCCAGACCAACGCGTGGGCGGCAACGGCACCCCCCGCAGGCAAGCTTCCCGCCGCCTGCCGCACCGGCTGCGTCACTCCGTTCGGCGCCGTGCTGGGCGTGGTGGACGGCCTGCCCGCCTACTCCAACTGCAGCGCACAGTGCGTCGATCCGGAACCGGTGAAGACCAACGGGGTGTATACCGGCATCAAATGGCAGTGCGTGGAGTTCGCCCGCCGGTGGCTGTTGAGACATGACGGCGCGGTGTTTGGCGACGTCGACGTCGCCGCCGATATCTGGAACAAGATCGACCATCTCGAGCGCGTGGACGACAAGGGCAGCATTGCGCTGCAGAACCATCCCAACGGCTCGGCGCGGCCGCCGTCGGCCGGGGACCTGCTCATTTACGCGCGGGCATACCTGGGCACCGGGCACGTTGCGGTGGTCACGGCGGTCAATCTGCCGGCGCACGAGATCGAAGTGGCCGAACAAAACTACCTCAACAACAAATATCCGGGCGGCTATGCCCGCAGGATCACGCTGATCGAACGCAACCATCGCTATTGGGTGCTCGACCCGTACGTGTTGGGTTGGAAGCACCCCGCTACCGCCACGCGCACCAGCACGAAGGCCGTGAGCCCCCGCTAGCCCGGGGCGGCATCGGCTCAATCGCTGGTGAACGCTACGCTCTTCAGAACCTTGAAGGCGGTGGAGCGTCGATAGCGGGGTCGGACCTAACGTCGATAGCGGGGTCGGACCTATGCAAGCCCCTGATCCACCGCGTTCCACGCCAACACAATTGTGTTATTGCCGCTTAGCCGGGCCATTTCGTCGCTAGACTCCATCGCATAGTCGGCGGCAGGCTCTTTGAGCGCATACAGATCCTCCGCCTCAGTCGGCGTACGGTACCGCCCGCGAACCGCCAGTTCCGCCTTCACTTGCTCGACGAACTCCCGGCGCCCCACCGCAAGACTCTCTGACCAGACACTCTCCCGTGTCTGGCGTTCGCAGCGCAATGCAGCATCAACCCACTCCCCACAAGCGCGTTGCAGCTGGCCGAAGTCCCTGAACCCAAGCAAGTCTTGCAGGGCCGAATGGTCAATCACCGCATACCGCTTGGGCGGGGCCTGAATCTCGCGGTATCCGGACAGCGCCCACTGTGCGGGATGTTCCACCGCCCCCGCACGCACCATGTTCATGTCGATGTAGGTCATGCAGCGGGCCAAGTACTCCTCGGAGTCGACCGCCGTGGCGTGGTAGCGATCCTCCCAGTATGCCCCTCTTCTCGACTTGCGCTGGTTGTACTCCTGCGCCGTACGTCCCGCCACCAACTGCATGCTCTTGGCGATCTCGCCCCGTCCACGGTCGCGGACCAACAGATGGATATGATTCGACGTCACGATATAGTTCAAGACACAAAGCCCGTAGCGTTTCTTGGCCTCGAACAACCACGCACGCCAACGGCGGCGGTCGCGCGCGAACTTGAGCAGAAACTCTTTCTTATGACAGCGATGCGTGATGTGCCAAACGTAGTTCGGCAGGAAATACCTGTTCGCCCTTGGCATGAGACTTCTTCCTTGAAGCTTATTTTCGCCCCTGAACTGGACGCTTTGAACCCGATTCCGCGCCCTATGATGCCATAACTCTTTTATCTTTCCATGGGTTGCGTGGGTTGCGTGGGTCCGACCCCGTCACTCCCGCTCCGGTGGAGCGGGTCTCGACGGAGTTCGTTGCGGCGTGGCCGGGACCTGCAGGGGCATTGCTATGGCAACGCCGATGCACCGCGACACGACGCCGGCCGGAAACCTCGGTCTGTCCGGATTGATCGCCAATTCTTCAGCATTGTCACATTTTGCCTGCTACGCGGTCCCAGAATTCCGCACGATCATTGGTGCGCGGAAACGGGTCGGCGGGCACCGGCTTGCCCAGGAATTCACAGAGCGGCTCCCAGCCGTCCTTGACCTGATATACGAGCAGTTGTTGGGCCGGGATCGTGTTCTTGACCGCGTCATTATGTGCGTTGAATGCTTTGATCAGTCCGTCCCGGTCGAGGCCCGCCGGGAAACCGGTTTTGTTGACGACCCCGGTGGCCATCTCGAGCCAATCACGCATTTCCGGCGGCGCCTGATCTCGGCCTGCCAGCAGTTTGTAGATGGTTTCACCAAAGCTGTCTGCCCAACTTTCCGGGCTGCGATCGGTCAAAATGAATTTCGCGCCCGGATAGGCCTGGTGTAATTCACGAAAGAAACCCGCGGTCGGCCAATCCACCGCGCTGTTGTAACCGTCGTAAACCGATTGCCACTCGGGTTGTCCTGCCACCGCCGCCGACCACGCGGGCACCTGCGTCGGCATGTTAAACAGCACTTCCTCCATGTGGTGGCAGGGGCCGAAACCCAGCTGATTGATGGCGAGCTTCAACGAGTAGGTGCCGGTGCGCCCGACACCGGCCCCGATAACGTGCATGGACATGATGGCTCTCCTTGTTTCGCGTGCGTTGGGTATGCGGCGAGTCTTATTGTGCGGCTCGTGCCAGGGTCACGAAGGATTTCCCTTTGAGACTGGCGGCAAAGCCGTTATGGACTTCATTGACCGCAGACCAGGACGGCATCTCCTTCATCGACTGCAACCAGCGTTCGATATTGGGGTAGCCGGAAAATTCGTTGCCGATCAATTCGCCGACGGTGAGCAGGGCCGCCGCAAAATAATCGGCAATCGTCAAAGTGTCGCTGCACAGGTAAGGCTTGCCCTGTCCCAGATAATGATCATTGAGGATTTGCAGCATCGTGCAGGCCTGCGCCCTGCCCCACTCGATAGTAGCTTGATTCACGACATCCGTCTGGCGGGCATGATGGGGGAGGATCTGCGGATAGACCGGATGATAACCGTATTCGCGATAGAGGTTCGCGTTGAACCAGTCCATCATCTCGTTGACCCGGGCGCGCTGTTTGAGGTCCGTGGGATAGGCCGGCGACCGGTGTTTTTCGGCCAGATATTTGAGGATCGCGGAACTCTCCGTGAGCACGAAGCCGTCGTCATCGACGGCCGGCACCATGCAATTGGGATTGAACGAAGCATAGGGTTCCCTGACGTGCTCGCCGGTCATGAGGTCGACCACTACGGGGTCGTAGTCGATCCCGGCATCGACACAAAACTGCAGAATAGGCCGTGAAGTCGTCGAGGCGGGATGGTAACAGAGCTTCATGGCATGTTTTCCTTATGGCAGTTGTTGCGAATTTTCGGATTCAGCCGACAACGGTGAGCCCGTAGCGGGCACCGATTTCGATGAGGGTCGCGGGACCGGCCTCGCCGGGGGGCAGTTCGCGGTCCAGGGCGGCGAACAGCCTCGCGGCACCGGGCCGCTGTTCCCCAGGTGATTTCCTCCCCGAGGCCGAATTCCACGTCACCCTTGATGACGTAATTGGACTCATCCCAGGGATGGCGATGCGGGGGCAGGCCGCTGCCTTCCGGTCCGGTCTGTCGGACCAGCTCATAACTACCCGTTTTTTCGCCGGAAACCAGCACGGTGATGTGCATCCCCAGGACCTCGTAGGGACGGACATACTCCTGCTGGGTCATGACGAAGGCTTTTGCCGGCATTTTTCCTCTCCCGGGCCAGGTTGCTTACCACAGCGAACGACGGTGTAAGGCGTAATCAAAGCATTTGCGAATTAGTAAATAAATGATCCAGAATTGAATTAACTATTTACTATTATGGAATAATCATGGCGATCGATATTGTCGCAGCGATGCGGGTGTTCACGGCCGTGGTGGACAGCGGCAGCTTTGCCGGCGCGGCCGACAGGCTCACCATGTCCCGCGGCATGGCCACCCGCTACGTGGCCCAGCTGGAACAACACCTGGGGGTGCGCTTGCTGCACCGCACCACGCGCAAGCAGTCACTCACCGAGGAAGGCGCGGACTATTACCAGCGCGCGGTCCAGATCCTCGCGTCGATTGAAGACGCGGAGTATTCAGCGACGAAAGGGAGACTGGATCCACGCGGCATACTGCGCATCAGTACGGCGACCGGCTTTGCCATCGGTCATCTGGATCGCGCCATTATCGCCTATCTGCAGCGCTACCCGAATGTGGAAGTCGACCTCATCAACAGTGAACGGATGATCGATCTGGTCGATGAAGGATTTGACCTTGCGATCCGCGTCGCCAAACAGCTGTCGCCGGGGCTCATTGCCCGACGCCTCGCCCCGGTGAACATCGCGGTCTGTGCCTCTCCCGAATATCTCAAAAGACACGGCACGCCAACATCACCCGAAGAGCTCCTCGAACACAACTGCCTGTTCTATTCGTCATCGACCTACCGGAACAAATGGCGCTTTTGCCGCGACGGGGTGGAACAGATCGTCCAGGTCAAAGGCAACTTTCACGTCAACGAAGGAAAGGTCCTGGTGAACGCCGCCCTGGCGGGCATGGGCATTCTTTACGAACCGGACTTTCTCGTGACCGAGCACATCAAGCAAAAGCGCCTGGTCCATATTCTCAAAGACTGGGAGACCGACGAATTTTCACTGTATGCCGTCTACGCGAATCGGCAATT
>JARRNJ010000007.1:136306-142469 GCA_037385045.1 Gammaproteobacteria bacterium | reverse complement strand
GCGGGCTTCGAGGCCGCCCCGCACTTATCGTGCATGGGCACGAGCCGCGACACGATCCGCGAACTGCTCGAGCGGTACAAACAGGCCGGCATCCGGCGCATCGTGGCCCTGCGTGGCGACATGCCATCGGGCATGCAAGGCCCGGCCGGGGCGTTTGTCCACGCCAACCAACTGGTGGAGTTCATCCGTGCCGAGACCGGCCGGCAGTTCCATATTGAGGTGGCGGCCTATCCGGAGTTTCATCCCCAGGCGCGCAGCGCCCGGGAGGATCTGCTCAATTTCAAGCGCAAGGTGGAGGCCGGCGCCGACGGCGCCATCACCCAGTATTTCTTCAACGCCGACGCCTATTACCGCTTCGTCGACGACTGCGAGCACCTCGGCCTGGATCTGCCGATCGTGCCCGGGATCATGCCGATCATGCCCATCACCAATTACAGCCAGCTGGCGCGCTTTTCCGACATGTGCGGCGCCGAGATCCCGCGCTGGCTGCGCAAACGCCTCGAGGGCTTCGGCGACGACCGGGCCAGCATACTCGCCTACGGCGCGGACGTGGTAACCGATATGTGCCGCCGCCTGCTGGAGCAGGGCGCGCCGGGGCTGCATTTCTATACCATGAACCGCGCCAAGGCCACCGAGGCGATCTGGAAGGCATTGGACTTGGGCTCACACATGCGGGCCGGCAGGCAGGGCAGCCGCGTTGGAAGCGCATCGTAGCGAAGCGATCGTACGGCGCCAACTGGTACGCCTTCGCTTTATCCCCGCGGACGGACGAGACGGCCGAAGAACTCGCGGCGCGACAATTCCCGCTGCCAGGGGCACTCGCGCTGCTGCTCGTCCATGACCCGTGCGCGGGCGGCGATTACGTCGTTCCAGGCCGCGAACACCGCGTCCGCGGAGCGGTATCCGCTCATGGACTGCACGAGCGGCTGCACGACATAGTGGCCGAGCGTGGCGTCGTAGTTGATATGGGCCTGTTGCAGTCCGCCCAGCAGGGGCAGGCTGATACGCGGTCCGATCACCACATACGGCGTCCGGGCACGTGCTTCGGCGCGCCAGGCGTCGGGAACGGGCAGGCCGGGGTCCCGTTCGGGCAGGAACAGGCGGCTCAGCATCCACGGCGTGAGCAACAGGAACACACGCCAGCCCTCATCCATGCGGCGTGTCGCGCGCACTTCGATCCCGAGAGCGTCGTTGAGGAACGGGACATCCGCAAAGTCGTTGCGGAAGATGGCCTGGAAGCGTTCGGTGACGGCAGCGGCCAGCGCCGCGTCGTCCAGGCCGGAAATTTGACCAACTTGCCAGTCAGTCATGGTCGCGCTCGCGACACAGCGCGGCCAGTTCGCGCCCCAGGCCCCGGTACAGCACCAGCCGGCTCTCGGACTGCAGCGTTGCAGCGTAGCCGGGCAGCCAGCGCAGCAGGTGGTTACGCCACAGGATGTCTTCCGCCTCCTGGGGCGGATCGGCGTCGGCCAGGTAGGCGGCGCACTCCAGCATGGCACCCAAATAATCGGGGAACATATCCTCGATTTCCAACCCGAGTTGCCGGTACAAGGCGTTCACGGCCACCGTGGACGGCCCGGGCATAAGTCCGTCCAGGTGCGCGGATTGAAACGGCAGGCACGGGGTGCGGGGAAAGCCGTTGATGAACAGACGCACGTGCTCTGCGCGCCATTCGTCCAGCGCCATCTCGGCCAGCTCGCCGCGCGCACCGTCCAGCCAGCGCAATCCGGCGTCGACCGCTTCAAGCGCCGCCAACGACTCCTCGCCGGGAGCCGCGAGCATGCCGGCGAGCAAACGCATGCGCTCACCACGGGTAGGCATAGACCCCTGCGGACATGAAATAGTGGCGCAGCAGGTAGCCGCCCATAAGCACCAGAACCGATGCGGCGATGGTGGGCAGGCTGCTGTTCCAGCCTTTCACCACCCCTTTGAGGTTGAGGAAAAAGGGAACAATCAGCCCGAAGCCGATGAAACCGACTACCCAACCCATGCTGTTCCAGAGCAGCTGTGCGGAGCGGTAGCCGGATTCCGAACCCGAGCGCAGATAGTTGTAAAACACGAACAAGATCACCAGTTCGGCGGCGATCAGG
This sequence comes from Gammaproteobacteria bacterium, assembly GCA_037385045.1. Lineage (GTDB taxonomy): Bacteria > Pseudomonadota > Gammaproteobacteria > JASBUN01 > JASBUN01 > JARRNJ01. Next base: position 140,379 of record JARRNJ010000007.1, on the reverse strand, counting down.
ATCAGGTCAAACAACTCGTAGCGATGGCGCAGCCGGGCGTCGTGCTCGCCCGGCTCACCGGCATACAGGACCATCAGCAGGTAAGCAAAAGCGGTGGAGAACGCCGATATGGTGAACAGCAGCGGCACGCCCGGGTTGTGCCACAACGCAACCGCCGGGAATGACTGGAGCAGCAGGCCGGTGTACACCGCGGTACCGATGCCGTTGATGGTCGCCAGCCAGCCCACGGTGCGCCGCCAGCGCACGCACATATCCGACACCCATTTGATCGGTGCGGTCCTGAGCAGGCGCCCGACGATCGGGAATTCCATGAAGCCCTCGCAGTCACGCATGCACGGCAGTATATAAACCAGGCCCCACACCATCATCCAGATGATGAACTGGGTGCCCCACGCGATCCAGGAGGTGGGATGCAGCAGGAACACGGCCGGGATCAGCACCCAGATCACCGCCGCGTGATGCAGGAGGTGGACAAACAGCACCAGCGAACTGAGCGAGAGCATCACCACCCCCGACAGCGCACCCCACATCACCAGGCGCGGATTTGACCGGCAGTACATGTCGGTCAGGAAAGTGATGGACAGGGTCGCGGCGCCGAGTCCGCCAAAATACAGGTAAGCGGCGATCCACCACGTCCATATGTGCTGGGTTGTCAATGTCATGGTTTCCATGTCAGCCCCTCCGCTTCAGATCGTCGATGTAATACACATTGGGATGAGTGCCCAGGTATCCCATAAGGGGGTGCGCTGCGCCGCTGGCGACGATCTGCGCCACCGGATCGTTGGGATCATCCAGATCACCGAACTGACGCGCCGATCCGGTGCAGGTCTCAACGCAGGCGGGTTTTCGACCCTGGTCCACCCGGTGGGCGCAGAAGGTGCATTTGTCCATGCTTGGCACCTGCCGCTGCAACTCCTCCGCGCCGTAAAACTTCCTGCCCTCGTCGATATCATGATATGTCACCTCGTAGCGGGCATCGTATGGACAGGCCATGGCGCACGCGCGGCAGCCCATGCAGTGCTCGGGATTGATCATGACGATGCCGTCGTCCCGTTGGTAAGTGGCTCCGGTGGGGCATACCGACAGGCAGGGCGGGTTGGAACAATGGTTGCACAGGCGCGGAAAGAGGCGCCGGCGCACCATGTCCGCGTGTCCGATTTCCTCATCGTGCACGTAGGTGCGCCACTTGTCCTTCCATACAGGTGTCTGGTTTTCCATGGCGCAGGCGGCCATGCAGGCGTTGCAGCCGACACAGGTATTCAGATCGATGACCATTGCATAGCGAGTCATGTCGTGGCTCCTCTCTCGGCGATCTTCTTGATGCGCACGGTGAATTCCTGCGAACGGAACCCCGCAGTCACCGGTTCAACCGCGTAGGGAATCAGCTTGTTGGTAGCGGTTCCCACGCCCACCGCTCGGGTGAGGGCCGGATTCTCGGTGCCGAAGCTGGAGTAGAGAAACACGCATTCACGGTGGATCAGACGGGTGACATGGGCATGGCCGTCGGCGGCCTGGCTTGTTTGAGCGTTCGTGAGGCGGATGGCGTCGCCGTCCGCAATACCCAGGTGATCCGCCCGGTCCGGATGGATCCAGATGTGGGTATAGATGTCCGCCTTGAACTGGTTGATCGCCGCCAACACCGGGTTGTTGGCGTTGGTGGACGCAAACGACACCGTGGGCGCCTTTCCATAGGTGAAATAGAACTCGTCCTCCCCAAGGTCGCCGGCGGCGCCTGGACGACATTGTGCCGGGATATGGGTGGCGAGCACGCTGAAATGCGGGGATTTGCCGCCCATGCCGCGCAGCCCGTCGAACAGAGTGGAAAAGAACTCGACCCGGCCGCTGCCCGTTGGCATGGGCAGATGCCACGGCATGGCGCTTTTCTCCAGCAGCTGGTCGCGGCTTGCCTGGAGGTAGACACCTTTCTCCCGCAGGGTCGCATCGAGTTGTGCCGCAGTGATGCCCGCTTCTTCGGCGGAAAGATCAAAGGACGCCTCGCGGCAGGCGGCGGAGAACGGATTTACAACCCCGTCCTTGGCCAATTTGGCCATCTTCTTCTTGACGGCGGTGACGTTCAGGCCGGTCAGTTTCTCGATGGTTGCCAGGAAAGCGTCCCGCTTGCCGCTGATGATGTCGGTCATCTTCAGCAGGATATCGGGTACCTCGCGGGTGTTGTACACGAAGTCGATGGCCGGGTAACGCGTAACCAGTCCCAGATCGTGGTTCACTCCATTGCCGTAAACGTACGGTTCGCCGCGTTCCAGGTAGGTGGAGTTGGGCAGAATGACGTCGGCGTACATGATGGTGTCGGACGGCAGCACGTCGATGGCGATCACGAGTTCCAGGTTCTTGTTGGAAAGAATGTCTTTCCAGCGGGAATCCGGATAGTAATGCCGCACGGGATTGGCGGCGTTGAGCAGGACGGCGCGCGTCCTGTACGGTTCGCCTTTGTAATTGAGCGTGCCTTCGACCGACTCCTTCAGGCCCGTGTCGGCCAACACCGGCAGCATGACCCAGGGCCGTCCGGCGGCACGTTCCTGCTCGGCATAGGCCCATGCCCAACCGGGTTTGCCGTGGCTGAAGTTCTTGCCGCTGGAGAACACGTCGATGACCAGCTTGGCGAACGGCAGTCCCACCAGATTGGTCAGCGGCGCGCCGACGTCGGCGCCTGTTTTCCTGGCCTGGATGACGTTGGCCTGCTTCTTATGCACCTCTCCGCTCATGATCCAGCCGCCCGGTTTGTCGATGCCGCCGGTCAATGCCTGGATCATGGCCTGCACCCGCCGCAACATGATGATGTTGCCGTAGCGGGAGCCGTGCCAGCCGGGATCAATAATGGCGGGGCGGGTGCTGCCGAACTCCCGCGCGATCCGCCGGATGGTGGCGGCGGAAATGCCGGTGGTGCGTTCCGCCCACTCGGGCGTGTAGCCACTCAGTTCCTCCATCTGCGCCTGCAGTACGGTGACCACCGGGCGGCCCTCGAGGGTAAGGCCGGCCGGTGCATACAGCGATGGGTAACAGGGCCTGCCCCGGGCATCCACGCTGTTGTCGTTGGTGTAGGCGGCCAGGGCGCGAATCTCGGAGCTGCGGTCCTGGACCACGCACGGCTGACCCGCGCCGTCGAGCGCCAGCTGCCATTGCCCGTCATCGTCCTTGTAAGTCAGGAACGGCATATTGGTGCGCTGGCGCAGGAAATCGGCGTTGTAAAGTTTCTCGTCGAGCAGCGTCTTGAGCATGGCGAGACAGAAGTCCAGGTCCGTGCCCGGACGAATGGCTATCCACTCGTCAGCCTTGGAAGCGGTTTCGGATTGGCGCGGGTCCAGCGCCACGACCTTGGCGCCGTTTCTGCGACCGGCGGCAAACCTCACCATGCGGCACGTGGAAATGCTGCCGATCGACCCGTTGTTGGCGACGAACAGGATGTATTTCGCGTTGTCGAAATCCGGCAGCACCTCGTCATGTATATTGAAATTGCCTGTCACCGAGTCGGTGCCGAGGTGGCCGTTGGTGACACAATGCTGCATCGGCGAGGCGATGATGTTGGGGATGTCGTTGGCGACCGCGAACGGCACCGCCCAGTTCATGTAGAACACGCAGGAGGTCCAGCCGCCGATCATGGTCCATTCCCATGGTTGGATCGCAGCGTCCTTTTGCTTCCTCGCGATATAGGCGTAGGCCTCATCCCAGGTGGCCGGTCGGAACTTCATCTCCCCGCGCTTGCTGCCCTCGATGCGGATCAAGGGCGTCTTGATGCGATCGGTATCATAGGTTTGGCGCAGTCCCGACTGTCCGCGGGCGCAGATCTTGCCGCGGTTGAGCGTCGAGTTGGAATTGCCGTCAAGCTTGACGATGCGCTTTATGCCGCTCTTGGTGCGCGCAGTGACGCGCAGGTTGCACAGCGACGCGCAGAAATTGCAGACGCTGTAGGTGGTCTGCTCGACCGCATCGCCGTTGCCGCTGACCTCGCTCGTGTCACTGGTTTTGCTGATGACATCAACGGACTTCAGTAATGTCAGGCCCGCGACGCCCGTACCCGACGCCTTGAGAAAGGTGCGTCGTGACAGGCTGGGAAA